>DASSSA010000063.1:0-9481 GCA_035701505.1 Actinomycetota bacterium
GTTCGCTGGGTCGTAGCGAAGGACCTCGCCGGGTGTTGTTTCGGGAGTGCTGGTGACATAGAGCAGGCCATCGCGTCCAAAGGCCAGCGCTTCGGGGTCGTCGAGCCCGGCCGCGTTGGCGGGATCGACAACGGCCTCGAATGCGCCGGTGGCGCCGTCGAAGCGGAGGATCTGGTTGCCGCGGCCTTCGTCGGTGAGGCCCGAGCCGACGAAGAGGTCCTTGCCTGGTCCGCCGAAGGCGATCCCGGCCGGGTCGACCAGGCCGTGGCCGCTGGCGAAGACATCGATGAAGTTGCCGGTCTGTCCGTCGTAGCGGAGCACTTCATCGCTGCGGCTACTGACGTACAGGTTGCCGTCGGGACCGAAGGCGATGCCCTCGGGCTCGGTGAGGCCGCCACCGCGGGCGAACTTGCGCTGGAAGGCGCCGGTCTCGCCGTCGTACGCCAGGACGCTCTTCGTGTTGGTGCTGCTGACGTACAGAGAAAGGTCGCCGGCGGCCGAGGCGGGCCCCGAGGCCAGGGTCACGGCGCTGCCGGCAAGGGCGATCAGCGCTGCCAAAGCGAGAATCAGGTAGGTGCGTTTCGCGGTGGTCATTTGTCTCTCCTGGTCTGTATCGCGGCCGTCGTCGATGATCCCGTACAGCAGGTTAGATCCGTCGAGATGAAATGACGATGAGAGAGGAAGGACGAATGAAGGGCCTTGGGTGCTCGCCGAGACTGAGGCGCGGGCCCGGGGAGCACGGGAACGGGGAGGCGTCCCGGTCGTGAAGCGGGTCTTCGAGATCTACCAAGTCCGCCACGGCAAGATGCAACGGCGGCGTGGGCGAGCATGCTTTCGCGGGATCCGCTACACGTGATGCTCGCGGATGGGGCCTCGACGACCGAGGGCCATTCTGGTCGGGCAGCGGGAGGCAGCCAACGTGGGGCCGCGGGTTCTTGCTCGCGGGTGAGCACTGCGCGCAGCACGCTTCCATGACTGATGGCAACGCGAATCCTGTCCGGCAAGGCCTGGTAGCGTTGGATGTGTCCGGCATGTGTCGCGCGACGGACCGCAAGAACGTGCAACGGATGGTCAATGCCGGTCACCGAAACTACTGGTCAGAGGTGCTTTGGGGGTGATTCGCCTTGACTCCGGGACCCCCTGAAACACTACGGTTAATCCGTAGGTTGTGGGTTCGAGTCCCACCCCCGGAGCTGAAGTACCTGCGGTTTCGTAAGCGCAGGAGTAACGGGTCCACTGGTTGACGCCTACTTGAGTCGGCTTACCCCACCACCTTGACGGTGACCGCTGCCTCGCCTTCGACCACGATGTCTTGCTTCTGGACCAGCTGGCGGCCCAGGCCGGTGGCGATCAGGTCGTTGGGGTGCTCGCCGTCATTCAGGAGTGCCAATAGCCTGTCGAATCCCATCCGGCTCGTGTTGATCCGCTGACGGGCCTTCCCTCCCCGGACCGAGATCCGCTCCAACCCCGTGGCCCGATGGGGGATCCGAAACCGAACCGTCGCCCTCTCGGGGTGCCCGCCCTCCATGGGCTGCAGCGTGACCTCCAGGATGATCCTGCTCCCGGCCTTGGCCTTCAGCACGGCCCGCTCTCGGAGCCCGCGCTGCAAGGAGCTCGCCGACCGGACCCGCACGATGTCGCCGACGAGTTGATGCTCCGTGATCTGCCCCGTGGCCCGGATGCTCGTGAACGTGATGTCCTCCGACCGATTGAACGCCAGCCCGAACAGCGCGTTACGCAGGTGGTGGCCCGCCTGGAAGGCGTCGTCCTGCGAAGCGTCCATGTTGGAGTTGTGGACGGTGAACGGCGTCACGCCGTCCTCGCGCAGTCCACGGATGGTGTAGGTCAGGCTGAGCGTCCCCTTCCCGACGTGATCGAACACGAGCAGCAGGTTTTGGAACACGTGCTCGTAGGCGATCACGGGACCCCAGAAGGCCTGCTGGTAAAAGATGTCGGTCTGCCCGGTTCGGGTCGCGCCATTGTCGGTGTTGGTGAAAGTCGTGGTGACGGGGATCGAAGGGGTGACGGTCCCGATCTGACCCATCAGCCCGGCCAGCCGGTCCTGGACCACCGTCCCGTGGAGATCGGTGGGGACGAGAATCTTGAACGGCCCGAACAGCCCGCTCACGTCGTTCACGATCGTGACCACGCTCGCGCTGGCCATGGCGAACGAGCTCGTGCCCTTGAGGAACAAGGGGTGGCCCCAGCCGACGTCGAGGTCGCCGCAGGCGAACGTGGTGGTCCCGATCCCCGCCAACGTCACGTCCCCGGTCGAAAGCTCCGCGGCAAACGGCTCGCCCGGCGCGAGGGGGGTGGGGTTGATCGCCGCCGAGGAGGCCGCGGCCGCGCTGCCGGCCCGATACACACGGAGCGGCAGGCCGTGCCGGTCGATGATGGCCTGAAGGTGCTCGGCCCGTTGATCCGACAGGCCGGACACGCTGAGCGGAATGGTCAGCTGTTGAACTGTCGTGGGGACAGAGGCTAGCGGGACCTCGGCCGCGTCGGCCACGGCTACGCGGGCCCGATGAGTCACTGGGACCGACGCCGGCAGTGAGGTGGCGGACGCGTCGGCCGCCACCGTCGTGAGGTTAACCATCTGCTGGGCCGGGGTGAACAGTCCGATCATGGGGTCGGCGGCGAGTCCGAAGGTGTAGGAGACTGCCCCGGCCAGCTGCCCGTCGATGAAGATGGGGGAGCCCGACATCCCCGAGGCCACCCCGTGGGCCTGGTCCAGGAATGCCGGCGGACCGATGATCTTGAAGATCACGAGGTCAAAGCTGGGGAGAAGGGCGTTCGGCAAGATCCCGATGACCTGGATGTCGAAGCTGACGGGGGCGCTCCCCTGGATCGCGGTAAGCCCGGTGCCGGCCATCCCGGGGACGATCGAGCTCTCGGGGAAGACTGGCGGAGGGCTGGTGCACAGCGTCGCGGCCGGGGCTTTGGCGGGTGTCAGGCTGACCGCAAACATTCCGACGGAGACGGTCACGGCCCGCAGCGCTCTTCGGCGGGCAGACCTGGATCGCACGTTGCCCGACGGGATCACCCCCTCGACTGATTCATCCTACGTCTCGGACGAATTCGCAGAGAAACCCGTTCCCGAGGGGGAAACGTCCGGTGGAGCTCGTGTTCGTCCCCCCAAAGTCGGACCGCTCGAGGCGCACGATCTCACTGCCGGCTGCTGGCCACGCCGGTCGCTCGTGCGGCGGGTCTCGGGGGTCAGGGTCGTCCTGAGCGCGGCTGACAGGGAACTCGGTGGTCGGAGTCGGACCGTGGTGTGCCGCCCCGATGCCCAGGTTGGCCACCCGGGCGACCCAGCATGGCTGATCGACCAAAGCTCCTTTGTTCGAGGAGAGCTTGGCGCTCAACCGGCAGATCGGCGACCAAGGGATGATCTTGGTCGAGCTGTTCAACCTCGGTCACGTCGAGGCCCGTCGCGGGAACGTCGATGTCGCCGAATGATGCTTCGCGGAGGCCGCCGAGCGCGCCGACCCCAACGATCGATACGACGCGGCGATGACGGACTTCAACCGCGCTGTCGTCGCGTTCGGCCGGGGGGACCGTGAGCGAGCGGCCGAGCTGTTGCATCGGGCGCGATCGACGCTCGACGAACTCGGGGCGGACGTGCCGACCGACGACCGCTCGGAGCTCGAGTGGCTCGAACGACAGCTCGCAGTCAGCTCGGAGGAAGCATGATCCACCTTGTCGTTGGGTGCGGGCCGACCAGGTGAGCTAGGCGCGCTCCCAAATGCTTGGGTCATGGGCGAAGTGAACCCGCACCGGTTCGAGGGAACGCAAGCGTTGGACCGAGGCGACGTACTCCTCCGGCAGACGAGCGGTGGCTACGCCTGAGACCGAGGGGTCCGTCTCGCCCTCCCACTCGGCCTTCGACTGGAGCGCTTGGCCGGCCAGGACGATCCTGCCGTCGAGCGCGTCGATGATCAGCGATTGGTGGCCGGGCGAGTGGCCGGGGGTGGGGATCAGCCGGAGGCCCGGGGCGACCTCGGTCTCAGCGTCGAGGACCTCGTAGGTGAGGCCCGGGGCGTCGATCCACTCGGCAATCGTGTAGTCGGGCTCGTGCACCATCGCCCACTCGCGCCGGTTGACGAAGATGGGGATGCCCTTCAGGCGGACGTTCTGGCCACTGTGGTCGAAGTGCAGGTGGCAGTTGGCGGCGGCGGTCACGTCCGCGAGCGAGATCCCGTGCTCGCCGAGGGCGTCCTCGATCGGTCGCACCCTCGGCGAGAAGGTCGCCTCGATCTCGGCGTTGCCGATCCCCGCGCCGTTGTCGAATAGGAGCACACCATCGGGGTGGATGACGGCGTGGGCGTAGCTCGGCCACCACTCGCGGCCGAGCAGCGCCTGCTCGTCGGGTGGCAATCGCACCTCCGAGACCAGGAACGGGATCACGCGAACACTACTCATCGGTCCTCATAGCATTACACTTCCGATCTCCGCTCATCAGATCTTTCCTCCCATGGAGCTTCTTCTCGCGATCGAGATCCTGGCTGGAACAGAGCGGGGCCCTGTCCGGTCGTTTCCGCCTGCTCGGCGATGCATCAGATGCTAGGGTCGGTAACCGAAGGGGGGTTGATGGATGGAATTCTCGAACGCGATCACCATCGATAGGTCCCGACATGATGTCTTTGAATTCCTCGCTGACTTGGAGAACGTTCCCAAGTGGAATTACGCGATCGTCGAGACACGGAAAACCTCAGACGGGCCTGTGCACGTCGGGACAACCTACCGGCAGGTTCGCTCTCTTCCTTCAAGAAGTGAGGAAACCCTTCAGGTGACCGAGCTCGAACCAGACCGACGCTTCGCCGTTCATGGCAGCCTCGGACCGTTCATGGGGACGCTGACCTATGAGTTGGAGGACGTCCGCGGCAGCACGCGACTGACCAACAAGGCCGACCTCGAGGCGCGCGGCATCAAAAGGCTCGCAGCGCCGATCGTCTCTGGTCGCGTTCGTGAGGCAGTTGGAGCAAATCTCGAGAAGCTCAAGCAACTCCTCGAGGGCAAGGGGACGAAGTAGCGGAGGCGGGGTGCCCGACCGTGGTGTCCCTGTATCGCTACGATCCGTGGCGATGTCGGCCCACTTCAGCTTCGAGGTCGTGAACGCACTCGACTACGATGAGCTGCGACCTGGGTACGCATCTCGCGCCGTCGCCTGGGTCGCTGAGCGCGGGGCCCTCACCGCCGGCTCGCTCGTTGTCGATCTCGCTGCCGGAACGGGGCAGCTGTCGCGACGGTTCATCCCCCTCGGAGTTGACGTTGTCGCGGTCGATCCCGCGGCGAACATGCGGGCCGTGCTCGAAGAGCGGCTGCCCGCGGACCGCGTCCTCGACGGAATGGCAGAGTCGATCCCGCTTGAGGACGGTGCGGTCGACGCAGTCGTCGTAGGGAACGCGTTCCACCATTTCGATCGCGAGCGGGCGTTCGCGGAGATCGCCCGCGTCCTCCGACCCGGCAGGGTGCTCGCGCTGTTCTGGGCTTGGCCGCTCGAGGATGAGTACCTGCGCCATCCGGGACTTCGGGAGGTCGACGAGGTCGTTGAGTCCACGCGCGGGTCGAGCCAGATCGCGAAGGCGTACCGCACCTGGATGGAACCGCCAAAGGCCGCGGAGAGGTTCGGTCCGTTCGAGCGCCGGGAGTTTCCCATGACTCACGTCATCCCTTCCGAGCGCCTCGCGGACCTGTACGCGACTTCGAGCGACGTGGCCTCCCTACCCGCGGCGGTGCGCGCGGATCTACTGGACCGGATCCGGCAGCTCTCCCGCGGGCTGCCCGAGATCCTCCGGCTCCCCGCCAGAAGCGTGATCGATCTCTGCTTCAGGAGCTAGATGCCCGCGGGGACGCCTACTCGATCCAGTCCGGGAACAAGCCGCCCGACAGTCCCGGGATCTCAAGCGACGCGCGGCCGGTGCCGTCGGGGCGGATCACGTAGAGATCGTAGCCCGAGACGAGCAGGTACTTGCCGTCGGGTGACCACGTAACGAACTGACCGAACTCCGGGGTGACCCGAGCCAGGCCGGTCCCGTCGGCGTTCACCACCCACACGTCGTGATGTGGCCCGATGTCCCCGGTGGTGCGGCACTCGGCGGCATCGGAGTACGAGCAGTCGTCCCGAACCGAGGTGAAAGCGATCCGGGTGCCGTCCGGTGACCAGGCCGGCCATCCATCCGGGCCGGGCGAGTCCGTGACCCGAACGAGGTTCGTTCCATCCACGTCGACGACCCAGATGTCGTACTCCGCGTCGCCGTCTCCGCCCATGAAGGCCGATCCGCTTCGCGTCGGGAGACCATGCCGGATATTCGACGTACGCGTCCGTCGCGATGCGATGAAGCTTCGACCCATCCGGACGCACGAGGAAGCCGCCCATCGGTAGCCCGTCTAGGTCGGAGTTGAACACGATCGTCCGGCCGTCGGGGGACCAGTCCGGCCCCCAGTCGTTGCCCGGGTCCTTCGTCAAGTTCCTGGGACCGCTTCCATCGGCGTTCATCACGAAGATCTCGTCGTTCCGGTTGATCCCCCGCCGGGAGTCCCGGTAGACGATGCGATGCCCATCGGGCGACCACGCCGGATCGAACTCAGGGCCGGGCCTTCGGGTTATCTGGACGGGGCCCGTGCCATCGGCGTTCACGACGTAGATGTCGTCCTCCGTGGACAGCACGATCCGACCCATCAGGGTGGCGACGTCGATCGGCCGGCCCACCTCGACGGGCACCCGCGAGTCGATTGGCGAGCCCGATGCCTGGAGAGACACAGCGGCCGTCGACGTCGCCTCGGGTGACGAGCCGCCGCCAGCCGACGACGCGGCTCCCGTGCACGACATCGACGTTGCGGCCAAGAGAGCAACGACCCCGTTCCTTCTCACGGATGATCCAGAGGGTCCATCGCGACATCCTCGCTGCTCGTGACGACCGACGATACGTCGGGAGTGTCACGAAGGTTCCCGTTCAGCTCGGCGGGGACTCCGTTCGGCCTGAGCGTGATCGTCCCTCGGACTCAAGGTCTTCACAGAGGGAACGCGCCAGAGTGACCGACACTAGTCTTGATCGGAGAAGGGACGGTGGATCGACGGCCAAAAGGAAGGGGACCCGATGGGACTTTACGAACGGGACGCCGCGGTCATCGCCGGGATCGAGAAACTGCGGTTCTTCCCGCTTGCCGTTACCGGCGGGTCGGGCTCCTATCTGATCGGGGAGGACGAACGGCGGCTCCTCGATCTCTCGGCGTCGTGGGGAGCGGCGAGTCTCGGATATGGGCATCCGGCCCTCGTGAAGGCCGTTCGCCTCGCCGCGGAGTCCATGGCCTCTGCCAGCGTGCTGTCCAGTATCAACGAGCCCGCGGTCGCGCTAGCGGAAGATTTGCTCGCGACGGTCCCGGGAGGGCAACCGCGGCGCGTGTGGCTCGGTCACTCCGGGTCGGACGCAAACGAGGCTGCGGTCCGGGCTATCGAGGCTGCGACGGGCCGGCGCCGCTTCATCTCGTTCGTCGGTGCGTACCACGGTGGGTCGGTGGGCTCGATGGCGGTATCGGGGCACTCCGCCCAGACCCATACGCCCCCCCGGCCGGGCCTGCTTCTGCTCCCATACCCAGACCCGTACCGCCCGGTCCTCGGAGGCGATCCGGCGGAGACTGTGCTCGAGTACCTCCATTACCTGTTCGACACGATCTGTCCGCCGGATGAGGTGGCGGCCGTCATGATCGAACCGATTCAGTCCGACGGCGGTCTGATCGTTCCTCCGCCGGGCTTCTTGAAGGGTCTTGAGGACCGTTGCCGGCAGCACGGGATCCTGGTCGTGTGTGACGAGGTGAAGGTGGGCCTGGCGAGGACGGGTTGGTTGCACGCGTACCAGGCGGAGGGACTCGCCCCCGACGTCGTGACGTTCGGCAAGGGATTGGGTGGCGGCCTTCCCCTGTCGGCGATCGTGGGGCCGGCCGAGATCCTTGACGTCCTGCCCGCCTTCGCCATCCAGACGACAGCAGGGAACCCAGTCTCGGCCAGCGCGGGTCGAGCGGTCCTGAACACCATCCGGGAGGAGGATCTGGTGGCGGCGGCCGAACAACGGGGAGCCACCCTCGCGAGCGGCCTTCGGGAACTCGCCAGCAGACACGAGCTGATCGGCGATGTGCGCGGTCGGGGTCTCGCGATCGGCGTCGACCTCGTCCGGGACCGAGCGACTCGCGAACCCGCACCCCGGGAAGCCGCCAAGGTCGTCTACCGGGCGTTCGAGCTCGGCGTCGTGCTCTTCTACGTGGGGCTGCACTCGAATGTGCTGGAGCTCACGCCGCCGCTCACCCTGAGTGAGCCCGAGATCGAGGAGGCGCTGGAGGTTCTCGATCAGGCGTTCGCCGACGTGGAAGCGGGGAAGGT
Source organism: Actinomycetota bacterium (assembly GCA_035701505.1). Lineage (GTDB taxonomy): Bacteria > Actinomycetota > UBA4738 > UBA4738 > HRBIN12 > AC-69. The sequence continues at coordinate 8,378 of DASSSA010000063.1, forward strand.
GCCGGACGCTGCCGTTGCGCCCTTCGTCGGCTGGTAGCCCCTTCCTCCCCGCTGATCGCGGCGATCCTCCCACGTGAGGGGGTGCATCAATCTTGACTCCTGTCAGGAACGGGAGGCTCGCTTCACCCGGCCCACGTCTGATCAGCAACGTCGTAGGCTGGCCGGGTCGGCCGGGCGGTGGATTTATCAGCCTCAGGCTCGCCGGCGCCACATCAGGAAGGAGAGGGGACCATGGATGTTCAGCGACTGATCTCCGAGGCCCGGGACGTGATCACCGTCAAGCGTGTCTTCGGCGATCCCTACGAGAAGGACGGCGTCACCATCATCCCGGCGGCCACGGTACAGGGAGGCGGTGGTGGGGGAGGAGGCGAAGGCCCCGCTGATCAGGGCAAGGGTGGAGGTGGCGGGTTCGGGCTATCCGTCCGGCCCGCCGGCGCATACGTGATCAACAACGGCGAGGTGACATGGCAGCCCGCGGTGGACGTCAACCGGGTGGTGGCCGTGGGAGGGGCGGTGGCCATGGTGGCCTTCCTGATGCTCCGATCCATCGTTAGGGCGCGAGCCAAGGTGAGGACAGCGAAGGGCTGATCGGCAGGAGCTGCTCAGAAGGCCTTCAAGCGGTGGTACGTCGTCGAAAGGGTTGAGTTTCCGTCGAGCCAATCCTGAGAGGGACAGGCAGCTCGTAGCCCTTAACCCCTCCACCCCGCGTCCGAACGTGCAAGCTGCGAGTACGAGGCTCACGGAACCTGGCAGCATGGGCCGCATGATCCGTCAAGTGGTACGCAGGGTCCGGCCGGGACGTTGCGGATTTCCGTCCCCAGCCGGGCGGAGGCGCGGTACATTCCACCAGGGGGGCGGTAGCTCAGTCGGTCAGAGCAGCGGACTCATAATCCGTCGGTCGCAGGTTCGAGTCCTGCCCGCCCCACTAGGAAAAGCCCTAGTCAGGGGCCATGTATGCCTCGGCCCGGTTGCCCCGTCCGCGAATCTGCCCCGCATCTGCCCCGCATCGGTCAGTCGAAACGATCGCGTTTCTGTCAATACTGATGTCAAACCAAAGGCCGATCAGGAAGGATGTGTCCATCCGGCCAGACGAGGGCTCGTCAA
>DASSSA010000064.1:0-11105 GCA_035701505.1 Actinomycetota bacterium
GACGGTGAGCTGTTGACGCCTCGCGAGATGAACGTTGACGGCGAGACGCTCCTCTACAGTCCCGCGGACATCTTCGTGCACGTCCTACTGCATGAGCGCCAACACCACGGGGACGTGAACACGCTCCTATACCAATTGAGCATTGAGCCGCCGATCGTCGAGTACCGGTTCTCCCTGCCCGAACGCCGGGCATAGATGTCGTTTCCGACGATTGGTATTTCGATAGAAAGCGAGGGCTGTCAGGCCGAGTCTGTCGTGCTGAGCCGCTCGGAAGGCGGACGACCTTTGCGTAGGCGTCGAGATCGCTCTGCCCGAACACAAGGGCGGTCACGAGCCGGTAGATCACGGCGCGCACGAGTAGCTGGGGGAACTCTGCGACGGTCGACGTCGCTACGACTAGCGGATCCGGGTCCGCGTCCCGCCAACAGATCGCATCTCCTACTACGACGGCGGCCGCGAACCCCGCGGGCCGCCAGAGTGACTGCCTCGTCCTGATACGAAGTTCCGCTATTGACGAGCAACTCGGCGAGCACGTTCACCGGTTCCTTCGGACCAGCCAGACGAGCGCGAACGGCAGCCCAACAAGCGCTTCTCGGGCCGCGTCGCGGATCGCCGTCTCCGGCATCTCCTCGACGAACGATTCGTCGAATGGCGGTTCAGCAGCCCGCTCAATCATGAAGTCGGCCGAACGGAATGCATCCACGTACTCGCTCGGCCAGTCGACCTCGTTGCGAGTGACCCCCCGTGAGCCGTCCCGTCGGACGAAGAACGCATGAGCGCCGGTCGCCACCGCAACTGGGTGGATGTCGGAGAGGACTAGATGACCGCCGGGTCTCAGCACTCTGGCCAGCTCAGCGATGGGCTCGCGGACCGTTGAAACGTGAGTGAGAGCCAGCCCGCAGACCGCGACGTCGATGCTTCGGTCCTGGATCGGCAATCGGCGGAGCTCACCACGCACGAGCGCCGCTCCAGGTGCGTTCCTCCGAGCCCGCAGGAGCATCTCGGCTGAGGCGTCCATGGCGATGACGCGGTGTCCGAAGTCCCCGAGAAGCCGAGCGAGCCGACCGGTCCCGCACCCCACGTCGAGTGCCAGACCCGCCTCAATGCCATCAAGGAAGGTTCGGACGACGGGTTCCTCGGCGGTGATCAGCGGGTTCGGTCCGTCGTAGGTGTCCGCCCAGGAGGCGTACGCGTCGCGCACCTCGAGGTCGTCCACATAGATGACGGTCGAGGAGTCATCATGTCTCGACAACACGTCGCGCACCGCATCGAGCTGGGCGTGGGCTACGTCCGCACTCTCGAAGGGCCAGCCTCGAAGAAGCGCGAGTCCTCGCAGCCCGACAAGGAAGCGCTCAAGCCGAAGCCGCAGCCTCACTCGGCCACCCTATCCGAGTCGACGCTTGCCAGCGGGACGGCGGACTCGACACATCATGTTTGGAGACCTGAATGGCAGCAGAACCATGGCGCGCGAGTAGGCCGAATGTCGCTTTCGTCACGAAGTGACATCCCGCAAGGCGACCAACCTTCAGCGATCAACTTGCTTGTCGGCCATCCGCCCAGAAGAACGGGCCTGTCGGGTGAACGTGCGCCTGCCATCCGAGCTGAAGGAACCGCGATTCAACATCGCGCGGGGCCCGGAACACCTTCACGACTCGGAATCGACGACCGTCACGAAGCGACCGGTGGACGACTGGAGTCTCACCTGCTGCAACGACGTCCTCCCTCCATGCGTCGCGTAGCTCGTCGATGAAGAACACCCTCCCTGCTGGCCGTAGCGCCGAGCCGACCGTCTGCCAGAAGTTGTCGAACCGCCTCGGGGGGACATGTGAGAGCCAGTTCGCGAAGAACACGACGTCGCACTGTGAGTCTGGTTTCCACGAGAACACGTCGGCATGAACGAACCGAACGCGCGGATCGTCATCGAGCTTCGCCCGAGCTTGCTCGTGCATCTCGGAGGACGAGTCCAGCGCGGTGACATGCGCCGCGTGGCGCAGGAGTTCGGCTGTCCACGTGCCCGTTCCGCTTGCGATTTCGAGCACCTCGCCCCTTGGTTGGAAACGATCGAGTGCCGCGACCAGTTCGTTCCAGTATCGAGCGAGCGAGTCGTACACCGGTCGCGAGGTCTCGTCGTATTCGACTGCGCGGTTGCGGTAGTAGTCGATCTGTTCCTCGATCAAGTGGTCAATGTCCATCAGAAGCTGACGAACTCCTCATACGGCCGTAGGAACACCTCGTGCGAACCGGTCCTGAGCACCGACCACTCGTGAAGGCCCTCTTTGCCTTGGTCTTCCCTCGTCCACCCAAGGTTGGCGGTGCAGAAGGCGATCGCACGTTGCACGGTTGGAAGTTGCGCGTCATCGAAGAAGACGACCCCGCCCTCCTGAGCAGCCGACCGGAGTAGATGAGGTCAAGGAATGCGCCCTCGAACCTGTGGTTCCCGTCCAGGAAGGCGAAGTCGAACTCCCTGCCCTCGGCGAGCAGGCGCGGGAGGACGATCAGCGATTCCTCCGGGTAGAACTCGACGAGATCGCGAACACCGGCTTCTTCCAGTATCTGAAGTCCCACGCCGACGTACGTGGTCGCGTGCATCGGCAGCCCGACGAACTGGTACGGGTCGGTGGCGACATGCCTCCCGCTTCTCCCATTCGCGAGCAGCCCTTCGATGATGAACAACGTCGAGATGGCGAAGCCGAGTCCGGTTTCGAGCGTTCGCACGGCGCCTTCGTTACCCACCCAGTCGCGTAAGGCGCGTCCTTCCTCTGGCCCGATCGCGACGGGAAACAGGTCACGGGAAACCCCGTCCGCGTGAGCGAGAACGGTACCCGCAGCGATGAGCCGTTCCCTCACGGCGCGCACGCGCTCGACGATCCTTGAGGCCTGATCGCTCGACATGGAGAAGCAAGGTTCACACCAAAAGCGACAGCAAGCAAGAGTGTCGCTTCCGCAGGTGTCAGTACCGTCACCCAACCGACATCCCTGATCGGGTTACCGAGCTGGCACATGTAGCGAGGGGCCAACGGACTGGATGTCTGACCTAAACGAGCCAACGCGCGGCGTCGTCGTACTCTTCTAGTCGAGGTCGTCGAAGGGGCTCGGAGATGCGTCGCACGGTCGTGGCCCTCCTTGCTCTCATCGCGGTGGCTGGAGGCGGCTTTGGTCTGGGCTACTTCTTCGGCCACGAGGCAGCTCCCTCTCGGCCAGGCGCAGTCCAGAGCCCAGCTCCGCGAACCGTAGTCGTCCCTAAGGTGCTGCATCTCTCGATGCCCGACGCGGTGCAGACTGTCATGAGCGCGGACCTGACGGTCGGGAGAGTCGGGACCAGGACGGGCGGCGAGCCCGGCACCATCGTGGCCCAGTTCCCGCCCTCGGGAACGTCAGCGCCTCCGGGCTCGCCGGTGGACCTCTTCGTCTCAACGAGTGTGTACCCCAGGGGGGCGTTCGATTGGTGTCCCGACGCGACGGGTACCCGTCCCGTGGGACCGGATCTTCGCCAGGAGGCTGAGCAAGTCGCCCTGCGGTTCAGCCGAGCCTTCCTGTCGTACGACTGGCGAACGGTTCGCCTTCTCCTTGACCCCGCGGCCCTGCCACTTCGAAAACGTCTCTGGACTGTCGTGGGAACGCCGAGCCGAATCAATGTCGGTGCCTTCGGAGTGCACGGGCGTCTAGTGGCATTCGGATGCGGCAAGGAGGTGGCCGCCAGGTCCGTTGTCGTCGTGGTTGATGACGGAACGAACAGCGCCAGCGCGGACTTCAACCTGTACCTGGTCCGCCGGGCCGACGGCTTGAGGGTCTGGGCCTCCTACTGATGTCAGACTGCGCTCCTCGCCGAGAATGAACTCGCCAGAGCCTGCGGACAGCCCGGTCGTGCAGTACCTACCTGGCGACCGTTCAGTCTGGAGCCGCGGAATGTCGTTTCCGGCGGGGAGCGACACCGGCGAGTGGCGAGCCTTACGACAACCCCGGCGGCCTTCTACCGAGATTTCCGGGCTATGGCGAGCAGATGCGCGCTCGCGCCTATCAGACTCCGCTCCTGCTCGACTGCTCGCGCAGCGTGCAAAATGTTCTCCGGACCCCGCGGCTCATCCCACTGCTTCCAGAGCAGCCAGCCCGGACCTTCGACACCAAGCAGCGCCTCGAACTGCAAGTCCGCGTCTTCAACCTCGGCTCGCAACTCGTCGGGATGGTGGAAGAAGGCGGTCGTGAACCACTCGGGGCGGTTCGTTGGATTCCGGTGCTGACCCTGTGCAAGGTCGCGCTCGACGATCGCGTCGAACTCGGGGTCACCGAGCCAGCCACTGACCAGACCATCCAGGAGCGACGCGAACCGAGAGATCGCAGCTGCCACAACCATTCCCCCCGGCCGCAGCACGCGCCTAGCCTCGTCCAGCGCGCGGACTCGCTCGTCTCGCTCCGTGAGGTGGTAGAGGGGACCGAGCATCAAGACGGCGTCGCATGATGAGTCATCTTGAGTGAGACTGCGTGCGTCACCGAGCTCGACCGTGAAGGATGGGTCGCAGCCTCTTGCGGCGGAGGCTGCCTGTTCTACGTGAAGAGGCAGCGCATCGACGAGATGAACCGTGTAGCCCTCGTTGGCGAGCCAGGCCGAGTAGACGCCGGGACCTCCGCCCACGTCGAGAATGGTCGCAGGCGCGCTAGGAAGGAAGCGCCACAGCAGCTCCTTGGTCCGGGCGAATTCAATGCGGGATGACCCTCGAGTCAAGCGCTCCCGTTCGTACCCGGTGCCGTAGTGTTCGCGCATTGGCTTGTCGTCCATGACAGCAGCCTATTCCTGCTCCTCCCCTGCTTGGGTAAGAAGGGGCGGGCAGGGGAGTGGCTTGGGATGCTGTTCTCGAACTTATCGATGGCAGGAGGCGAGTGTGGTGTCGTTTCCGGCGGGGGGCGACATCCACCGCCCTAGGAAGTCCGCGCCGCGGTCAGCGGATGAGGCGGGAGAGCCTCCGATCGGCTAGGACCTTGCCGCCGGTCTGGCAGTTCGGGCAGTACGTGACCTCGTGCGATTCGTACGAGATCCGGCGGAGGTCGTCGCCGCATCGCGGGCAGGGGGTCCCGTACTTGCCGTGGACAGTGAAGTGATCGCCGATCTTCCTCGGCAGGCCCCCGGTTCTACGGAGCTCGACCTCGAGAGCGTCGGTGAGGACCTCGTGCACCGCGTCGAGGAGATCACGACGCTCCTCCTTCGACAACGCCGTCAGGGTGGCGAAGGGCGAGAACTTCGCCCGATGCAGGATGTCGTCGGAGTACCCGCGCCCGATCCCCGACACCGTGCGCTGGTCCCGGAGGATCGTGTGGACACGCCGAGTGTCGTCGCCTTCCAGGACGAACCGTTCGAACTCGGGTGAGTCCGGCTCCGGCCCGAGCTTCGCCAGCGGCCCCTCGTCGCCCTCCGCCAGCACCCACCAGCCAGCCTTTCGCTCCCGGCCGAACTCCTTCACCAGGACCGTGGGCCGGCCGTCGAAGGCCAGGCGGACCACGGCGCCGCGAGGCCGCGTCTTCTTCGGCGGGTCCTCCACGTCGATCCGACCGCCCTGGGACAGGTGGACCAGGAGCCGGGGGCCGTCGAACTCGAAGACGAGGTACTTGCCCCGTCGGCCCACGCGCTCGAGCGTCGCGCCGACGAGCGACTCCGGACGCGGCAACACCGTTTTCAGTGAAGAGAACTGGAGCACCGCCGCACCGGCGAACCGCGCGCCGGCGACCGCGGCGCCGAGTCGCTCGGCCAGAGCCTGGACCTCGGGAAGCTCGGGCACGGTCTCAGTGCCCGGCGACGGCCCGGCCGATGATGTCGATGCACTCGTCGATGCGATCGCGGTGAGTTCGATGCGACAGGACGCAGGCCCGGATGGTGAACCGGTCCTGGAGGATCGTGCTCGACAGGAACACCCGGCCCGACGCATTGATCCGCTCGAGCAGCCGCTTGTTCGCCTCGTCGTCCCCATCCACGAGACGAAACGGGACCACCGTCAGCTCCGGCTCCCATGGGAGCTCCAATTCCGGAATGCCATGCAGGCCGTGGTAGAGGACGCGGGCCAGATCCAGCTTCTCGTCGAGGGCCTCTCGGAACGCCGACACGCCGTGGAGCTTCAACGGGAACCACACGCGGAGGCCCCGGAAGTCTCGCGAGAGCTCCGGTGAATACTCGGAGAAGTTCGGGATCTCGTCCTCAGCCGCCGTGTCCTGGAGGTAGGCGGCCCCGGTGAAGTGGGCCTCGCGGAGGCGAGCGCCCTCACGAACGACCAGCGATCCGGTGCCGTACGGAAGGAACATCCCCTTGTGAGGATCGAGCGTGATCGAGTCGGCACGCTCGATGCCTCGGAACTTCGTCCGGCCCCGCTCGGTGAGCTGGAAGAAGCCCCCGTACGCGGCGTCCGCGTGGAGCCACAAGCCTTCGTCGGCCGCCAGGTCGGCGATCTCGGAGAGCGGGTCCACGGCCCCGGTATTGGTCGTGCCCGCCGAGGCGACCACCAGAAACGGCTGGAGGCCGGCGCCCCGGTCGTCCCGGACCATGGCGCGCAGCCGATCGACGTCCATCCTGAGCCGCGGCGTGGTCGGGACGATCCGGATGTTCCGGGGTCCGAAACCGGCAAGTGCGGCGGCCTTGTTCACCGATGCATGGACCTGATCCGAGACGTAGAGCGTGCCGTCGAGGAAGTCCTCGGGGAGCTGGGCCCTGCGGGCCGCCACGATGGCCGAAAGGTTCGCCATCGATCCTCCCGAGGTGAGGATGCCGCGAGACTCGTCCGGATAGCCGAACAGGTCGCACAGCCACCGGACGACGTTGTTCTCGATCTGGGCCACGACGGGCGCCGCCGACCACAGGTTCACGAACCGGTTGATTCCGGTGGCCAGGAAGTCGGCGAGCGTTGCCGTGAACAGCCCGCCACCGGGGATGAACGGGAGGTACCCGGGACCGGTCGTGCCGTAGGCCTTCGCCGCCGCGAGTTCGATGGTCTCCATGAGCGGCTTGAACTCGCCGCCCTCCTCGGGCGGGGACTCACGGACGGTCCGGGCGGCCTCGAGCCCGCCGGGCTCGCCGCCTGCGGGAAGGTCGGGCTGCTGGCCGAGGAACTCGATGAGATAGGCCAATGCGGCCTCACCCATCTCCTGCATCTGTTCCGGCGCGGGATCGAGCGGCAGCATGCGGCTCATCCTAACGGCGGGACGCGTCGCTCAGGACCGACGCACCGGCGTGACGGCGTCGAGCAGCTTCCGTGAGGCCTCGGCGACGTCGTCAACCGCCGCGTCGAAGGCCTCGGCGTTCCGCTGCGACGGCACGCGATAGCCACTCACCTTCCGAACGAACTGGAGCGCCGCCTCCCGGATCTCCTCCTCCGTGGCGGGACCGTCCTCGGTTCGCAATCTCTTGATGCTTCGACACATGCGACTGATGGTATCGGCTCCTTGCGCGAGCCTCGACCCGGCCCTACACTGCTCGAACGCATGTTCGATTCCCTGGAACGCCTGAACCCGGCCCAGCGTGAGGCCGTCGAGCACCTCGGCGGTCCCCTGCTGGTCGTGGCCGGCGCGGGCAGCGGGAAGACCTGGACCCTCGCCTGCCGGGTGGCCAAGCTGGTCGATCGGGGCGTCCTCCCCGAGCGGATCCTGCTGCTCACGTTCACCCGGCGGGCGGCGCGGGAGATGCTCTCTCGAGCCGAACGCTTGACCGGCGAGCGCTCGGTGGGCCGGGTGTGGGGCGGCACGTTCCACTCCGTCGGGAACAGGCTGCTGCGGCTCCACGGGCGGGCCATGGGCCTTCGTCCGGACTTCACGGTCATGGACCGGACCGACTCGGCCGACCTCATGGACCTGATCCGAGGCGACCTCGGCCTGGGGACGACGGAGCGACGGTTCCCCCGGAAGGACACCCTCGCCGACATCTACTCGCGGACGGTGAACGCCCAGACCAAGCTCCGCGAGGTCCTCGACGCCGAGTTCCCCTGGTGCGCCGAAGAGCTCGATGGCATCCGGCAGATCTTCGAGGCGTACACCGATCGCAAGCGTGAGCATCACTGCCTGGATTACGACGACCTCCTGCTGTACTGGCACGCATTGGCCCGCACCCCGGGCGGGGGTGACCGGGCGGCCTCGATGTTCGACCACATCCTGGTCGACGAGTACCAGGACACGAACGCCCTCCAAGCCGACATCCTGTGCGCCACCCGGCCGGACGGGGCCGACGTCATGGTCGTGGGTGACGACGCCCAGGCAATCTACGCGTTCCGCGCGGCGACGGTGCGGAACATCTTGGAGTTCCCCGACCGGTTCCCCGGGACGCGGCTGGTTCGCCTGGAGCAGAACTATCGCTCGACCCAGACCATCCTCGACGTGTCGAACGCGGTGATCGCGCTGTCACCCCAGCGCCATGAGAAGACCCTGTGGTCCGAACGACGGAGCGATCGGCAGCCCGTCCTGTTCACCTGCCTGGACGAGCCGGACCAATCCGACGCCGTCTGCCGCACGGTACTCGATCACCGGGAGCAGGGCGTGCCGCTGAAGGAGCAGGCTGTGCTGTTCCGAGCCGGGCACCACAGCGACCTGCTGGAGGTGGAGCTGTCGCGGCGGAACATCCCGTTCGTCAAGTACGGGGGGCTGAAGTTCATGGAGGCGGCCCACGTGAAGGACGCCCTCGCCGTGCTCCGGGTCCTGGAGAACCCTCGGGACGAGGTGAGCTGGTTCCGGGTGTTCCAGCTGCTCGAAGGAGTAGGACCGGCCACCGCCAGGCGGCTGGTCCGGGAGGTCTCCGCGAACGGCGAGGCCGTCGACGGATCGCTCGTGGAGCTCTCGACGGCGGCCACCATCCCCGGGCCGGCCCGCCCGGGACTCGACGAGCTCGCCTCGGTGGCCCATGACTGCGGACCCCACGTGCCTCCTCCCGCACAGCTCTCACGGGTCCGCCGGTTCCTGGTGCCCGTCCTGGGGCGTCGGTACGACCATGCCGACGCGCGGCTCCGAGACCTGGAGCAGCTCGAGCAGCTCGCGGCGGGCTACCCGACGCGCGGACGATTCCTGGCCGACCTGGCGCTCGATCCCCCGACGTCCACCGCGGAGCTGGCCGGCCCGCCGCTCCTCGACGAGGACTACCTGATCTTGTCGACGATCCACTCGGCCAAGGGCGGCGAGTGGGACGTGGTCCACGTGATCCACGCGGCCGACGGCATGATCCCCTCTGACATGGCCACCGGCGACGAGGAGCGGATCGAGGAGGAACGTCGCCTTCTGTACGTCGCGCTCACCCGGGCCCGCGACGCCCTGTACGTGTACTTCCCTCTGCGGTACCACCGGAGGAACCATGGGTACGAAGATCGCTACCACCACGCCCAGATCACCCGGTTCCTCCCGGAGGAGGTACGTGGGCTGTTCGATCGGCGAACCACGTTCTCCGATGGCGAGGCGTCCGAAGCGGAGCCGGTCGGGGCCATGGCCGCTCGCGGAACCGGACCGGACGAGCTGCTCCGATCGCTCTGGTCCGAGGAGACCGAATAGCGGAACCCCGTTGCCTTCGCGGGGGCCCGCTCGCGGACGCGGGACGCGGCCGCGAGTTCCCCCTCGACCTCCTCATCCTGCCAGTTGGGGATGGACGACTCCGCTCGGCCGCGTTGGCATGAACGCCTAACGCAGCAAGCTTTGGACGAGGAAGCAGGCGAGGACGGCACCATGAATCACCATTGGCATCGCCAGTGTTCGGCGCCACTCGAAGGCGAGAGCCAAAGCGACGCCGTCGATGAATATGCCCGGCATGATGACCGGATTGACATGCACGAAAGCGAACAGAGCCGCAGATATCACGACTGCGGGGGCGATCGAGTATCTCGTCCGTAAGCCTCCGTAGAGGATCCCTCTGAAGAGACTCTCCTCCCCGATCGGAACGACGACCAGTTGCACCACACCCGCGACTACCCAAGGACCGTGCGTGAGCGGCTCTAGCCCCTCTTGGGTCCCGTACCAGCTGACCCAGGAGCTGACGTGATCATTGAGGAAGTCCTGGAGCCACATTGTCCCGAAGAAGAGCGCGATGCCCACTGGAATCCCGACGGCCAAGTCAATCGCCGTCGGCCACCGGATCCCGATCGCAGTCACACCACCAGAGTCACCGAACCGTCGGGCTCCAGCGACCGCCGCTCCGAGAACGATGGCGGAAGCGCCGACCGTCCACACTGTCGCGCCCAGCGGAGAGCTTCTTGGACTTGGCAGATGAAGTCCAAACAGCAGGATCTGCAACAAGCTCAGCGCTCCCACCGCCGCAAGAACCGTCAGCAAGGCGTCTGCTCGAGACCAGCTTGGAGTTGTCGATGATGAAAAACCCTCGAAATCGGCCAGATCCGGGCGGGACGGGACTCCCAGCATGAGGGGTCTTTGGCCGACGTCTTCATGAACGGTGAGGAGTCGAGTCAGGCTCACCACCCTGGTATCGACCAGTTGGTCGGCCCCTTTGAGGAGGGGTGCCGACACTCCCGCGGAAAGCTCCGGGCGCTAGGAGTTTCGACGCTTCTTGAGATCGGAGAGGATCACGCGCGCGGCGTTCGCGCCCGGCGCGCCAGTCACGCCTCCGCCCGGGTGCGCGCCGGACCCGCACAGGTACAGCCCGTCGATCCCGAACCGATAGCGCGCGTGGCCGAGCAGTGGCCGCCAGGCGAAGAACTGGTCGAGGCCGGGCTCGGCATGCAGCGGATGCCCGCCCGACAACCCGTACTTCCGTTCCAGGTCGACCGGCGTCATGACCTGTCGAGCCGTCACCAGCTCCCCAAGCCCGGGCGCGTACAGGTCCATGGTCTTCACCACGAGGTCGCCCACCCGCTCGCGTTCGGCCTCCCAATCGCCCTCGCGGAGCCGGTACGGCGTCCACTGCACGACGATGCTCATCACGTGCGTGCCCTCCGGCGCGAGGGTCCGATCCAGCAGGGTGGGGATCGTGGCCTCCAGGTACGGCTCGTCGCTCACGCGGCCGTACTTGGACGCGTCGAATGCCTTCTCCAGATAATCGATCCCGGGTGCGATGACGATTCGGCCGCTCAGTCGCTCATCGCCCTCGGTGCCGACGAACGCCGGCAGCCCCGACAATGCCAGGTTCACCTTCGAGACGATCCCGG
>DASSSA010000065.1:0-7349 GCA_035701505.1 Actinomycetota bacterium
TGCTCGTACAGGTCCATCAACTGGCCTGCCTGGTCGGCAGGCGCTCCCGGAGCCAGGCCACGATCTCCCCCGTTGCCACCCCGGGAGTGAAGATGCGCTCGATCCCTTCGGCCTGGAGCTTGGGGATGTCGTCCTTGGGGATGATGCCGCCGGCGAAAACGACCACGTCGCCCGCGCCCCGCTCCCGGAGGAGCTTCACCACCTTGGGGAAGAGCGTCATATGCGCGCCCGAATGGCACGATAGTCCCACGCCGTCGGCGTCTTCCTGGATCGCCGTCTCGGCGATCTGTTCCGGGGTCTGGTGCAGGCCCGTGTAGATGACCTCGAACCCGGCATCACGGAGGGCACGGGCGACGACCTTCGCGCCGCGGTCGTGCCCGTCGAGGCCGGGCTTGGCCACGACGATCCGGTACTTCTCGGGCATCGGCGGCCATCATAGCGAACGCCCTGCTTCGTTCCGCTCGGTACGCGGTCCCGTCGGCCTGCGATACTTCGACGCGTGGCCAGGAAGCGATTCCGGTTCCGACCGCCCGGCCTGAAACACACCACGAAGGTGGGCGCGCTCGGCCCCTACCGAGGCCGACTGGGCCTCGCGTGGGTGATCGCGCCGCTGATCGTGGCGATCGTTATCGTCGTCGCTGGCTCCCTCGCATTGTTCCGATGAGCTCGAGCCTGATGGAGATCCTCATGGTCTCTTCGGGTGTGAAGGCTCGATGAACTGGGGGGAGTTCCTGGCCGCCGAACCGCAGCTCGGCGACCTGGCCGAGGCCCGGTTCCGTAAGGACGGGCTCTGCCTGGTGGGCACGCTCCGCAAGGACGGCTCGCCTCGCATCAGCCCGTGCGAGCTCGACTTCTTAGCGGGTGAGCTCCTCCTCGGCATGATGTGGCGGTCGAGGAAGGCGTTGGACCTGCTGCGCGACTCACGGATCGTCGTTCACAGCGTGACCAGCGATCGGGAAGGAACTGGAGGAGACGTGAAGCTCTACGGCCGGGCGATCGACATCTCCGCCGGCGACGTCCGGCAGGCCTACCGCGATGCGATCAAGGCCCGGATCGGGTGGGCACCCGACGAGCCCGAGTATCACCTGTTCGCCCTCGACATCGAATCTGCCGGCTATATCGTGTTCGGCGACGACGGCCACGCACTGACCTGGGATCCTTCGAGCGGGCTGCGGCGCCTTCCCCTCGCGGAAACGACCTAGCCGACGCGCCTGAGCGGAGCGTACGCCAGGAGCAGCCGCTTCTCCCCCTCGTCCTCGAAGATCACGGTGGCCTCCGCGTCTGATCCCGCGCCGGAGACCGTGAGCACGACGCCCTCGCCCCACCGGTCATGGAGCACTGTGTCGCCCGGCGAGACCTCCACGGGCTCCCGCCCGCCGGTCATCACGGCCTCCCGGATCGACGAGGCACGGCCGCCGATCACGGCGCCCTCGGGCTCTTCTTCTCCCTCGATCGAGCGCAAGAGCTCGGCCGGGATCTCCGACAGGAACCGCGAGGGGGGGTTGTAGGACGTCGTTCCGAACAGTGACCGGCTCCACGCGTGGCAGAGGTAGAGACGCTGCATCGCCCTGGTGATGCCGACGTAGGCGAGGCGCCTCTCCTCCTCCAGCTCGGCCGAGTCGCCCATCGAGCGGTAGTGCGGGAACACCCCGTCCTCGAGCCCGACGATGAACACCACCGGGAACTCCAGCCCCTTCGCGTTGTGGAGCGTCATCAGCGTGACCGCGGAGGCCTGCTCGTCGTATTCGTCCTGCTCAGAGACGAGCGCGACCTGCTCGAGGAACCCGGCCATCCCCTCGTCGGGATACCGCTGCTCGTACTCGGCGGCGACGCCGGTCAGCTCCTTGATGTTCTCGATCCGGCCCTCGGCCTCGATCGTGCGCTCGGACTCCAGCTCCATCAGGTAGCTCGACTCCGTCGCGGCGGCTTCGACCATCCTGGCGGGCCCCGCGCCCGACTCCAACGCCTCACGCAGCTTGTCCACGACCCGCACGAAACCGAGCACCGCTCCTCGCGCCCGCGGCCCGAGTGACCCGATCTCTTCAACGCGACGGCACGCCTCGAGGAATGGCACCTCCTCGTTGGCGGCGAACGACTGGAGCACCGCCACGGTCTGGTCGCCGATCCCACGCTTCGGCGTGTTGATGACCCGCCGTGCCGAGATGACATCCTGCGGGTTCACCAAGAGGCGCAGGTATGCCAGGACGTCCTTGATCTCCTTCCGCTGGTAGAAGCGCAAGCCCCCCACGACCTTGTACGGCACCCCGCCCTTCATGAAGATGTCCTCGAGTACCCGGCTCTGCGCGTTCGTCCGGTAGAACACGGCCACGTCGGCGTACCGGTGGCCCTCCTCCTCGACCAGGCGGTCCGCCTCCTGTGCGACGAACAGCGCCTCCTCGTGCTCGTTCTCCGCCCGGAACCGCACCGGCAGCTCACCCTGCGCCCCTTCGGTCCACAGCGACTTCGGCTTGCGTTGCAGGTTGTGGAAGATGAGCGCGTTCGCCACCTCCAGGATGGCCTTGGTGGACCGGTAGTTCTGCTCCATCAGGAACACGGCGGCGTCCGGGTAGTCGCGCTCGAAGTCCAGCAGGTTCTGGATGGTGGCTCCCCGCCACGAATACACGCCCTGGTCGGCGTCGCCCACGACGCAGACGTTCCGATACTTCGCCGCCAGCAGGTTCACCAGCTGGTACTGGGCCCGGTTCGTGTCCTGGTACTCGTCGATCAGGATGTAGCGGAACCACTCCTGATAATGCTCGAGGACCGCAGGGTGGTTGCGGAACAGCCGCACCGTCTCGGCGATGAGGTCGTCGAAGTCGAGGGCCCCGGCCGCGAGCTTTCGCCGCTCGTACCCCTGGTAGACCTTGGCCACGGTCTGCTCGTAGAAGTTCCCGGCGAGCTGAACGAACTCCTCCGCCGACAGCACGTGATCCTTCGCCTTCCCGATGGCGGCGGCCATGGCCCTGGGGGGGAATCGCTTGTTGTCGATGTTGAGGTCCTTCAGGACCTGGGTCAGGAGGCGTTCGGTGTCGGCCTCGTCGTAGATCGTGAACGACGACGGCAGCCCGAGGCGCTCGTGCTCCCTGCGGAGGATCCGGGCGCAGGCCGAGTGGAACGTGAGGATCCACATGCCGCGGGCGATCCGCTCACCCAGGATGCCCTCCACCCGAGCGGCCATCTCCCGGGCGGCCTTGTTCGTGAAGGTGATGGCCAGGATGGCGTAGGGCGAGACCTCCCGCTCTCGGATGAGGTAGGCGATCCGATGGGTCAGGGCGCGGGTCTTTCCCGAGCCCGCTCCGGCAACGATGAGGACTGGGCCGTCGGTCTGCCGAACTGCCTCCGCTTGGACGGGGTTCAGGTCCTGGAGGAGGGGGATCGAGCGCGTCGCCACGCCTAGGATTGTAGGGGTCGACCGCGACGCTCAAGTTCGTTTGGAAAACCTGGCACACTGAAAAACGTGCAGGACGCCATGCCCGTGTCCACCGAAACGCGACCACCGCGCTCAACCTCGCCGCCGCGCCGGAGGCGCGTTGCCCTGGCCCTTCGAGCGTTGGCCATCCTGTTCTTCGCCGGAGGCCTGGCCATCGGCGGTGACCTTGCGTGGCAGTTGTGGGGAACCGGATTCACCACGCAGCGCCTCCAGGCCGAGATGCGCCCCAACTTCGAGAAGAAGCTGGGGACGAGGGTCCCCACCGACCCGACCGCGGATGCGGTGCGGGTGCCGGGGAACGCGGTTGCCATCCTGAAGATCCCCCGGATCCACCTCGACATGGTCGTGGTGGAGGGCACCGACACGGAGTCGCTCAAGAAGGGTCCCGGCCACTACGTCGACTCGGCCTACCCGTGGCAGGACCACGGGCGGGTAGGGATCGCGGGCCATCGCACCACCTACCTGCACCCGTTCTACGACCTGAACGAGATGAAAGAAGGCGACCCAGTCATCATGGAAACGGAGTACGGGACCTTCCGGTACGTCGTGACGAGCGTGGTCGTGATCACGCCCGACAAATCATCCGTCCTCGACCAGACGAAGGACCCAACGTTGGTGCTCACTACGTGCAACCCGCGCTACTCGGCGGCCGAGCGCCTCATCGTCATCGCCAGTCGCGTCAGTTGAGGCCTACTCCCACTCGATCGTCGCGGGGGGCTTCGATGACACGTCGTAGACAACCCGGTTCACCCCCGGCACCTCGGCGATGACGCGGCCCGAAATCCGGTCCAGCACCTCGTCTGGGAGGCGGACCCAGTCCGCGGTCATGGCGTCCTCGCTCGTCACCGCCCGGATCACGACCGGGTGCTCGTAGGTCCTCCCGTCGCCCATCACGCCCACGCTTCGGATATCCCCCAGGAGGACCGCGAAGCACTGCCACAGCTCGTGGTGCAGCCCGGCCCGACGGATCTCTTCGATCACGATGGCATCCGCGGCCCGCACGACCGCGAGGCGGTCGGGCCTCACCTCCCCGACGATCCGCACGGCGAGGCCGGGCCCCGGGAACGGCTGGCGCCCAACGATCCCCTCCGGCAGCCCGAGCTCCTCCCCCACCTGGCGAACCTCGTCCTTGAACAGGTCACGGAGCGGTTCGACCAGCTCGAGATCCATGTCCTCGGGCAGCCCGCCGACGTTGTGGTGGCTCTTGATCCTGGCCGCCGTCCGCGATCCCGACTCGATGACGTCTGGGTAGAGGGTGCCCTGAACCAGGAACCTAGCGCCGAAGGGCGCCGCCGCCTCCTCGAAGACCCGGATGAACTCCTCGCCGATCACCTTCCGCTTCCGCTCCGGGTCGGCCACGCCGGCCAGCCTGGCCAGGAACCGGTCGGCCGCCTTGACATGGACGAGCGGCACCCGGAAGTGAGGAGCGAACGTGTCCTCCACCTGCTCGGGCTCGCCATCGCGCAGGAGCCCGGTGTCGACGAAGACGCAGGTGAGCTGGTCGCCGATCGCCCGGTGCACCAGCAGCGCCGAAACCGCGGAGTCGACGCCACCCGACAGCGCGCAGATCACCCTGGCCCGGCCCACCTGATCCCTGATACGGGCCACGGATCGTTCGATGACGTTGGCCGGCGTCCAGTCCGGGAGCAGGCCGCAGCCCTCGTACAGGAACCGTTTCATGACGTCGAGTCCCCGGGGGGTATGGGCGACCTCAGGATGGAACTGCACGCCGAACAGCCCACGCTCCCGGTCCTCCATCGCCGCGACGGGCGTCGACTCGGTGTGGGCGGTGACCCGGAACCCATCCGGCGCCCGGACCACCGTGTCGCCGTGGCTCATCCACACCGTGTCGGTCGCGGGCAGATCGGTCAGCAGCACACCCGGGTCGTCGACGACGAGCTGGGTACGGCCGTATTCGCGAAGGCCGGTGGCCCGGACCTCGCCGGCCAGCGCCTGGGTCATGAACTGTTGGCCGTAGCAGATGCCGAGCACCGGCAGGCCGATCCCGAGGACAACTGGATCGAGTGAGGGCGCGTCGGGCTCGTATACCGAAGCAGGCCCCCCCGAGAGGATCAGGCCCGCCGGCCGCTTGGCCATGAGCTCTGCCACCGATACGTCGTGCGGGACGATCTCGGAATACACGCGACACTCCCGGACCCGCCGCGCGATGAGCTGTGCGTACTGCGCGCCCAGGTCGACGACCAGGACTGGACGTGGGTCCTGCTCTGGGGTCATCCGTTCAATGCCCCATCCCCACGTGCTGAGCCCGCTGGTACGCCTTGCCCTCGGTCTTGATGGACGGGGCCATGACCAGCTCGGCCTTCTGGAACTCGCTGGTCGTGGCGTATCCCGTAGTCGCCATCGACGTGGCGAGCGCCCCGAACAGGTTCAGCGTGCCGTCGTTCTCGTGCGCCGGACCCACGAGGATCTCGGCAAGCGAGGCGACCTGCTGGGTCTTGACCCGGGCGCCGCGCGGAAGCGTCGGGTGGAACGTGGCCATCCCCCAGTGGTGGCCCCGACCCGGAGCCTCGTAGGCGCGCGCGAGAGAGGAGCCGATCATCACCGCGTCAGCCCCACAGGCGATGGCCTTGGCGATGTCTCCACCGGTCCGCATGCCACCGTCGGCGACCACATGGCAGTACCGGCCGGTCTCTCGTTGGTGTTCCGAGCGGGCCGCCGCCGCGTCGGCGATCGCCGTGGCCTGGGGGACGCCGACCCCGATGACCCCCCTTGTGGTGCAGGCGTTGCCCGGACCCACTCCCACCAGCACACCAGCCGCCCCGGTCCGCATGAGGTGGAGCGCGGTCTGGTACGACGCGCAACCACCGACGATCACGGGGAGGTCGAACCCCGCGATGAACTCTTTCAGGTTGAGCGGCTCCGATCGGGTTGACACGTGTTCCGCGGAGACCACCGTGCCCTGGACGACCAGGACGTCGAGCTCGGCCTCCAGCACGAGGGGTGAGTACTGCCTCACCCGCTGCGGCGTGAGGGAGGCCGCCGCCACCACCCCGCCCTCCTTGATCTCCCGGATCCGCCGAACGATCAACTCCTCCCTGATCGGCTCCCGGTACAGCTCCTGCATCCGCCGGGTGGCCTTGTCATCGGGAAGGGCGGCGATCTCGTCGAAGACCGGCTCCGGATCCTCGTATCGGGTCTGCAGGCCTTCCAGGTTCAGCACGGCCAGCCCGCCGAGCCTCCCGATCTCGACGGCGGTGGCGGGAGACACCACGGCGTCCATGGCCGCGGCCATGACCGGCAGGGGAAAGGTGAACGCGTCGATCTCCCATGAGATGTCCACGTCGTCGGGGTCCCGTGTCCGCCGGGACGGAACGATGGCCACCTCGTCGAGGCCGTAGGCCCGGCGTGCCGTCCTTCCCATACCGATCTCGATGTCCATGCGTCTCCCCCGGATATGCAGATGCCCACCCGATCCCGGGTGGGCGCCGAGTCCTACATGCGCAAACGGTACCAGCCGACCAGGCTGGAGACGACGAGCGCGTGGCCGTCTCAAGCCCTCCCGGCTTCGGGCCGATGTCGGTTCTGGTGATTGAACTCGCCCACCGGGGGCCAGACAATCGCCGAGCGGCTCCCCGATCCGTGAGGGGGACTCTCCCGATGCAGGTTGTTGGGCTCAAGCGAGGATTGTTCGGCTACACGCCAGAGAGCGTGCGCTTGCTCCTGGCCGACCGGGACAAGATGTTCATCCGGGCGGCCGAGGTGGCCCGGGCGGCCGAGGCCGTGGTGCTCGAACTTCGCTCGGAAGTGGAGGCGCTCAAGGCCCAAGTCGATGAGCGACAGGCGGGACTTCGCCCAGCCGAGTCGGAGGTGGCCAACCCTCGCACCGACCGGGATGCCACGCGGGGGGAGCTCGACAGAGCCGCTGCCACCGTCGCGCAGCTCACGACCGACGTGGAGG
>DASSSA010000066.1:0-6949 GCA_035701505.1 Actinomycetota bacterium
GGCTTGCCGATCTCCCAATGGTGGCCGAATGGGTCTTGGATCCGACCGAGGCGCCACCCGTGCTCTTCTCCAACCGGTCGGATCACCGTGGCACCGGCCGCCACCGCGCGGTCGACCATGGCATGGGGATCCTCGACGATCAGCAGCATCCGCACCGTGGCTCCTCCCAGGGACTCGGGGCTGAAGTTCCCGTGCGACGGCGCCTCGTCGGAGACCCAGAAGGATGCGTCCCCAACGGAGAGCTGGGAGACCACGGCCTCGTGCTCGTCGGTGCCGCCGACCCGATACACCTCGTCGGCCCCGAAGGCTGTCTTGTAGAACTCGACGGCGGCCCGACCGCGCCGCACCGAGAGCTCAGGCTGGATCGTCTGGTGAGACTCCACGGGGTCACTCTAGATCGCAGGGGCGGGCCTTGATCGTTGGTCCCTCGGAAGACCCGCCGTTGCGTTTCGTCATATGTTGGGTGTTGAGAGCAATGGACAAAGGGAGGCAACCGTGGCTGTGCAGATGACCACCATCATGATCGGGGTCGAGGACCTGGGTCGCTCAAAGAAGTTCTACGGGGAGGGCTTGGGCTGCACGATCGACCAGGACTATCCGAACTTCGTGTCGTTCAACATGGGTGAGGGATCGTCGTCACTGGCCCTCTACGAATGGGAGGCGGCGGCCAAGGATGCCGGCGTCTCCTCCGAGGGATCAGGTTTCCGGGGCGTGTCGTTCCACTACATCGTCCCGTCGAGAGAAGCCGTTGACGAGGTCATGGCAACCGCCGTGGCGGCCGGCGGCGGCGTAGTGAGGGAAGCAGCGGCCTCTCCGTTCGGGTACTTCGGGTACTTCAGCGACCCCGACGGCCACCTGTGGAAGGTCGCGACCAGCGCGTGACTGGGAAGGTCTCATATGATGCCGACTCGCCGCGCTTGAGGGAGGCCAGTGTCAGGACAGCTAACGGCCGCGCTCGATGCGTCGGCGCTCTCGACCTTCCGCGAGGACTTCGCCGGCGAGATCATCCTGCCCGAGGACGCGGGCTACGACGCGGCCAGGATCGTATGGAACGGGATGATCGATCGGCGGCCGTCCATCGTGGTTCGCCCGACCGGCGTGGCCGACGTCCTCGCCGCCCTCCGGTTCGCGCGGAAGCAGGAACTCCAGATCGCCGTCCGGAGCGGTGGCCACTCCATCCCGGGCTTCTCCACCTGCGACGGCGGGATCGTCATCGACCTCTCGAGCATGCGAGGGGTACGGGTCGATCCGGAGCGCCGTGTGGCGCGGGTGAACGGTGGCGCGCTCCTCGGCGACCTCGACCATGAGGCCCAGGCGTTCGGCCTCGCGTGTCCGGTCGGCGTCGTCGCACACACCGGAGTGGCCGGCCTGACCCTCGGCGGGGGAATGGGCCGCCTGCAACGAAAGTTCGGGCTCACGATCGACAACCTGCTCTCGGTCGACGTCGTGACCGCCGAGGGCCGGCTCGTGCAGGCGAGCGAGGACGAGAATCCCGATCTTTTCTGGGGGATGCGGGGCGCGGGGCCGAACTTCGGCATCGTGACATCGTTCGAGTTCCGCCTCCACCCCGTCGGGCCGACGATCACACACGGGACCGCGGTGTACCCCGTCGAGCGGACCGCCGACGTCGCCGAGTTCTATCGCGAGTTGGTCGAGACCACTCCCGACGAGCTGTGGAGCGCGTTCGGCGTGGGACTCGCGGTGCCGGAGGAGGAGTTCCCGCCGGAAGTCGCGGGCCGGCCCATCGTCTTCATGGGGGGCCTGCACTGCGGCTCCCTCGAGCAGGCCGAGCGCGATTTCGCGCCCATGCGGGCGTTCGGAACGCCGATCGTGGACACGATCGAGCAGAAGCCGTACCTGACCGCGCAGCACATGAACGATGAGGCGATGTCATGGGGCCACCGCTTCTCTATGAAGAGCGGCTTCACTGCCGGTCTCCCGAACGAGCTGGTCGAGGGATGCCTGTCTGGGATCGAGCGGGCCCCGAAGGGCGGCGACTGCTCCTACTCCTTCTGGTCGTGCGGACGTGCCATCGCCCGAGTCGACGTGGACGCGACAGCGTTCCCGACCCGCGACGCCGCCCTCTGGGCAAGCGCCGAAGCGATGTGGGACAACCCCGGATCGGACCAGGAGCACCGCGAGTGGGTACGTTCGGCGATGACGGCGATCACGCCTTTCACCGTGGCCGGCCAGTACGTGAACGATGTGGCCGAGACCGGAGACGACGTCGTTCGATCCGTCTATGGGGATGCGAAGTACGAGCGGCTGGTCCAGTTGAAGCAGGCCTGGGACCCGGACAACATCTTCCGCCTGAACCAGAACATCCGCCCATGACCCAAGTGCCTGGATTTTTCAGGGACATTGGGGTGGCGAAGGGGACCGGGAAACCATGTCTGCAGCTTGTACTACTAATCACGAACTAGTTGGGCGAATACTAGGACTTGTAACTTGGTTTGGGCTCACTGCCTGGGAGTTTGCCAAGCCGGCGTTGGGCGACGGGCCGCATTTAGTGGCCAGGATGCCGCTTACGGACTGAAGGCGGTCGGGGGGGAGTGGCCGTGGGCCCTCCTTCTGCGACGGCGGTTCCAAATTAGGTGCTAATATCGCCAACATTAGCATTTGCGTGCTAGCATATCTGCCATGGCTCTCCCGCTTCGAGCTCCCACGACCGATGAACTCATAGATCAGCTAGCAAAGGGTGATCAGGAAGAACTCGTTCGCCTTCTAGTGCGGCTGGGATCAGCACAAGTTGGGGTGGCACCCAAAGATCGCTACTACCACTGGGATCGTCTACGACACCTAACTCCCCCTGAGGGACTCAGCTCTGAGGAATGGTGGCTAGGCGTCAAGCTTGCACGCCGGCCGTTGCTCCGGGAATTACCTCTTAAGGATCTTGAAGGTAAGCCGTTCAGGTTCGGAATACCGGATGAAGCTCAGGAACTGCTCCACTTTGTTGACCAGCACGCCAGTGGCGAAATACGGATGCCTGAAGTAGTGACTGGAAGCGAGGCAGCCCGAAAGCACTACTTGGTGAACTCCATGATCGAAGAAGCAATTCGCTCGAGCCAGCTTGAGGGAGCCGCGACAACACATGCGGTTGCGAAGGAAATGATCCGGACTGGACGCCCTCCGAGAGACCGAAGTGAGCGGATGATTCTGAACAACTTCCGCGCGATGGAGTTCATGCTGGAAGAAGTGGGAACAAAGCTCACTCCGGAATTGGTCATTGAACTCCAGCGGATTCTCACCGAGGGAACGCTTGATAACCCAGACGCGTCGGGGCGAATTCAACGACCAGACGATGAGAGGGTTATCGTTGGCAACATCATTGATGGCAGTGCGCTTCACATTCCGCCACCAGCAGAACAGCTGAAGGACCGTATGGAACTAATGTGCAAGTTCGCGAATGGAGAGAAGCTATCCGAGGGTTTCATGCACCCGGTCGCGAGGGCCATACTGCTTCACTTCTGGCTTGCCTTCGACCATCCATTTGAGGATGGCAATGGGCGAACAGCTCGTGCCCTCTTCTACTGGTCTATGGAGACACAGGGATACTGGCTGACGGAGTATCTGTCGATCTCCAGAATCTTGCGGCAGGGTCCTTCGAAGTACTTGCAATCATTCCTCTATACAGAGACCGATGAACGGGACACAACTTACTTCATCTTGTTCCAGCTAGGCGTGATACGGCGCGCCATTGAAGAGCTCCATGCGTATCTTCAGCGCAAGATGCAGGAGGTGCATGAGGTCGAGACAATTCTGCGCGGATCGGATGATTTCAACTATCGGCAACTAGCCCTTTTGAGCAACGCCTTGCGGCAACCGTCCCACAGCTATACATTCCGGTCTCACTCCGTCAGCCATAAGGTGACCCACCAGACGGCGAGGACGGATCTATTGGACTTGCGCAAGAAGGGACTGCTGGACATGCGCAAGGTTGGTCGGCAATACATCTTCAGGCCTGTCCAGGATCTCGGGAAGATGCTGGCGCGCATTGGATCAGCGAATGGAAGTCGGAACCAGAGACGACCGCGAGCAACGTCACATTGAAGGCCTTAGCAAGGGCCATTGGGCTCTTTGCGGACGCTCATCGGAGGTCAAATGCAGCGAGTTCTACTGATCGGATGGGATGGTGCTGACTGGCGCATCCTGGACCCCCTGCTCGAGCGGCGTGATCTGCCCAACCTCCAGGGCCTGATCGCCCAGGGGGAGCGGGCGATCCTGCGCTCGACCATCCCAACCCACTCCTGGTCCGCCTGGCCGTCGTTCCTGACTGGCGTGGACCCGGCCGACCACGGCGTCTACGACATCCTCGAGACCGTCCCGGGCACCCACAAGCAGTACCCGGTCACCTACCGCTCGATCAGGGAGCGGACCTTCGTCGAGGACCTCTCGGCGGCTGGCAAGACCGGCGTCTACGCCGACGTCCCCCTGATGTTTCCGCCGCCCGCGATCGACGGGAAGGTCGTCGCCGGGGGGGTCCTGCCCAAAGGCCGCCCGTTCACCCACCCGGCCGGCCTCGAGCAGGACCTGGCCACCGCCGGCGCCCCGTGGCAGATCAACGGCATGTCCTGGACCACCTATCGCAACCGTCCCGAGCCGTACCTAGACGAGGCGTTCGACATCACGAGCAAGCGGATCAAGGCCGCCGAGTGGATGATGGACAACACCGACTGGGACCTGTTCGCCTCCGTCTGGGTGAGCGTGGACCGGACCCAGCACTGCCTGTCGAACTACGTCGGCCCCGACCACCCCGACTATTCGAGCCTCTACGGGACGCCACTCGCCGCCAAGGTCCGGGACGTCTACAAGCAGCTCGACGACGCGATCGGTTCGTTCGTCTCGCGCACCCGCGACGACGACATCGTCATCTTCATGTCGGATCACGGGTTCCAGTCGTGCACCCGCGCGATCAACATGGACCGACTCCTGAAGAGGTTCGGCTACCTCGAGTTCAGCGCCTCGAACCTCGTGTTCGGCCCCATGCAGTGGGGCCCCATGCGGAAGGTGGCCCGAAAGGTCTACGACGTGCTCGGCCTTCACGGAAAGGTCTCGCTCCCGCAGCCGGTCGTGTGGTCCAAGACAAGGGCGTACACGTCCATCCGGTCGACTGGGGAAGGGGTCTCGATCAACCTGGTCGGCCGGGAGCCGGACGGGATCGTCGGACCCGGTGACTTCGAGCGCGTCCGTGATGGCCTCATGGACCGGCTCTCGTCATTCGTCGATCCCAAGACCGGCCGCAAGCCGGTGAAAGCGATCTACCGACGCGAGGAGGTCTTCAAGGGCAAGCACGCCGACTCCGCGCCGGACATCCTGATGGAGCCGGCCGAGGGATACTCGCTCACCCACGCCAAGAGCGCCATCGAGGACGCCGACTGGGTCTCGGGAGACCATCGGCCGGAGGGCGTGATCGTGGCTGTCGGGCCCAAGGTGACGGCGTTCGATCAACAGCCGCTGCTGATCGACCTGGCGCCCACCATCCTGGCTGCGCTCGATGCGCCGGCCTCCATCAAGCACACGGGCCGGGTCCTGCATGAGGTCGTTGGCTCGGAGGCGAGCGTACGCGCCGGCGAGAGCGCACCCGCGTCAAAGGCCCGCGAGGAGGAGCGCTCGGTCACCGACACCGAGGCCGACGAGATGGAGGAGCACCTCCGCGGCCTCGGCTACCTCGAGTAGGGCGCCTCGTCCGCCATCCCAGTTGGCCTTCGCCAGCTACATGAGAGCGAGTACCCTCCCCGTCCGTGGATAGGCCGTTCGTCACCATCGACGAGTACGAGGAGATGGCGCGGGCCAAGCTCCCTCGCGATGTCTATGACTACTACGCGGGCGGCGCGGGCGCGGAGTGGACCCTCCGGGATAACGTGGTGGCCTTCGATCGGTGGATCTTCAGGCCAAGGGTCCTTGTCGGCGTGGGGGAGCGGGACACATCGACCGAGGTGCTGGGCACCGGGATTTCGTTCCCCGTCCTTGTCGCTCCCTGGGCGTTTCAGGGTCTCGCCGATGCCGAGGGAGAGGTCGCCACGGCTCGCGCCGCCGGGCGCGCAGGGACGATCATGGTCCTCTCCGCGACGTCGTCGCACCGTCTCGGCGAAGTGGCGAAGGCATCGGATGCCCCGAAGTGGTTCCAGCTCTACGTGTACCGCGACCGCCAGTTCACCAGGGAGATGCTCCGCTCGGCGTACGAGTTGGGTTTCGGAGCCGTCGTGTTCACGGTGGACGTTCCGTTCCTTGGGAAGCGGGAGCGGGACGTGCGCAACGGGTTGGAGCTCCCGACCGACGGCCGCGCGCAGGAGCTGGACTTCGACCCTGCGATCTCCTGGGACGACCTCGCGTGGATCCGCGATGTGGCACCCGTGCCCCTGTTGATCAAGGGCATCCTGACGTCCGAGGATGCGCGCTTGGCTGTGGAGCATGGAGTTGAGGGCATCATCGTCTCGAACCATGGCGGCCGTCAGCTGGATGGCTCGCTCGCGTCTCTCGACGCGCTCACGGAGGTTGTTGAGGCCGTCCAGGGCCGGTGCGAGGTGCTGATGGACGGAGGGATCCGGCGCGGGACCGACGTCCTCAAAGCCATCGCGTTGGGGGCCAAAGCGGTCCTGGTCGGACGTCCCATCGTGTGGGGTTTGGCCGCGAAGGGAGAGCAGGGGGTGGCGGAGGTCCTCGACATCCTTCTGCACGAGTTCGACTTGGCGATGGCCCTCACCGGCTGTCGGTTCGTGAGCGAGATCGGCCGAGATCTCGTTCGTCGGGCGTGATGCCGGTCACGCCGGACGCTTGCGGGACGTCCCCTTCTTGCGCTTCGCCGCCTCGACGCTGGCCTTCAACGCCTGCATGAGCTCCTCGACGTGGCCACCCGAGCCACGGGTTGCGGATTCCTCTCTCGCCTCGATGGGGGCCTTCTCGCTGATCCGGCGAAGCAGCTCTTCCCGATACGTGTCCGAGTACGCGG
>DASSSA010000067.1:0-15502 GCA_035701505.1 Actinomycetota bacterium
CGAAGGTTGGCCATGATGAATCGCTGCCGGGCGGCCTCGGCCTTCTTCACGGCCTGGCGCGCCTTCAGGATGCTCTTCTCCGAGCGCAGGCGGCCGGCTCGGAGCTTGTCTTCCGATTCCTTGCCGTGCTCGATGATGATGGCGAGCTCGACCTCCTCCTCCTTGGTGAGGAGTGGCTCTCTGGCCGCGGCCTCCAGATACAGGCGGAGGTCATCGGCGTCGTCTGTGCCCAGCGGGCGGGCAGGCTCTGGCATCTAGTCCTTCACTCTCCTCCTCCGAATCTCCCCAGGGCGTGTTTTCCCGCTCCGGGGAGGTCTCGGGGACCTTACATAGTACGTCGGCAGGGGGGAATCGAAACGAGAGCTGCCGGTGGCACGTCGCGGTTCCATGGTACGGGCGGTCCCACCCCTTGTAAAGGCCGCCATTTGTTAAGACATCGTGACGACCATGTCTATTCCCGCAGGTAGTGACCTCTTTCGGCCCCGAAGGACTTACAGCCGTTCGCCCATGTGCCCCATACCTCCTTGTACGTCTCAAGGGTGGTCATGGCTCGACCGAGGGATTCCACGAGGCGGAGCAGCCCAGATATCGTGCGTGGTGGGAGGTGCCAGGTGCTCGATGATCCGTCGCGGCCGGAAGGTTCATCGGGGGTGGCCCCCCTCCCGCCACCTCCGCCGCCACCCGCCGGCTCGTGGACGAGCCCTCCTCCTCCACCTCTTCCCAAGAGCCGGTGGGCCCGAGGCCTCCCTGTTCCCCTCCACCCGATGAGGGTTGGGGAGATGCTCGATGCCGCGATCAACCTGTATCGCACCCACTGGCGGACGCTGATGGCGATCGTCGCGTTCGTGGTGGTACCCCTGACGTTCGTCGAAGAGGCGGTCTTGACACTCGCGACGGGCGGGACGACCGTCGGTTTCGGGGAGACGGCCACCACCTCGCAGGGCCAGGCCGACACGTACCTGGCGCTCGGCGTGGTCTTTGCGCTACTCCAGTTCCTCCTGGTCCGCCCATTCCTCACGGGAGCGACGGTGCGAGCCGTGGCAGCGGCGTACCTCGGCGAAATCCCCGCCGTAGGCCCCGTGTACTCTTTCGCCCTTCGACGACTGGGATCGATCGTGTGGGTGCTCGTGCTCACCATGCTGGCGCTGATCGGGATCCTCGTTGCGGCGGTGGGTTTCGGGGCTCTGTTCGGGGCGATCGGAGCGTGGCCGCTCGCCATACCCGTCTTCCTGGCTGCAGGAGTGCTCTGCCTCCTCGTGTACGTCCGATGGGCCTTCGGCTCGGCGGTGGTCGTCGTCGAGGACGGCCGCGGCACTGGGGCGCTGCGGCGATCATGGGGGCTGACCTCCAAGGCGTTCTGGAAGATCTTCGGCACCGGCCTGCTGGCCCTGGTGCTGACGGGCATAGCGAACACGATCCTGGGCTTCATCCCCACGGCCCTCTCCTATGGGCTGGGGTCCTGGGGCTGGCTGGTGCGAGCTGTTGGCTCGGCCGCGGCGTCCGTCGTCACGACGCCGTTCGTCACCATCGTCGTGGTCCTACTGTACTTCGACCAGCGGATCCGCAAGGAGGGCCTGGACCTTTCGATCATGGCTCAGGAGCTTCGGACCCAGCGCCCGTCGTGAGACGAGGCACCGGCATCTCGGCCCTGGCGATCGGGGCCATCCCTCTCCTGTCGTTCGCCCTCACGGTCACGGCCTCACGTGCGGCGCCAATCACGAGCGCGGACTTCCTCGAACGCCTCCAGGAGGCCCGGCGGCTGGCCGAGGCCGGCGCGCTGAACCCGTACCCCGGCGCCATGGATGCCGTTCGCGCGCGGCTCGGGCTGCCCGTCCAGCTCCTCCTGCCGGGTGGAACCGTTCGCATCGAGGCCGACCCATTCCTCGATCGGTTGCGAGGTGAGGTGCCCGAGGACTTCGATCGCGCCGCCCAGCACCTTGACGCGGTCTCCGCTTCCGTTCGATCGGCGGCCTCCGCTTCTGCGACCGACCGGGCCGCAGTCGCTTCCGCCCTCGATCGCGCGTACGCCGGGATCGCCACTCCCGGATGGCTCCAGCGGCTCGGACGGAACGTCCGGGAGGCCCTCGCTCGGCTGCTCCAGGCGCTGGTCGAGCCGCTGTTCCGATACCGGGGGTTCGGGAGCCTGATCGCGTGGTCGGTGGTCCTGGGGGTCGCGGTGATCGTCGTGCTCGTCCTCCGCAGACTGGGAGTGAACCTGGTGCCGGAGCGATCGGGTTCCTCGGCCGACCCGACGTTCGCCGCCACGGACTGGCACGGTCTGGCCGAGCAGGCCATCCGTCGTGGAGACCTCAGGGAAGCCACACGCGCGCTGTTCCACGCGCTGGTCGCCACCCTCGCGTCCCGCGGGGTGATCGCCGCGGACCCCGGCGTGACGGCGGGCGAGTGCCGATCCGCGGTGGCCCGAGCCATGCCAGCCCTGTATCCATCCGTCGCGGACGCCACGATGGCCTTCGAACGCGTCGCGTACGGCGGAGCACCCGCCGGACAGGGAGAGGTCGATGCTCTTCGGACCGCGAATCGGGAGGCCACGTCATGAGACGGAGGAAGGACCTGGTCTTGCTCGCGGCCCTGGCCGTCGCCTTCATCGGGGGGCTGGCGCTGATCGGGCCATCTCGTACCGCCGACGACACCCTGGCTCTTCGTCGGTTCCTCTCCGAAAGCGGCCTCGTCGTCCGAACCGAGGCTTCGGTGCCGCCTCCCCCAGCAACGTTCGTCCTTCTCCGGGACGTCCGTGACGGGGAGCAGGCTTCCTCCCTCCTGCGATGGGCCCGGTCGGGTGGGAGGCTCGTGGTCGCGGACCCCGGGTCCTTCCTCCTCCCACTGCTGTCCGTTGAGCCGGGGGATCGCGTGGCCCTGTTCGGTGCTCGAACACTCCTGCCCAACTGCACTGCTGCGGAGACAGTCGGGGTCGGGGAGATCCTCGCGGATTCCGGCGACCTCACGCTTCGCTCGTCGAACGCCGATGCGGTCGAGTGCTTCACTCGGCTCGGCGGTTCCTACGTGCTGCTCGTTCAGGCCGGCGAGGGGGAGGTGGTCCTGCTCGGTGGATCATCGGCCCTCACGAACGAGCTCCTGGACGAGGGAGACAACGCGGTGTTCGCGCTCAGGCTGCTCGGGGGCGGTGGGCCCGTGGTGTTCGGGGCCCCAGCCCAGCCCGGCGCGAGAGGGCACTCGCTGTGGGGTCTGCTGCCCGGCGCCCCCAAACTGGTCATCATCGAGATCGTGATCGCCGCTGTCCTCTTCGCTCTCGCCAGAGCCCGGCGCCTGGGACGACCCCCGTTGGAGGAGCCCCTGGCCCCCATCCCGGCGAGCGAGCTCGTACGAGCGACGGCCGGTCTGTACCGCAGCGCCAGGGCCTCGGCCTTCTGCGGGCGCCTGCTTCGAAGCTCGACATCGTCTCGCCTGGCCCGAAGGCTCGGCTCGCCGCACGACGTAGCCGCCGATCGGCTGGTCGAGCTGGTCTCCCGCGCCAGCCACCTTCCCCACGAGCGGGTGGAGCGGGCGCTCGCCGGCCCCGACCCGATCAACGATCAGGAGCTGATGGCGCTCGGTGACGAGCTCGCCACGATCATGCGCCACACCGAAGGAGCGAGCCGATGACCGATCCCAGAGCGGCGATGTCGGCCGTGCGAACCGAAGTGGGCAAGGCCGTCGTGGGCCAGGAGCCCGCACTGTGGAGCCTCACTGCCGCCCTCCTGGTCCGGGGCCATGTGATCCTGGAGGGCGTCCCCGGTGTGGCCAAGACGCTGATGGTGAAAGCCCTGGCCACGGCCCTCGACCTCCGTTTCCAACGGATCCAGTTCACGCCGGACCTCATGCCTTCCGACGTGACCGGAAATGTGATCTTCGAGGCGAAGACCGGCGAGTTCCGGTTCCGTCCCGGTCCTGTGTTCGCCAACCTTCTGTTGGCCGACGAGCTGAACCGAACGCCCCCGAAGACACAGGCCTCGCTGCTGGAGGCGATGGAAGAGCGGCAGGTGTCGATCGAAGGGGAGACCCATGCCCTGCCCGAGCCGTTCCTCGTGGTCGCCACCCAGAACCCGGTCGAGTACGAGGGGACCTATCCGCTCCCGGAGGCGCAGCTCGACCGGTTCCTGTTCAAGGTGCTCATCGACTACCCGAGACCCGACGACGAGAAGAACATCCTTCGGATGCACGACGCGGGCAAGGATCCCCACGACCTCTCCTCGCTCGGCGTCACGCCCGTGGCAGGGCCCGCGGATCTTTCCGCCGGTGCCGCGGGCGTCGTCGAGGTGAGGATGGCGCCCGAGCTCATGACCTACCTGGTCGACCTCGCCGCCGAGACGCGCAAGAGCCCGTCACTCTCGCTGGGAGTCAGCCCCCGGGGGGTGGCCATGCTCCAGTCGGCGGCCAAGGCGTGGGCCTACCTCTCGGGCCGTGACTTCGTCACCCCAGATGACGTGAAGGTCCTCCTCAAACCGACCTGGCGCCACCGGGTGTTGGTGCGGCCCGAGGTCGAGCTGGAAGGAGCGAGCGCGGACGCGATCCTCGACGGCGTGCTCGCCCGGGTCTCCGTCCCCGATTGACGTGTACCTCTCACCACGACTCGCCATCGCCGCAGTTGCCGCCGGCCTGGTGGCCGCGAGCGTGGTCGCCGTTTTCGTGTCGGTGCCGCTCTGGGCCGGGCTCGTCGCGGCGAACGCGCTGGTGCTCGCGCTGCTCGTCTTCGACGTCTCGCGGGCGCCCCACCCGACGACGCTGACACCGGTCCGGGCGGCCCCGCCGGTCGTCACCGTCGAGCACGACGCGGAGATCCAGGTGCAGCTCCACAATCCCATCGCCCGTCCGCTCCTCGTCGCGGTGCGCGATACCACGCCCCCATCGGCCCGGCGCGATCCCAGGTTCCACCGGGCCACGATCGCGCCGCGTTCGGTCCTGACGCTCGGGGCGCGCATCGCGCCGTCGAGGAGAGGGCTGCTTCAGGTGGGTCCGGTCACCGTCCGCACGGTCGGGCCATTCGGCATGGGAGGACGGCAAGCGACGCTGCCGCTCCTCGATCGGATCAAGGTGTACCCCGCCCTCCCTGGTCGAGCCGAGGTGGAGCTGCGCGTCGAGCGAGCCCGGCTCCTGCAGACCGGGGAACGATCGTCGATGTTCCGGGGTGGGGGGACGGAGTTCGACGCGCTCCGCGAGTACCACC
This sequence comes from Actinomycetota bacterium, assembly GCA_035701505.1. Classification (GTDB taxonomy): domain Bacteria; phylum Actinomycetota; class UBA4738; order UBA4738; family HRBIN12; genus AC-69. The sequence goes on from DASSSA010000067.1 coordinate 5,183, forward strand.
CGGACGACGAGTTCCGACGGATCAACTGGACCGCGACGGCTCGAACGGCCAAACCGATCACGAACGTGTATCGGGAGGAACGCAATCAGCGCGTCATGGTCCTCCTCGACGCCAGCAGGACCATGGCGGGGTCTATCGATGGCGTCTCCCGATTCGAGCACGCGATCGACGCTGCCGTCGCCGTGACCGAGCTCGCGGCTCGGGTCGGGGACCAGGTCGGGATGATCGCGTTCGGCTCGCAGGTGTCCGCCATCCTTGGTCCAAAGGGCGGCCGCGCCCAGCCCCGGCGGATCGTGGATCTCCTGTTCGACGTACAGCCGTCCCTCGACGCGGCCGACTATCGGGGGGCCTTCGCCGTCCTGCTGTCCCGCTACCGGCGGCGGTCGCTCCTCGTGTTGTTCACCGAACTCGCCCAGGAGTCGGCGATGGAGTCGCTCTTCGCGGCGATCCCCGTACTGCTCCCTCAGCACCTGCTGATGGTGGCGTCGGTGGTCGACCCCCAGGTGCTCGCGCTTCGCGACGCGTCGCCCGGCTCCTACGACGCGGCGTATCTCGGAGCCGCGGCCGCCGCCTCGGTCGAGGCCCGGGAGCGCACGGCGAGGCGGCTCAGGGCCATGGGGGTGATGGTGGAGGATCGCGAGCCGACACGCCTGGCCGGCGCCGTCGCCGACCGGTACCTCCGGGTCAAGAGCGCGGGGCGCCTGTAGCGAGCCGCCGGCCTCGGCGGCCGGACGTCACCAACCAGAGCAGGTAGCCGACGGACGCGGCCACGCCGATGCCGATCTCCACGGCATCGGGCACGGCGGTCCCGGTTAAGAAACCCTCGATGAGGGCGGCCACGACGAACGCGGGGATGACTCCGATCACGACGACGACCGACTCTGCAGCCTCCTCCTGCAGGGCCCGGCCCCTTGTTCGGTCCCCCGGATCGATCAGGGCCCACCCCATCCGCAGGCCGGCCCCGGCGGAGATGCAGATGGCCATGAGCTCGAGGATGCCGTGCGGGAGGATCAGGGACCAGAACCGTCCGCCGTTGCCGACGGCCTGGAACGCGCCGGCCAGGACCCCGAGGAGCAGCGCGTTCCGCGCGACGATCCAGATCGTCCCGACGCAGAACGTGATCCCCAGGGCGAACGCGAGGAACGCGACCTGCACGTTGTTGAACAGGATCAGCGTGGACAGGCCCGCCGGCGGCCCGAGGTCTCCGGCGCGTCCGCCGGAGCGCTCGATCGCCTCGCGCGCGCCCGCCGGCAGGATCCCCGCCTGGACCTCCCGAGAGCTCGCCACCCATGTCCACGAGGCGAGGATGACCGCAACGAGGATCGCCGTTGCGACCAGCACATACGGAGCCGTGCGGCGAAGCGCCTCCGGGTAGCGAACCGCGAACAGCCGAGTGAAGCCGCGCACGGTTCGCGGCCTGGCCGAGTACACGGCAGCGTGGGCCCGGGAGACGAGTGAGTTCAGGTAGATCTCCAGGCCCGGATCGTGAAACCGAGCCCGGGCCTCGGTCAGGTGCACAGAGGCGCGTAGGTACAGACGGACGAGCTCTTCGATCTGTTGGCCCGACATAGAGGACAGCGCACGCCCACCGCTGGCGGATGCCGCCTCCAGCCGATCCCATTCCGGCCGATACTTGGCGATGAAGGAATCGACGTCCACGCAAGGGAGTCTAGGGACACATGCAGCAGTCTCAAGGCCCCGAGCGGATCGTCACACCGGAGGCCGTCGCGCTCACGCTCGACCTCGCAGGGCTCGGCTCCCGGATGATCGCGATCGCGATCGACATGGCCATCCAGGTCGGCGTGTTCCTGCTGCTCTTACTGTCGTTCGCCGGGTTGGGCCTTCAGGGTACCTCCGCACAGGCCGTGCTCCTCGTCTCGTTCTTCCTCCTGTTCTGGGGCTACTTCTTCGCGTTCGAAGGGATGTGGAACGGGCAGACCCCGGGCAAGCGCATGCAGCGAATCCGCGTCGTGCGCTCGGACGGCCAGCCCGCAGGATGGCCGCAGGTCGTGATCAGGAACCTCGTGCGGATCGTGGACCTCCTGCCAGGCTTCTACGCGATAGGAATGGTGTCCATCGTCATGACCCGCCAGTCCCAACGGCTCGGTGACCTGGCCGGTGGCACGGTCGTCGTACGTCTGCGGGCCGCTCCGGCGCCCTTCGCCGTGTCACTCCCCCCCGACTCCTTCGTGGCCGCCCGGACGTTGGATACCGCCGCGCTCACCGAATCCGAATACTCGCTGATCCGCTCGTTCCTCGAACGACGGGGAACCCTGGTCCCGGCCGCCCGTGAGCGGCTCGCCGCGGAGCTCGCCACGACGATCCGCCCGAGGGTCGCCGGTGCCGGCGCGTGGGCGGGGGGGGACGAAGGGCTGCTCGAGGCGATCGCTGCTTCCTACCGGGCCCGGTACAGCCCCTCCGAGCCGGTGCTTCCCCCTCCCCCGCCGGCCTGACCCTTGGGGCGCACCCGAGCCGCCGTCAACCCCTTTCCCTTGGCAGGCGCGGCAAGGTGCTCCTGGATGCCCACGCGATACGCCTCGGCGAGCCACGCGCGGACCTCATCGTCGAGGTCCTCCGGGGAGCGGGCGTGAAAGGAGTAGATGAAATTGTTCGGGGGGATGAACTCGACCTTGGCGAACCGCGGACTGTCGATCCTGTCCTTCAGCCAGAAATTGGCGCGCAGGCCGCGCTTCTGAAGGGCGACCCCGGCGAACCGGACCCGAACCATGAATCCGATGCCGGTCTTGACCGGAACAGCTTTCACCCCCGGCCCAAGGTCGCGGACCATCCCGGCGAATCTGCGGTACAGGTCCACGACCTCCTTCGGGCGACCCCGCAAGTGGTCGCCGATCGTCATCCGGACACAGGAGTGCCACATATTGGGCGAGACGAACCGCTGCCCGCACCTCGGGCAGGCCCACAGTGGCCGGAGCTTCGCGTTCGGCGACGCCTTCGCCGGCATCAGGCCGACCAGGCGCGGACCGAGGTCACAGGGGCCAGGCGGGGAGCAACCGTCCTCCACGTCCGGCCGCCGTCGGCCGAGCCGAACACCTCGCCCGACGTGGCGCCGAAGTACAGGCCGAGTGGATCGGCGCCGTCGTGCCCGAACGCCTGGCGAAGGACCGTGAGATAGGCCTGCTCCTGGGGCAGCCCCTGACCTCGCGCCACCCAGGTGCTGCCCGCGTCGGTGGTCTCGTAGACGCCAACCTTGCCCTCGGGCGTGACCCGGTCTCCGTCGGAGACCAAGGGGATGACGAACGCGCGGTCGGGGCGGTGTGGGTCCTGGACCAGCGGGAAGCCGAAGTCCGACGGCAGGCCTTCGGCGATGTCGAGCCACGTTTCGCCGCAATCGTCGGAGCGATACACGCCGCCGTGAAACTGCATGAACAGCCGCTCGGGCGCCAGCGGCGACCGGTACATGTTGTGGACGCACAGGTCGAGGGTGGTCTCCCGGACCTCATCGGGCACGTACCGGGGGACCAGCCCCTTGTTGCCGTTGCGCCACGATCGGCCGCCGTCGTCTGAGATCCACACCCCCACCGCGGAGATGCCGATGGCCAGTCGGTCGGGGTCGCCCGGCCACGGGCAGATGGAGTGGAGCGCGAGGCCGCCACCTCCGGGTTGCCAGTCCTTGCGACTCGGCTGATCCCACAGTGCGCGGTTCAGCGTCCAGGTCCGACCCCCATCCTCGCTTCGGAACAGTGCGGCCGGTGCAACCCCGGCCCACATGACCCCATCCTCTTCGCCGGGATGCACGATCCAGATCCGTTCGACGGTCGCGTCCTCCCCGTCGGGGAGCCTCGGCCCGTCGGCCTGCGCCCACTTTTCGGCGAGTGGGTCATCGGTGAAGAAGACGCGGGGCCCGTACTGACCGTGGGTAACGGAGGCGAAGTACCGCCCCGACCGGGGATCGCGGACCGCGTATTCCACGGTCTGTCCGGAGAACCGCCGGGCGGCGACGTCCATAGGACCTCCGCGTTCCCCTCGGAGGATGAACAGTCCCTTCCTCGTCCCCACGAGCACCTCCGCGTGGTGCGCGCCACCGGAGATGGAGGGCAGCACGTGGACCCGATCGCCTCCTCGCACCGGCGCGTCGGGGGTCGCCCGTTCCAGGTTCACGAACACGGCGATGTGTTGCCGGATCCTGCCCTGGTCGTCGAGGACCCATCCGATGAGCCGCGGATACGAGCGCTCCAGCGCCTGAAGGAGCTCGGTGACCGTGGCGCCATCGACGTCGACCTCGCGACCCCCGGCCAGGTCGCGTAGCGGCGGACGAAGGGTGACGACGGCCATTCGACGAAAGTCTAGCCGGGCTCGACGACGGCGGAGACCTCCACCTCGACCAGGATTGCGGGATCGATGAACTCGAGGCCGCCCACCGTCGTGTTGGCCGGACGGACGTCCCCGAAGACCTCACCGTGAGCCCGCGCGGCCTCCTCCCAACGCGAGGCGTCGGCTAACAGGACGCGGGTCCGAACGACGTCGCCGAACGAGGCACCGAGCTCCTCGAGCGCTTCACCGATCGTTGCCAGGGCCTTCCGGGTTTGGCCCTCGACGTCGTCGGGGAACAAGACGGTGCCGTCAGGCGCGGCGGCCGCCGTCCCTGAGACCTCGACGACGCCCCCGACCCGCACGGCACGCGCGTAGCCCATCACCTTCGCCCATGGCCGGTTCGCCTCCACCCTCCTCCTCATCGCTTCCTCTCCCTCCGCGACTGCGTTTCGAGCACCGCGATCGTAGGGCGTCGCGTCCGAGGAGGGGATGTCCGGCGCCGACGGCCTCCTGTAGTGGGCCCGGCAAGTACGCTTGGTCCGATGGCCGAGCTGGACATCCCCGAGAGCCGGTTCGTGGACCTGGACGGACCGGTCCACTACGTGGAGTGGGAGGGTCCGTCCGAACGAAGCTTCGTCCTCCTTCACGGCCTCGGAGGCTCCTACCTCAGTTGGGTGCGTGTCGGACGGCGCCTGTCCGAGCACGGCCGAGTGCTGGCCCTCGACCTGGCGGGCTTCGGTCGCACCCCCCGTGACGGGCGGAGCAGCAAGCTCAGCGCGAACCAGGTGCTGTTGGCACGGTTCATCGACGAAGTGATCGGCGGGCCGGCGGTCCTGGTGGGCAACTCCATGGGTGGGGCCATCGCCATGCTCCAGGCCGCGTACGAGCCGGCGTCGGCTGAGGCGGTCGTGTTGAGCGCGTCGGTGTTCCCGTGGGCTCGGGGGGGCGTGCCCTCGGCCCTCGTCCTCACGGGCTTCGCCCTGTATCGGGCCCCAGGGATCGGCGAGTGGGTGGCCAGGAAGCGGCTCACCGCGATGTCGGCCGAACGCATCGTGCGCCTCGGGTTCCGGATCGTCGCCATGAACCCCGCCACGGTCCCCGAGGAGCTCGTCCGAGCGCACATCGACCTGCTGCTCGAGCGGCAGAAGGACCCCGACATCGGGCCGGCGCTCGTCGAGGCGGCACGCTCCCTCCTTCGCCTGGGCGAAAGGGGCGATCTTGCCCGATCGGTCCTGGACCGCGCGAAGTGCCCGGTGCTCGTTATCCACGGCTACGGCGACCGGCTGGTCCCGGTAGCGTTCGCCCAGGCGGCCATCGCCAGCCATCCGAACTGGCGGGTTCGCCTGCTCCCCAAGGTGGGCCACGTGCCGATGATCGAGGACCCCGACCGGTGGATGACCGCCGTCACGGTGTGGCTCGAGGAGGTGGTGGAGCCGGGGCAGGCCTCCTCTCCCGATTCGACCCCGGACTAGACCAGCCTAGACCCCGGCCGCCTTGCAAATATCGTTCAGCGAGTCGTCGATCGCCGTGGCGAGCAGATGGATGTCGGGCATCCCGTCCCAGTCTCCGGTCAGGCCGAAGGCCATCACGCCGCCCAGAGATGAGCACGCGATCGACAGCGCCGAGTTCTCCCCGAGCGGCATCGATGGGTAGCTCGCCACCAGACGGGCGCCGGCAAGGTACATCGGCTGCCCGGGTCCGGGGATGTTCGAGACGACGAGGTTGAACCACCGCCCCCGTGAGACCGCTCGGGCCGCCGCGGCGAGCAACCCGCCCGGCGCGTAGGCACCGAGGCCGATGATCGCGTCGGCCCCGAGCGCCATCATCGAGTCCTTGAGGAACCCGGTCCCCTTCCGCACCTCGGCCAGACGGCGCTTCGCCGACATCGCCCCAACCGGGACGTCCACGAAGGCCGGCGCCACGCGATTGCCCACGCGGTCGTCCGCGCCGGTCCTGACCGAGACGGGAACCATCACGCGGAGAGTGCGTCCGCGGGAGGGTTCTCGCCGCGCCTTCAGCAGTTGGTGCAGGGCCCCGGCCACCACGGTCAGCACGACGTCGTTCACCGTTCCGCCCAGCGCATCCTTGACGTCTTTGAACCGCTGGAGCGGCGCCTCCGTGATGGCGAACCTCCGGTTTGGGCCGATCGCGACGTCGAGCGGGCTCGGCGGTCTAGCACCCATCCCCAAGATGCTGCGCACGCCCGAGGCGATCGCACCGAGGCCGATGGCCGTCATCACCGGCGCGTGCATCACCTGGTCCGCGCCGTCGAGCACGGCTTGGACCGGGTGCGTGATCTGTCGGAGGACGGCCTCTCTCACGAGATCTACCCCGGGCGGCTCCGGCTCCGGGCTCCAGCGAGGAGGCGCCGGCGGTTCGGTGGGCGTCGGATCGACGTCGTAGAGGACCGCCGCGAGCTGCATCCCGGAGACACCGTCGATCATCGCGTGGTGCACCTTGAGCAGGGTCGCCACGTGACCTTCCTCCAGCCCTTCGATCACGTAGAGCTCCCAGAGCGGCTTCGTCCGGTCCAGGGGCCGCGACAGCACGCGTTGCACGGTGTCCGTCAGCTCCCGTCGTCCGCCGGGCGAGGGGAGCGCCGAGTGGCGAACATGGAACTCCAGATCGAAGCGCGGATCGTCCACCCAAACGGGAAGCCCGAGGTGGCCGGGGACCATCACGACCTTCCGCCGGAACCGCGGCGCGAGATGGAGACGTGAGGCGATCACCCCGGCCACGTCGTCGTGGCGGAGACGCCCGTCCGGCCGTGAGGACGGGTCGAACACCGACAGCGCGGCCACATGCATGTGCATCGCCGGCCGCTCCAGGTACAGGAACGACGCGTCGAGCGCGGTCAGCCTCTCCGGTGGCATGCCGGGTCTATGCGCGCTGCCGGACGCCGACTTCGTCGAGGTGACGGAAGAGGTCGGCCGGGTCCTCGTACACGCGGTAGGCCCCCGCGCGTTCCAGCTCGTCCTGCCCGTACCCGCCCGACAGCAGGCCGACGCCCAGGGCTCGGGCCCGGCGAGCGGCCAGCAGGTCCCACACGCTGTCGCCGACGACGACGGACTCGGCGATGTCGACGCCGAGTCGTTCGGCCGCGGCCAGGAACAGGTCCGGGTCCGGCTTGGCGAAGCCCACCTGGTCGCGGGTCACGATGGGGACGCGGTCGGGAACCTCCAGGAGTGGCAGCACTCGGCCGGCGCTGTCCATGCCGCCGCTCGTGGCGATGGCCCACGGGACGTCGGCGTCGGAGAGATACGCCAGGAGCTCGCGGGAGCCGGGAAGCAGGCGCACCATGCCGGCCCGCTGCTCATACGCCTCGGCGTGGAGCTTCTTCAGGCGCTCCCGCTCGTCGGCGCTCACCTCGCGGCCCGTCTCCCGAAGGAGCGCGTTCGCGAACAGGCCGCCGCTCATCCCGACCTTGCGATGGATCCGCCACACCGACAGCTCGATGCCAACATGGTCGAGCGCGTCCTGCCACGCCAGGACGTGCTGGTACACGCTGTCCACGAGGGTCCCATCGAGGTCGAACAGGAACGCCATGGTCCGGTCCATCGGGGGCTCCTTTCGACCAGAGCGTACTCCAGCCCGCCCAAGGGCTCGCCGGCTACGGGACCTGTTGCTCCTGCACCGTCGCCACCCGGGCCAGGCTCGCGGCGACGGCACCCACCAGGATCAGCGCCCCACCGAGCGCGATGCCCCCGGTGACGGACTCTCCGAGAAACATGACCGCGAGCACCGCGGCGGCGAGCGGCTCCATGGCCGAGACGATCGCCGTCCGGATGGCGCCGATCCGCCGGATCCCCTCAAGGAGACAGACGAACGCGGCCGCGGTGGCCAGGCCCATCCCGATTACCGGCCACCACTCGCCCCATCCATCGGGGAGCGAACCGTTCCCCGTGAGCGAGGCGAAGGCGAAGAGGCCGAGCGACGCGCCCGCGCTCACCCACATCGCGCTCGTGAGCGGGCTCGTGCGACGAAGCACGCGATCCGTGCCGACGAGGTAGGCGCTGTAGGTGGTCGCGGCGCCAAACGCCGCGACCACCCCGCGCGCTTGGATCGACAGTCCGGTCCCGGTGGCCACGACGACGGCCGCGCCGCTCACCGCGCACACCAGTGCGAGGAACGTGAGCCGCCCCGGCCTGCCGCCCCCCGTTGCCCAGGACATCAGCGTCACGACCACGGGATAGATGAAGAACAGCAGCGTCACCGCGGCCGCGGTGCCGTGCTCGAGCGCGAGGAAGAAGAGGGTGGCCTCCACGGCGTAGCCACACACGGCGAGCACTGCGAGCCCGGCACGCTCGCCCTCCACCGCCGCGAGCGGACGGCGGAGGGCGACCAGCAGCGCGAAGAGCACCACCGCGGCCACCCCGAATCGGATGGCCAACAGCGAGTACACGGTGATTCCGCCCTCGAGCTCGTGCTTGCCCAAGACCACGACGGAGCCGAAGCACAGAGCGGCCAGCGCGACCAGGGCGCCGCCCACCGCTTCAGGCCGGGTCGCGGTGACCTTCGCCCTACCGGTCGACAAGCTCGATCCGCATCCGCTTGAAGTCCTTGCCCTTGCTTTCGGTCTTCACCACGCGGACACGGCCCACCTCGGCCGTCGAGCGGACGTGGGTGCCGCCGTCGGCCTGCTTGTCGACCCCCTCGATGTCGATCACCCGGATGGGATCGACGTGCTCGGGGATCAGGTTCACCTTCGTCCGGATGAGGTCCGGGTCGACCAGGGCCTCGTCCCTTGGAACGAGTGAAACGTGCACCGGGCGATCCTCCGCCAGGGCCTCGTTCAGCTTCCCCTCGATGGCGCGGCCGAACTCCGCCGACATCGTGGGGAGCTCGAAGTCCATGCGGGCGACGCCGAGATCCATGGACCCTCCCGTCACCTTCGCGCCGTAGTCGCGCCACACGATCCCCGACAGCACGTGGAGCGCGGTGTGGGTCCGCATGAGAACGTGCCGGCGGTCCCAGTCGATCTCGGCGGTCACGTGAGTGCCGATAGGTGGTGGACCGCCCTCGATGACGTGCTCCAGCGTGCCCTGGCTCTTGACCGTGTCGATCACGCGGGCCTTGCCGCCGCTCCACATCAGCCACCCGGTGTCGCCGGGCTGTCCGCCGCTCCGGGCGTAGAACACGGTTCGGTTCAGCACCACACGGTCGCTGCCGGCATCGGTCACGTTCGCCTGGCACGTGCGCGCATACGCGTCGGTCGAGAAGAGTTCCTCGGTCATGGGGCAGAGCCTATCGGAGGCCGGTCGGTCGCCCGCCCTCGCTCGGTTCAGCCTCGAAGACCTTCTCGCCGGCGCGGACGGCGACGGACAACCAGTTCTCGGCGGGCGGGAGTGGGCAGCTCCACTCGGGGTTGTAGGCGCAGTACGGGTTGTAGGCTTCGTTGAAGTCCACGGCGACGCGGCCCTCCTTCGGCCGTTCGACCTCCAGGTACCGCCCAGCGCCGTAGGTCTCCTTGCCGGACGTCGCATCGCGGAACGGGACGAACAGGTCCTCGTCGTCCGCCGACTCGTACAACGTGATCTCGGCAGGCCGTCCATCGATCTGGAACCGAACCTTCCCGGCACGATGGTGGACCTGTGTCCCGCCGGTGGTGGTCTGCATCACGATCTGTTCGTCCCGGCCCACGTCGGTGTCGAGCCGACCCTCGATCCGAAGGATCTTGCTCTCGGGGTAGTACGAGAGTCCGTTGAATGCTGTGCGCTGGGCCGGCGTAAGCGGGGACCGGGGATCGTCTCGGAAGAACTCGTCCTTCGCCTTGCGGTACTCATCGAGCTCGCTCATGGTCGGAGCAACCCCGCCATGGCGTCAGTCATTCGCGGTCAGGAACGCCCCCACCCGCTGGACCAGGGATGGGATGGCCTGGAACAGCGCGATCTCGCTCTCGAACATCACCAACTCCGAGCTCGGCAGGAGGTCGTGCAGGATGCGGCCGAGCTCTGCCGGATGGATCTCGTCGCCCTCGATGCAGATCAGCAGCGTTGGCGCCGTCACCTTCCGCAGGAGCTCCCGGTCGGGAACCGGCCAGTCCTCGAT
>DASSSA010000068.1:0-3387 GCA_035701505.1 Actinomycetota bacterium
AACATGCCCGTGCTGCTCGGACTTCTGTGGACCTGGTACGGGAACTTCTTCGCCGCGGAGACCCACGCCGTCCTGCCCTACAGCCAGCATCTGGAGAAGCTCCCGGCGTATCTCCAGCAGCTCGACATGGAGTCCAACGGCAAGTCTGTGGACCTCGATGGGAACCCGGTCGATTACCAGACCGGGCCCGTCGTGTGGGGTACGCCCGGGACGAACGGACAGCACGCGTACTTCCAGCTGATCCACCAGGGGACGAAAGTCATCCCGTGCGACTTCCTCGGATTCGTGCATCCCAGCCACGCCGTCGGCGGCCATCACGATCTGCTCATGGCGAACCTGTTCGCCCAGACCGAGGCCCTGGCCTTCGGCAAGCCCCGCGAGGAGGTCGAGGTCGAGGGCGTTCCGGCCGAGCAGGTCCCCCACCGGACGTTCCGGGGCAACCTTCCGACGAACACGATCCTTGCCTCGAAGCTCACGCCGAGGGTGCTGGGGCAGCTGATCGCGCTGTACGAGCACAAGGTGTTCACGCAGGGGACCATCTGGAACGTCGACTCCTTCGACCAGTGGGGGGTGGAGCTGGGCAAGGTCCTGGCCACTCGCATCGTGCCCGAGCTCCAGGCCGAGGGCGATCCGAAGCCGGGCCACGATCCCTCCACCAACGCGTTGATCCGCCGGTACCGGCGGTTGCGAGCCGAGGGAGGAAGCTGATGGACCGGATCATCGACATCTCGCTCCCCATCGGGCCCGACCTGCTGGTGTGGCCGGGAGACCCCCCGGTGGAGATCATTCCCCGCATCCAGATCTCGAAAGGCGACCCCGCCAACGTCTCGGAGCTTCGGATCGGAACCCACACCGGTACGCACGTGGACCCACCGGTCCATTTCGTTCCCGGCGCGGCGGGGATGGATCGGGTGCCGGTGGACCTGCTGGTCGGGGAATGCGTGGTCGCGGACGCCCGGGGCCTTCGGGGCCAGCTCGGCCCGGCCGATCTCGATGCATTGAAGATCCCGGCCGGGGCCACGAGGGTCCTGCTGAAGAGCGACAACTCGGAGATCTGGCGACGCCCTCCGGCCTCGTTCCCCGACGAGTACGTCTGCCTGTCGCCCGAGGGGGCGAGGTGGGTGGTGGCCGCGGGGATCAAGCTGTTCGGCGTGGACTTCCTGTCGATCGAACAGAGGGGAGCTCCCGGGCATCCCACTCACGTCGAGCTGCTCTCGAACGGGGTGGTCATCGTGGAGGGGCTGGACCTGGGCGAGGTCGAGCCCGGCGAGTACACCCTGGCCGTATTGCCGCTCAAGATCGTGGAAGGCGACGGCGGCCCTGCCCGCGCGGTGCTGCTCGAAGGGGCATGACCTGGGCTGTGGGCATGCCGACGGTCGTTCTGTTCGACGTCGACGGCACCCTGATCGACAGCGGAGGGGCGGGCGCACGGAGCTGGGCTCACGCGTTCGACAAGCTGTACGGGATCTCCGCCGACATCGGCTCGCACAGCGAGGCCGGGGAGACCGACCCGGTGGTGGCCCGCAAGACCTTCGAGGCCGCGGTGGGACGGGAGCCGACGGAGGCCGAGCTGGCACGCCTGTTCGCCGTGTATCTCCTGCGGCTCTCGGAGGAGGTGCGGACGTCCGAGGGCTATCGGGTGCTGATGGGTGTCGAGGACCTGCTGCTCATGCTGTCCGACGCCGGGACGATGCTCGGGTTGGTGTCAGGAGCGATGGAGGGCGCCGCTCGCGTGAAGCTGTCCCGAGCCGACCTCAACCGGTTCTTCGTGTTCGGCGGGTACGGATCGGACTCGGACAACCGGGCGATGCTCACTCGGGTCGCCATCGACAAGGCAACAATGCTCCACGGCCATGACGTCACGCCGGGTCGTGTATTCGTCGTTGGCGACACGCCGCTCGACGTCGAAGCCGCGAGGGCAGTGGGGGCCGTCCCGGTGGCCGTGGCCAGCGGGAGGACCTCGATGGAGGAATTGCGTTCCGCCGGCGCCAGACGTGCGCTCCTCTCGCTGGCCGCCCCGTTCCCAGAGATGAGCGAGTGAAGGAGCGAGTGACGAAGAGGAGGACACGCCGTGAAGACACGAAGGCTCGGCGCCGACGGCCCGGAGATCTCGGTTGTTGGCTACGGCGCGTGGGAGGCGGGCGGCGCCGATTGGGGGCCGAACGCCTCGGACGACGCCGTCGTCGACTCGATGCGGACGATCTTCGATGTGGGGATCAATTGGATCGATACGGCCGAGGTCTACGGCCAGGGCCACTCCGAGGAGCTGGTGGCTCGCGCCATCGCCGGCAGGCGGGCCGAGGTCCTGATCTTCACCAAGGTGGCGCCGGACGAGGAGGGGTCGGGGATCCGGCCCGAGGAGATCCGAACGGCCATCCGTGGCTCGCTCGCCCGGCTGCAGACCGACCACGTCGACCTGTACCAGGTGCACTGGCGGGACGACCGGATCCCGGTCGAGGACACGTGGGGAGCGATGGCCGAGGTGGTGAAGGAGGGGCTGGCGCTGCACATCGGGGTCTCGAACTTCGACCGGCCCCGGATCGAGCGGTGCCTGCCGATCCACCCGGTCACCTCGGTCCAGAACGAGTTCTCGCTCGTCCACCAGGAGGATCGCGCGGACCTCTTGCCGTGGCTGGCCGAGCAGCGCATCGGCTATCTCGCCTATGGACCACTGGGCTTCGGGCTGCTGACCGATGCCATCGGCCCGGACACGATGTTCCACCCGGGGGACTGGCGGGGCCAGCAGCGCGCGGGGTCCAAGAAGGAAGGGATCGGGCCGTTCTCCCCGGAGAACTTCGAGCGGAACCTGGAGAGGGTGGCGCGCCTCCGATCGGTCGCCGAGCGGCTCGGCATCCCGGTGTCCACGCTGGCGCTGGCATGGGCGGTCCATCAGGAGGCCGTGACGGCGGCCATCGCCGGCAGCAGGGATCCCGCGCACGTCCGGACGAACGCCGCTGCGGGCGACGTGACCCTCGACGGCCCTAGCCTTCAGGAGATCGATTCGATCTTCGGTTCGGAGTGACCAGGGCCAGCGCCTCGGCCCGGATGGCGGTCCGGTCCTCCAGTCGGTCGAGCCAGTCATGAGGCAGGCCGCCCTCACCCACGAGCGCGCCGAGGAGCGCGCCTGCGACGGCGGCGTTCGTGTCGGTGTCCCCGCCGAGTGAGACGACACGTCTCACCTCGGCCTCGAAGTCCCCGGTGCCGAGGAGCGACTGAAGTCCGACTCCGGCCGTGAACAAACAGAAGCCCTGGTCCGGGCCATCGATCCGCCGCCCCACGCCGGCCATCTCGACCAGGTACTCGAGCTCCTCCCCTCCGTCCCGGTCGACGACGGCGGCCAGTGCAGCCGTCACCGCTCCCTCCGATGACTGGCCGCGGGCCAGGGCC
>DASSSA010000069.1:0-3020 GCA_035701505.1 Actinomycetota bacterium
TTCGGCCACCTGGGTGGTGGTGAGGCGGATGCGAGCTCTGCCATTCGCGTTCATCAAGAACAGGTCCGGCTTCCGTGTTTGCCTGACACGCCGCGCAAACGCGAGTGTCGAGCCGTCCGGCGACCAGGCGGGATCGAGGTCTTGAACGCGGGTGCTTCGCGTGAGGTTGGTGAGCGATCCTCCCGCGGCGTCCATCTTGTAGATCTCGCCTTGTCCGCTCCGATCGGAGCGGAACGCGAGGAGCCCGTTCGCGCTCGGGGCCGCCCCAGCGGAGGGCAGGCGCATCGACGCGGCGATGACGGCCGCTAGCAACGCGACGAGTGGGAGGTTCTTCCGGGTCACGGGCACACCTGTAGGATGGACCGATCGTGAAACCTACCACCCCCCGACACGTCGCGCTCACCCTCGCGATCGCATTATCGGTGAGTGCAGTGACGGGCTGGCCGAGCATTGCCGAGGAGCGATCGACGCGGACGGGTCAGCAGGCGCTGGCCAAGATCACGAACAGGATCGCGCCCGGCCTGACCCTCACCAAGATCAGGCAGACGAAGCCGCTCCTTCGGATCTTCGTCCTGACCGCCAACATCTCCAAGCGCCTGACGATGGACGTGGCGCTCGCCGGCTCGAGCCTCCCGGCTCGGGCGACGACGAGCGACATCGCGAGGCGGAACGGCGCCATTGCGGCAGTCAACGGTGATTTCAGTTCGGTGGCCGGCGCTCCGATCAACACCTTCCAGCAGGATGGGCAGTTCGTGCGAGTCTCGAGCTCTCCCGGGATCCTGTTCTCGGTCTCCAAGGACGAGCAGACGGTCACGGTCGGGCGCCCCGAGCCCATGGTGACGGCGACGGATCCGAACGGTCGAACGTGGACGGTCGACCGATGGAACAACGGACCGCTGGGGGTGGGAGAGATAGGCGCGTACACCCCATTCGGGGGAACCCTGTGGCCCCCCCCGCCGGCCACGTGCTCCGCGAGGCTGCTCCCGACGGCGTCCTTCGCTCCCACGGCCAACGGCCTGGGCTTCCAGCAGTCGTTCACGGTCGAGCAGCGAGGCTGCTTCGAGTCGGCGCTGCCGGCGACCGATGCGGTGGTGCTCTCGGCCCTTCCCGCCTCCGACGAGGCCCTTCAGATCCTCTCGCTTCAGGCGGGGTCCCCGGTGACGCTCGAGTGGACCCTGGGACTGACGAACGTGTGGGATGCCATGGGCGGCTCCCCCATCCTCGTGGCCAACGGGCGGAGGGTCGTGGGGACGTGCACGACGTCGTTCTGCAGCAGCCGCAACCCTCGAACCGGTGTGGGAGTGACCGCCGGCGGGAAGATCCTGATGGTGGTGGTCGACGGCCGCCAGGCCGGGTGGTCCGTGGGCGTGTCCCTTCCGAAGTTCGCCGCCATCTTCCGAAGGCTCGGTGCCGTCTCCGCGCTGAACCTGGACGGCGGGGGGTCCTCCACGATGGTCGTGAGGGGCGACGTGGTGAACCGACCATCGAGCGGCCGTGAACGTTCGGTGTCGACGGCGCTGATGGTGCTACCGGGGGCGGATCCGGGCGAGCCCGGCTAGAGCCCGCCAGGGTCCCAGGACCCACATTCAGCCCTGACCCCACCGGTGCCGATGCTATGACCGATGATCAGGGAGCTCCGCGAGCTGATCGCCTCTTCTCGAACGGCGAACATTTCCGCCCCGAACTCCGATATACAGGCGGGAACCTATGGCAGCGAGGAGGAAACGCTTGATCGGGTGCCTCAGCTGGTCGAGAGGGCCAAGCGGGGTGACAGGGACGCCTTCGCGGAGCTTTACCGGCTCCACCATGCCCGCATTTTCAGGATGGCTCGTCTGCACCTCGGCGACCTGGGAGACGGGGCCGAGGACGCCGTGGCCGAGACGTTCCTCCGAGCGTGGGCGGCGCTTCCCCGGTACCGCGATACGGGAGCGCCGTTCGTCGCCTGGCTGTTTGGCATCGCGAGGCACGTCGTTCTGGACGAGGTGGCCAGGGGTCGTCGGGTCTTGCCCCGTGAAGAGCTACCGGAGCGAACGAGGGGTTGGACCGTGGATGACCGGCTGACGTTGGCCCAAGCCCTGGAACGGCTGCCCGCGGAGCAGCGGCGGGTGGTCGAGCTGAAGTACCTGGCTGGGATGAGGAATGCGGAGGTTGCCTCGGCCCTCGGAAAGAGCAAGGGAGCGATCAACGCGATGCAGTGGCGAGCCCTCGGAACGCTCAGGGAGATCCTGGAGGAACGATGAACCGACGTCTGGAGGAAGATCTCGAGCGATGGGAGGCGGGCCTGGTCCCGCTGGCCGAGCTCGAGGAACGCCACCCGCGCTCGGAAGTGCACGATCTCACTGAGCTCCACAGCCGGCTGACCGAACTGGGCCGGGAGGCGACGCCGGACCCCGAGCTCGGGTGGCAACGGCTGAGCGCCCGCCTGCCGGAACCCGAACCGGGCATCATCCCCCTCGGACCCAGCGAGCCGAAGCACCGGCGAGTGTTCACCCGTAGGCGAGTGGCCGTCCTCGGGCTGGCGGCCGCCCTCACGCTCACCAGCGGGCTCGCCGCCGCGGACGTCCTGCCGGATCCTGCGCAGGATGCCGTCGCCAACGTAGCGGGGCATCTTGGCCTCAAGTTGCCTCACTCGGACGACGTCGCCGATCAAACCTCTCATGGCGAGGATCATGGCGAGGAGGTCTCCAACCTCGCCCACTCGACTCCCGAAAAGGGCTGCGAGAAGGGACAGGCGATCTCCGAGGTCGCATCCTCGTTCGCGCAGGATCATCGGACAAGTGACCCTGGGCCTATCCCGTGCGACAAGGCCCAGACCGCCGGCGGTCACTCCCATAAGGGCGGCCCGGCCGCTGGCCACGGCAAGGGTGCGGATGCAGGGGCGACTCATGCCTCGGACACCGGCCTCGACCACCGCGGAAGCCACAGACCGCCCCACTAAACCCGAGCCCTCCATCGGCACACGGCCCGGCCGTCCCCCACTTAGCGGATCAGGTCGCGCCGATGGTTGTAGTTGATCGTTC
>DASSSA010000070.1:0-11866 GCA_035701505.1 Actinomycetota bacterium
CTCCGAGGAGCTCGAGCGAGTGCTGGCGGCCGGCTCACCCGCAACTGCTGGAGCAGACGATGGGGAACGCGCGGCCCAACTCGCCGCCAGGGTGGAGGAGCTCGAGTCCCAGCGACGCAAAGACGTCGCGGAGCTGCAACGCGTTCAAGAGGCACTGGCCAACACTCAGCACGAGCTGGCGACCGCTTCCAAGCGGCCAAAGGTCGAATCGAGCGTGCTTCCGTTGCAGGCCGTGGAAGAGATGGCGGAAGCCCCGGCGAAAGGGACTGCGGGTGTCGGCGCGTCCGAGGAGGAGACGATCGCCACCCGGCTATCCCGGGCCAAGGGAAGGAAGCGTGTGGTCGACCCGGATGAGCCTGCCGCGTTGCAAGAGCCTGCCGCGTTGCAAGAGCCTTCCGCGCCGGAGGAGCCCGCCGCGCCCTCCGGGGGACTCTCACTCAGGGAGCGACTGGCCCGGGCGGCTGCTGCGAGGCATCGCGTCTCCGGCGGCGAGGACGAGGCTGAGGAGCGCTAGACCCGCAACAGGTCCACGGCGTACGTGGACAGAAGCGCGATTTCCACCTCGCTCGCCCCAGCGAATCGCCGCGCCGGATAGCCGTATCGACGTGACAGCTGAACATGTTCGTCGCACAGCGGCACCAGCCGGCCGCCACGGAGCCTCACCACCTCCCGCGCCGCAGATCGGCTTGGGCCCCACAGCCAGAAGCAGAGGTGGCAGACGAGCATCAGGCGTTGCGGGTATGCGAACTCGCTGCGATAGCCGAGCTCGTGCTCGACCACCCGACCCCACAGCGCCACCGTGCCGATGACCGCGGGGTTCCTGGCCCGGTGCAGCATGCCGGGATCCCGCGTGGCGTGGAGCCCGCACGTGCAGGTCGGCTCGGGGCCCCGGTGCCAACGCCGGCGTGTGCAGCGAGCGCGGGCCGGCTCCAGCGGCGGCCATGGCGGTGCGTTCCCGGCGATCGGACGCATCCGAAGCTCGGTGTGGCGACGGTTGGAATGAAGCGTCCAGACCCGCCAGCCCATGATCGGTTCGGAGAGGGCCTGATCCTCGGGCCGGATGCCGGCCTCGAGAAGCGTCTGGCTCACGGCGAGGGAGCGGTGGGCTCGGCTGCGGGGACGGGCTCGCCGGCGGGGAGGGGCTCGGCCTGGGGCTCGGTCTCGGGCACCGGCAGGACTTCGGGCACCGGGATCGAGACCGGCTCCACCTCGAAGACCCGTTTGGGCCGGCCGATGTTCATGCGTCCGCTCATCCGGGGAACGGGGCCGGATGCTCCCTTCACGCAGCGTACCCCCGGTCGCGGTGAGTGGGAAGGGTCTTCATCCTCGGGCGTTCAGGATCGCACGAGCTTGAAGATTCCGTCGGAGTCGCTGAAGTACAGGACCCCGCTCGGCCCCACCTCCATCGAAAAGACGCCGGACGGGTGTGTGTACGCGATCCGTTGCCCGGTCACGCCGGTCCGCTTAGCGTTCAGCGTGACGGCTCTGATCGAACCGGTGTTGTAGGCGCCGAAGAACAACCTGCCGCTGTTCCGCGACCCGAGGCCGCATGCCTGGCAGAACGCGATGCCGGTCGGGGCGATGGTGGGGGTGTACCACCGCTTCGGCATGACCGGGTTCGGGCCGTCCTGGTTGGTATTGCCCGGGGACGAGCCGCTGCACGTCTCGTTCGGCCCCCATCCGTAGTTGCCGCCTTTTCGGATCAGGTTGAGCTCGTCGTTGCATGAGGGACCGTTCTCCGTCTCCCACAGGCGGTGTTTCTGGGGATCGAACGCGAAGCCGAAAGAGTTCCGGATCCCGTAGGCGAAGGTCCGGCTGTTGGTGAAGGGATTGTCGGAGGGGACGCCGCCCGAGGGCGTCATCCGAAGAACCTTCCCCCGGTTGTTCCGGGTGAGGTCCTGGGCGTTGCCGGCATCGTGTCCTTCGCCCACGATCGCGTAGAGCATCCCGTCGGGGCCGAACAGGATCCTGCCTCCGTTGTGGTACGGGCTTGAAGAAGCCGGCGCGCTGAAGATCACGGTCCGATTGGTTCCCGTCCCGCCGGAATCGGTCAGCCGAAGGATCTGGTTGCGCAGGGCCCCGGAAACCGAGCGGGTGGCGTAGACATAGACGGAGGGGTCGGTCGGGTACCCGGGATCGAGCGCGATCCCGAGCATCCCCCGCTCCCCTTCCGCGTTCACGCCGGGGACCGTGGCGAAGAGCGAATCGGACCCGGTTCCGAGGTCGTGGATCCGGATCTGGCCGCTTGCCTTCTCCACGTACCAGATCCGGTTTCCCGGGCCGAAGGTAAATGCGGTCGGCACGTTCAGGTTCCCCACGACGAGTGTGGCCCGGATGGCCGGTGCTCCAAGAGCGGGCACTGCCGGCGACCAGACGAGCGCAGCAGACAGCGCTGCACCTCCGGCGACCAGGATCCACGCCCGCACATTCGTCCGTCGTCTCATCGTCCGCCTCCTCCAGCTTGGCCCGGCATGTCCACTCCTATCTTCGACAGCGTCGTGCTCGGAACGGAAGACCCCGTTCATTCGTTTGGTGGGCCATCCGGGGGGCATCCCGTCTGGCCGTCTAGCCATCTTTGTCTAGACCGGCACTCCAGAAGTTGGGTGCTTTCAGCCGACAACCATTGAAGATGTACAAGCACGCCAATCGCGGAGCCCTCCTGGCCATGCTCGTGCTCGGAGTGCTCATCGGCGCCAGTCTGGCGATGGTCAGTCCCTCGCGGCCGAACGCCGCCCTCCGCTCGGCAAGCCCACCGGCGGTGACTGGCTCTGTGGCGCCCAGTGATCACGGCGGGGCGAAGGAGAACCCGCAGGCTCCCCGCCGGGAGACGCTCAACAACGGGCCTGGCAGCGGAGGGAGACTTGACGGCGAACCGGCGCATACAGGGACGGTAGGGGAGTCTGGCGGATCGGGGGGTTCCGGCGGATCGGGCGGATCGGGGGAGTCGGGTGGATCGGGCGGAGCCGACACCGTGCTCGACGGGTCGGGCGGCGGCGGTTCCGGCGATTCTGGCTCGACCGGCGGCGGCGGTTCCGGCGATTCTGGCTCGACCGGCGGTGGCGGTTCCGGCGATTCTGGCTCGACCGGCGGTGGGCAGGACAACAACGGCAAGGCCAAGGGCCAGTTCGACGGGAAGGGCAACAACGGCTGAGGGCGTCCTCTAGCCCTCCCTGACCGGTTCCCCCGTCCGGGCCAGACGCTCGATCAGATCCGCCGCCCGAATGGTTCCCGGGTTGCTCCGCAGCCTGTCTGAGAGGCGGGACAGCTCGGAGGTCAGCCACTCGTTCGCCAGCAGGCGGTCGATCGCCCCCGTCAGCTCCTCGTCCTGGAAATCGTAGGTCGACAGTCGCACTCCCAGTCCCAGCTCGTCGACCCGCTGGGCGTTGTCGTATTGATCCCAGAACAGGGGAAGGACGACCATCGGCTTGCCGAAGTACCAGCACTCGGTGACCGTGTTGTTCCCTCCGTGAGTGATGACCAGATCGACCTGCGGCAGGATGGCCGGCTGGGGGAGGAACTCGGCCCCGACCATGTTGTCCGCCAGTGTGATCAGATCATGTTGCGGCCCCTTGCTCACGATGTACCGATGCGGCGTCTCGGCCAGCACGTCCACCAGCCGCTGCATCAGGTCGACGTCGGCGGAACCGAGCGATCCGAGCGACAGGTAGACCAGGCCGCCCCGGCGGCCCAGCCCCTCGTGCTCCCGGTAGGTCTCGTCGCTCGCCCGCACCGAGGCGTCGAGGCGATGAATGGTCGGCGAGAGAGGCCGGGCCCTGCGGTAGTCGGCCACCTCCGGGTAGACGTACAGGTTGAGGTAGGGGGACTCCCACAGGTAATCCCGCGGGCCGGGGAGCGCGGGCGCACCACGGTCCCGGAGCCACGCGTCGAACTCGGCCAGCTGGGGCCCGAGGACCCGGTCGTACTCGGACCAGAACGGGTCCCACCCGCTCGGGTCCTCCGCCGGATGGCCGGAAAACACGGGCGGGATCCCGGGATCCTTCAACTCGAGGGGATTGCACGAGGTGATACGGATCCACGGCCGGCCGGAGGAGGGGATGGCGGCGAACGCCACCACGTTGTCCTCGATGATGGCGTCGGGCCGAAGCTCGTCGAAGATCTCGGTCAGGCGGTCATCGACGAACATCGCCCCATCGATCAGCGCCTGCCACGTCGGTTTGAGGAACGTCTCGATCTGTTCGATGGTCGGCTTTCGGAACTCCGGCGCGGTATCGCGGATGAAGTCCTTCCAGAACTGCCCGGGCACCTCCTCCACCTCGGGGGGAGGCTGCAGACGCATGTGGGCCTCCTCGAATCCCCGCGCCTCCAGGGTCCCGGCGAAGGACTCCTCGACCACGAACACCACCCGGTGGCCCCGGGCCTTCAGGATGTTGCCGATGCCGATACAGTTATTGGTCGGTCCGTACGCGCCCTCAGGGAAGAACAGGATGGTCGCGCGATCCCCGATCACCGAGCCTCCAGCGCCAGATGGCTCGTCACTGATACTGGCTGGAACCTTTCCGGGTCAACCCGGCGTCGGAAGGGGCGCATGAGGCATCGTCCTTCGCTCGTTGCTCTCCTCGTGGTTGTCGTGACCCTCGTGGCATGCTCGTCCGCGTCCCAGTCCGCCTCCAGTCCCTCGGCGACCGGTTCGCCTTCGCCCGCGATCTCGAGCTCACCGACCCCGGAGCCCGCCATCGTGGTCACGAGCCCTCGGTCCGGGGACGAGGTCTCCAGCCCTGTCAGCATCAAGGGGAACGCCGACGTGTTCGAGGCCACGGTTAGCATCGACATCCTGGACTCGGCGGGGAAGCCGATCGTCCGGACGTTCACCACCGCGACCTGCGGAACGGGGTGCCGAGGCACCTTCTCCAAGGCCGTCCCGTTCACGGTCGAGGCCACCCAGCCCGGCACGATCCGCGTGTACGAGTCGAGCGCCGAGGACGGCAAGCCCATCAACGTGGTGGACATCTCGGTCACACTGGCGGCCTAGGCGACCAGGTAGGCGATCGGCAGGGCAGTCATCAACACCAGCGCAGACCCAACGAGCGCATTGGACCATCGCCTGCCGGTCCACCTGCCGCACGTCGGTTCGTTGTTCGACAGGATCAACATGAGCAGGATGAGCGGGGGAGCGGCCACGCCGTTGAGGATGGCGGCGAAGTACAGAGCCCGGATGGGGTCAACGCCACTGAAGTTCATGGCCAGGCCGACGAGCATCGCGACCGCGATCACCAGGTAGAACTTGCGGGCCCCACTGAATTTCTTGCCCAGGCCCTCCCGCCACCCGAAGGCCTCGGACAGGGCGAAGGCGGTCGAACCGGCCAGCACCGGGACGGCCAGCAGGCCGGTCCCCACGATCCCAAGCGTGAACAGCAGGCTGGCCAGCCTCCCCGCGATGGGCCGGAGGGCCTCCGCCGCCTGCTGGGCGGTCTGGACGGTGGTCACTCCCTTGCTCCCCAGGGTCGCGGCAGAGGCCACCATGATGGCGAACATCACGAGCACGGCTGAAGCCATCCCGGCCAGCACATCGGTGCGCATCAGCGAGAGGTGCTCGCGATCGACCGCGTGCTTCTTCTCCAAGTGGCTCTCCTCCACCTCCTCGCTCGCCTGCCAGAAGAACAGGTAGGGAGAGATCGTCGTGCCCAGGATGGCGATGAGCATGGCGATCTGTGGCCGGTTCCACGAGACCCTCGGGATGAGGGTCTGGCGCAGGACGCTCCCCCAGTTCACGTCGATGACGAAGAGCACCGCGATGTATGCCACGAGCGACAGCGTGAGCCATCGGAGCACCTTCGCGTACTGCTCGTATGGGAGGAGGATCTCCAGGCCAACCATCAGGCCGGCCATCGCGACGAGGAGCAGTGCCTGGGGGAGCGGGACCAGCAGACGGACCGAGGCCGCCATCGAGCCAAGGTCCGCCCCGATGTTGAACCCGTTCGCCACGGCCACCACAGTGACCGCCCCGAAGAGCACCCACCGCGGGAACCGCAGCTTGATGAGCGTGGCGAGCCCATGCCCCGTCACCAGGCCCAGCCGGGCGGAGGTCTCCTGGACCGCGGCGGCGAGCGGGAGCGTGATCCAGGCCGTCCACAGCAGTCCGAAGCCGAAGGCCGCTCCCGCCTGCGAGTAGGTGCCGATCCCGGATGGGTCGTCGTCGGAGGCACCCGTTACCAGCCCGGGCCCCAGCCGCCGGAAGTACCCGAACCCCCGGAGCGTGTGCCGATGCGGGTGGTGTCCGGTACGGGTTGCCACGGCTCGCATGGTACGTCGCGGCGTGGTGGCCCCGGTACTCAGCGAGCGGGGCCGGCCGATACGCGGTCGGCCCCGTCCGCTGAACTCGCTCCCTAGGATCCGGTCAGATAGGCGAGCGCCTCGGTCATGATCTCCTTGCGGGCTTCCGGCGTCTTGACGTTCTCGAGGGCGAACCCCAGGTACAGGGTTCGGAACTCGGCGTTATCAGGAGTCATGGATGTCGCGGCCCCTTCGGTGAAGCCGACGTCCGTCGTCGTGATCCAGTCGAGCGCGTTGATGTCGCTGCCGATCTGAGTGGGATCACCAACGACCCAGCTCCCCAAGCCGCTCTCGAAGCCGGTGTCGGCGCTGGCCCCTGGAGCATCGATGTCGTCGACCCAGACACCGAGGCCCTGGACGGCCCAGTCGCTCGCGTAGGAGATCGAGACCTCGACCTGCTTGTCGTGCCACGCCGAGAGGTCGACGGTCCATTCTTCCCAGCCCTGGGAGCGCCCCGAGGTGGCATTCCAGGTCTTCAGTCCAGATGAGTCTTCCCCAGAGCAATCGGTGCCCTGGTACCGCTCGAGCCAGGGATGGAGTTCGAACCAGCCTTCGGGGCAGGACTCGCCGGTGCTGCTGCGGGTGATGTCCGCCACCGGCAGTGTGACCCAGTCGTCCTGCCCGACCGTGTGCGCCTCGACGAAGACGAAGTCCCAGTCCATCTCGGTGTCGTAGGAGATGAAGAACGACAGCTGGTCGTCACCCGGCGACACCGTGAATGTGTTCATCAGTCGCTGGTAACGGATGTCGGCCCGCTGCGAGTATGCGTACTGCAGCCCGCTGTGGGGCTCGTAGGGCCCCGCGATCCCCGTGCTCCACTCGGCTGGGGCCGTGCTGGTGAACTGCCCGTACTGATCGGGCTTCAGGATGCTGCTCGTCGTGATGAAGGACTGGTTGGTCGCGTCCCGACCCGGCGTGAACGACTGGTCCACTTTCCACGGGTCGGTCGTCGCGTCGTCGAACGGATCGTCCGTCCCGATCACCGGGAAGGAGTCGCCGGTGTCGGGGTCGGCCCCGCCGTTCTCGACGAACAGGTACGCGCCCAGCCAGTACTGGAGGAAGTCGTCCGACAGCTGGAGGCATCCGTCGTCCACCGTCTGGTCGACGTTGTTGCAGAACGGCGGAGTCTCGACGGGGTTGTAGTCGAAGGCGTTGGCGAACTGCCACCCGGCATGACGCCCCGTGTACAGCAGCTTCCCGCCCTCGTTCAGGAACGCTCGAACCTGCAGCATCATCGCGTTGGCCTGCGTCTCGGCCCCGGTCCCGCCCGGCTGACCGGCAACCCGTGAGAGCAGGTCGTTGGCCGTGTACCAGATCACCGCGTCGTAGTGACCGAGTACGCCCAGGTGATCTGGCGCTGCACCCATGGCGTCGACGTCGTAGACGTCGTGGGTCGTGCCCGCCGGCAGAGCCTCGACATAGCTCGACAGGAACGGCGGGGCGCCGTCGCCGGCCGTGTACGCCGGGAAGTTCGATGGTCCGGTGTAGTCCGTGTCGGCGAGGATCAGCACGTCGGCGGCGTTCGCCTTCTCGACTGAGAAGGTGAACGAGTCGCTGGTCTGCCCGCCGCCGGTGAACCACACCTTCACGTCGCTTCCTGCCGGAGCGCCGGTGACGTGCCCCCGCACGATGTGGTAGTACACGTCGCCCGCTCCGCCGTACCGATCGCCTCCGTCCCACTCAGCGGTCGACCCGGTCTGCGCTGGACCGCCGTCGATGGAGTAGTTCAGCGTGACCGGGTCTTCGTCCCCGTCGTTGTCGAGATCCCTCCTGGCCAGGACCTGGACGGGCTGGTTGGCGCCGTTGTACGAGTGGGCGAAGGTGAAGTCGCTCATCGGGTTGAAGGCCTTCTGCGGATCGACCTGCGACATGTCCAGGTAGAAGGGCTCCGTCTCGATGTTCACCGGGGACACGGGGTCATCGGGATCCACGGCGGATCGCGCGGCGGCCACCGCGAAGTCCCGGTTGATGGTGAACTCGTGCTGGATCTCGCCTTCGCTGTCCGCGAAGACGAAGCCGGAGTCCTGCTTCCCTCCGCTCAGCTCCGGTGTGATTGAGAGCACGTTGTGAACGGCGTGGGCGTAGTCGGTCTGCTCGCCGTTCGTGATGTACAAGTCCGCCCCCACGCCCGGGTTGTAGCCCTGCACGGCCGGCTTCTTGTCGGTGCCGGCCCAGGCCACGTAGATGGGGTCGTCGGCGGATGGGGTGTTGACCTGGAACCCGAACGTGTAGAGAAGGAGCTGACCGAACGAGTGGTAGGTGATGTGGAACTCCGGCTTGGCCATCTCGAGGACCTTGATCAACGCCTGCGTCTCAGGTTCGGAGCCGGCCGATGGTCCCCGATATGTCTGGTCGGTGACGATCGAGGCCGAGCCCTCCTCGTCGTAGTTCCAGTGCTCGGGGAAGTTCCGGTTGTTGTCCACCCCGTCCAAGATGCTGATCTTGTTGTCCGAGTCGTTGTCCCGGAGGTTCTTCCTCCAGAGCCGGTCGTAGTCGAACGAATACTGGTAGCCATCGGGGTTCTGCACCAGGACGAACCACAGCTCGGTCGTGGTCAGGATGTCGACGACCTGGGGCTTCTCCTCGCGCCAGCCCTTGATGAACCACTCGAGGAGCCTGCGGTTCACCTCGCCGGTGATCCACTCGCGAGCGTGGATCAGCGAGGAGTACAGCACTGCCGGCTTGCTGCCGTCCGCGCTCTTCTCCTCATCCGCGGTCAGCCGCAGGGCGAGGATCTCGCGGGGATTGTCGGGATCGCCCTCCGGGTCCGTCCCGTAGCTCTGGCCGATCACTTCCAGGTCCAGGATGTCCTCGTTCGCCGCCTCGAGGTCGTGCATGTACTGCTGGAACCCATCGGGGCCGTCGTAATCCATCCAGACCTTGAAGCCCGCCGTAGACTGAGCGGACGCGAGCTGTGCCGCGGTCTTCCCTTCGTTGTTCCGCCAGACCGTCAGCTTCGCCCCGAGCTTCTCGAGCGCCCTGCGCTCGAACGGGTACGCGACGATGATGAGGCGCACCTGGCCGTCGGACAGTTGCTCGATGGACGCGACGTCGAATCCGCCCGAGATGATCTGGCTCGCCGTCGCGGGATCGACGTCCGTGGTGTACATCTGGAGACGTGCGGTGTTCGCAGGCGAAGCCGTTGGACCAGCGCCCGCGGGCATCATGGACGCACCGATCAGGACGAGGGTCGTGATGACCGACAACAAGGCTGCGCGGTGTTTCACCTCGAGCCTCCCTTCGTGGGGTCGGGGGGATGGGAGTTCAGCAAGGTTCGTTACCCGAATCTAGTACGGGCCTCGCATCCGTCGCAAGCGCCGAGGTCCGTATCCAGGCACGCCTTGAGCACGTCATGTTCGCCGGGCCAGACCGGCGGAACGGTTGGGTTCGCGTGGCACGGAAGGCTTCAGGCAGCCGTGCAGAATCACCAGTCGCCGCGGAGGCGCTCGGCCTCCGCGACGCGATCGACCGCGATCTCGTAGGCGGCCTGGCGGTGGGTGACGCCCTTCTCGTGGGCCCGCCCGAGGACCGTGTCGGTGGCCCCGTACATGAGCTCGGCCAACCGTCCGTTCACCCGGTCCTCGCTCCACCGCTCTCGTTCTAGGTTCTGGACCCATTCGATGTAGGAGACCACCACACCTCCCGCGCTGGCCAGGATGTCGGGGATCACCGTCGCGCCTTTCGCCTTCAGGATCTCGTCCGCCTTCGGCGTTGTGGGATAGTTCGCCACCTCGAGGATCAGGTTCGCCTGGACGGCATCGGCGTTGTCGTCGCGGATGTGTTCCTCCATTGCCGCGGGCACCAGGACCTCGCAGTCCAGCGCGATCAGGTCGTCGCCGGGGATGGTGTCGGCCTGCTTGTAGTCGATGACGCTCGACGTCGCCTGCTTGTGCTCAAGGACATTCTTGGGATCGAGGCCCTCGGCATTGTGGATGGCACCCTTGCTGTCGGACACGGCGACGATCCGGTAGCCCGCGGCGTTGGCGAAGATGGAGAACCAGGAGGCGGCGTTGCCGTAGCCCTCCACGGCGATGCGGATCTTCTCCCGGGTCCACCCCCGGTGGTGAGCGATGCGATCCAGGCAGAGGAAGCCGCCGCGTCCGGTGGCCTGCTCCCGCCCCAGCGAGCCCCCGAGGGCGATGGGCTTGCCGGTCAGGATGGCCGGCGTGTCCCCGTACATCCGGCTGTACTCGTCGTACATCCACCCCATCTCGCGGGCTCCTGTATTCACGTCCGGAGCGGGGATGTCGGTGTACGGCCCGATCACCGGAGCGATCTCTCGGATGAACGACCGCGAGAGCCGCTCGAGCTCTCCTGCCGACAGCCTCTTGGGGTCGACGGCCACGCCCCCCTTGCCGCCGCCGAACGGGATGTCGAGGAGCGCGCACTTCCACGTCATGAGGGCGGAGAAGCACTTGATCTCGTCCATGGCCACGGTCTGGTGGTAGCGAAGGCCACCCTTGTATGGGCCCCGCGCGTTGTTGTGCTGGATCCGGTACCCCTCGAACGTGGCCAGCGCGCCGTCATCCATCGGGACCCGCACCTGCACGGCGGTGGATCGTCGATGCGTGTCGAGCAGGGCGCGCATCGAGCCGTCGAGCGCCAGCCGGTCCGCTGCTGCCTCGAAGAACCCTCGAACCGCCTCGTACGCGCCCACCCCGCCTCCCGTCGTCGGTCCCGGGACCAGATTGTGGCACGGAACGGGCGATTGGAATCGACCCGCCGTGCGTAGACTCGGAGGCGCGACCTGAGGAGGTGCCGTGCGCGAGGCGGTCATCGTCGAGGCCATCCGAACTCCCATCGGCAGGCGAGGCGGTGCGTACGCGGACGTCCATCCGGTGGACCTTCTGTCCGCCGTCCTCCGGGACCTGGTTGACCGGACCGGCCTCGAGGCCGCGCTGGTCGATGACCACATCGCCGGATGCGTGTCGCAGGTCGGCGACCAATCCCTCAACGTGGCCCGCAACGCGTGGCTCGCGGCCGGGCTGCCGGAGACCGTTCCCTCCACTACCGTGGACCGCCAGTGCGGCTCCTCGCAGCAAGCGATCCACTTCGCCGCGCAAGGGGTCATGGCCGGGGCCAACGACCTCGTCGTGGCCTCGGGCCTGGAGCACATGACGCGGGTGCCGCTCGGTTCCTCGATGTCTGGCGGCAACCCGTTCCCACCCTCGCTGTCGGTGCGGTACGAGGGCAAGCTCGTCCCCCAGGGCATCTCCGCCGAGCTGATCGCCTCGAGATGGCAGATCTCGCGGGAGGAGCAGGACGACTTCGGCTACCGCTCGCACGAGTGGGCCGCCCGGGCTACCCGTGAAGGATGGTTCCGAGAACACCTCGTGCTAGTGAAGCCCGGTGGCGGGGGAGAATCGCTCGACCGGGACGAGGGCGTCCGGATGGAGCCCGACCGGGACCGGATGCGGTCCCTCGAGCCGGCCTTCCGCTCCCCGGCTTTCGAGGAGATGTTCCCCGGCCGGATCGGATGGACCGTCACGGCGGGGAATTCCTCGCAAATCTCCGACGGGGCAGCCGCGGTGCTCGTGGCATCAGCGGAACGGGCCGAGGAGCTCGGGCTTCGGCC
>DASSSA010000071.1:0-6772 GCA_035701505.1 Actinomycetota bacterium
GGGTCGCCGTCCCGTAGCGATCCGGGTCGCGGGTGCCGAGCGTCCCGAGGTTCGGCCCGAACAGGAACAGGACGTTCACCCTTCGGCCCTTCGGTCTCCGGCCGGTCGGCTCATCCCGCCGCCCCCATCTCTTTCAGGACACTTCCCAGGACGTCCTCCGGAACCTCGTCCACCACCACGGGACGTCCCACGTCCTGCAGGAGCACGAACCGGATGCCCCCTCGGTATTTCTTGTCCATCCGCATGGCGTCGAGGATCCGGTCGCTCGCCGGGAGGCGCCCCTCCGGCTCCAGGCCGAGGGGGCTGAGGGTGCGAGCGTGCCGGGCGACCAGGCCCGGGCGCGCCGTCCCGAGCGCCTCGGCCAATCGCGCGGCGAACGTCATCCCCACGGCCACAGCCTCGCCGTGCGACCGGCCGGAGAACTCCTCCAGCCGCTCCAGCGCATGGCCGAGCGTGTGCCCGTAGTTCAGGACCAGCCGGGCTCCCAGGTCGCGCTCGTCCGCGGCCACCACCCCGGCCTTCGCTCGGACGCACCGGGCCACCACGTCCTCCATGAGGACCGGATCCCGGGCCAGGACCGAGTCCAGGCGGCCGTCCAGGACCTCCAGGAGCGAGGGCTCGATGGACAGACCGTACTTGGCCACCTCGGCCAGGCCGGAGCGGAACTCGCGCTCCGGAAGGGTGGCGAGCGTGGCCACATCGGTCAGCACCGCCACCGGCTGGTGGAACGCACCGACCAGGTTCTTCCCCTCCGGAAGGTTCACGCCGGTCTTGCCTCCGATGGCGGCGTCCACCTGTGCTGTGAGCGTCGTCGGGACCTGGATGAACCGCATCCCTCGCATGTACGTTGCCGCTACGAACCCGGCCAGGTCGCCGACGGACCCGCCGCCGAGGGCGATCACCACGTCGTCGCGATGCGCCTCCTGCATGGCCAGTTGGCGGTGGAGGGCCACCACGGTGGGGAGCGACTTGGCCTCCTCGCCGGCCGGCACGCCGAGGTGGACCACCCGCAGCCCCCCGGGCTCCAGACCACCGGTGAGCTCCTCCAGATACGCTCCGGCCACCGCGGGATCCGCCACTACGAATCCCTTCTCGGCCTCGTCGAGCCCTGGCAGGCAGGTGGCGGCCTCCTCCAGGATGCTCTGCCCGATGACCACGTCGTAGCTCGAGCCGGCGACGGCCACGCTCACGCGGACCACCGGGTGAGCTCCTTCTCGATGGCCTCGGCGACCTCGTCGGGCGGGGCGCTCGCGTCGACGACATGGGCGGCGAACTCGCGGTACAGCGGCTCGCGGTCCCGGAACAGCCGCTCGAGGTCGGCCTCCGCGTGGATGAGCGGGCGGTCGGCCGATGGCGACACCCGTTCCTTCAGGACCTCCAGGGCCACCGACAGGAACACCACCTCGCCCGTGGCCCGGAGCGTGACCCGGTTGGCCGGCTCCAAGACGACACCCCCTCCGCACGAGACCACGGAGGGGTCCTGGGCGGCGGCCTCGGTGAGGGCGGCCGCCTCGAGCTCGCGGAAGCGGGGCTCGCCCTCCGCAGCGAAGATGTCGCGAACCGACCTGCCCGCGACCCGCTCGATCTCGGCGTCGAGCTCCACGAACGAGACGCCGAGTCGTCCGGCCAGCTCGGGGCCGACGGTCGACTTGCCGGATCCCGGCATCCCCACGAGGTAGACGATCATGGCAGGGTCGCGACGTAGCCCTCGAGGTTGCGCCGGGTCTCAGCGAGGGAGTCCCCGCCGAACTTCTCCAGGACGGCCTGCGCCAGGACGAAGGCCGTCGCCGCTTCCCCCACCACTCCTCCCGCCGG
Organism: Actinomycetota bacterium; assembly: GCA_035701505.1. Lineage (GTDB taxonomy): Bacteria > Actinomycetota > UBA4738 > UBA4738 > HRBIN12 > AC-69. The sequence continues at coordinate 1,816 of DASSSA010000071.1, forward strand.
CACGGCGCACACGTCCGTCCGCTGCCTGATCGCCACGTCCGGCCTCTTGGTCGCGAGGTCCACGGTGGAAAGGGGCCGGGGGACGGTGGAGAACGGCTTCATGGCTGCACGGACTCGGATGGGCTGTCCCGTGCTCATGCCACCTTCGATCCCTCCGGCCCGCGTTGAGGTTCGGGACAGACCGGCGCCACCCACCACGATCTCGTCGTGGGCTTCCGAGCCAACGCGCCGGGCGGAGGCGAACCCGTCGCCGACTTCCACGCCCTTGACCGACTGGATGCTCATGAGCGCGAGAGCAACGCGAGCGTCGAGCTTTCGGTCGGACTGCACGTGGGACCCCAGACCGGGCGGGCAGCCGTAGGCGATGACCTCGAAGATCCCACCCAGCGTGTCCTTCGCCCTTCGGATCCCGTCGATCTCCTCCACCATCGCGGCCGAGGCCCGGTCGTCGAAGCACCGGACCGGCGAGGCGTCCACCTCCTCCAGGTCCTCCGGTTCGGGCGGCCGAGCGCCGTCAGGCACCGCCACCGTCCCGATCCGCACGACGTGGGACAGCACGCGGATACCGAGCTCGGCCAGGAACGCCTTGCACGGACACCCCGCTGCCACCCGGGCCGCCGTTTCCCTCGCGCTCGCGCGCTCCAGGACGTTCCGCACGTCGTCGAACCCGTACTTCATGACGCCGGCGAGGTCGGCGTGGCCTGGACGGGGCCGGGTAAGCTTGTCCGTGGGGTCGGCCTCGCCCTCCACCGCCATCAGGTCTCGGTACTTCTCCTCCCACTCCGCGTTCTCGATCGTGATGGCGATGGGGCTTCCGAGCGTGCGTCCGTGCCGGACGCCGGACAGGATCTCGAACCGGTCGCCTTCGAGCTTCTGTCGGCCGCTGCGGCCGTATCCCTGACGGCGCCGGGCCAGCTCGCCGGCCACCTCCTTCGGGGCCACGGGAACCCCGGCGGGCAATCCCTCCAGGACCGCCACGAGGGCCTTGCCGTGCGATTCACCGGCCGTGAGCAGCCGCAACATGGACCTCATGATAGGTGAGTGCGGAGGGCGGTCCCGGTTTCCCGGGACCGCCCTCGAACCGGCGACCGCTCCCCCCGTGCGCGGACCGCCGGAGCTTTATTTCTGCGGGCTCGTGCAGAGCGTGAACCCCTCGTCGCCGAAGACGAAGCGCGCGCAGCTCCCGCTGATCGAGACGAGCCTGAAGTTCCCGTCGAAGCGCTCGCCCACCGACACCGTGAACACCGAGCCGTCCACCTCAACCTGGACCTTGGTGCCACCCTGGAAGATGTCGAGCAGCACGACGGTGTGGCCGCCCATCGTGGTGCTCTGTCCACCACCCGGGGTCGTCGGGGTGGGGGTCGGCGACGTCCCCGTCCCCCCGGGGGGAGGCGGAGGCGGTACCGTGCCCGTTCCTCCCGGTGGAGGGGGGCTGACGCTGCCGCCGGGTGGTGGCGGCGATCCTGTCTGCAGGGACGGTGGGATGGAGAACGGGTCACGGGACCCGGCCAGGACCACCGGCGGCAGCGTCTCGCGGGGCGTCGGGGTGGGGCTGACGATGGGAGGCGGCGTCGGGCCGCCGGTCGAGATAGGCGGCAGCGGCGCCTCCTCCCCCCCACCACCCCGCAGCACGTTCAGGAAGACGAAGGCAAGCAGCGCGACACCCGCCGCGGCGCCGAACAGCATCAGCGCGCGCCGGTCACGGGGGGAGAGGGCCACGGTCCTAGGCTCCCTCGCTCGGCCCGGGCACGGATCCGGGCCCAGCGCTCGTGTCGGTCGTGTAGAACTCCACGCTCAGCTGCATGCTGAGGGAGCTCACCGTCGAGCCGGATGGCGCGGTCCCCGCTGGGGTGATCGAGACGCTGGTCACCTTGGCCGCCCGCGGCAGCGACTCCAGCTTGTACAGGAATTGCTGAAGTGCGAAGTAGCCTCCGGTCACCGAGATCGCCGTCGGGATGGTCGAGAACGCCCCGGCGGGATCGAGCAGGGGGTTCCCCGGCGCCACGGTGAAGAAGTCCACGCCCGAGGCGTCGGCCGCCGCGGTCAGCAGCCTGATGAGAGCGGGGAGGTCCGCCGTTGGCGGCACCTCATTGCTCAGCTCCGCGATCTGGGCCTTCACCTGGGGGGCGTTCGCTTGCGCCTCCTTCAGGCTGGCGAGCTGAGCGCGGAGGGCCGTCTCCTGAGCCTCCGCCGCCGTGACCTCCTCTTGTGTCTTGGTCACCTCGTTCATCTTGGGGAGCACCAGGAAGAAGACGAACAGCACCGCGACCACCGCGATGATCGCGCCCGCGATGATCGGTCCCCGGCGGCTCATGTGAGCCCCCTCCCGCGCCTGGTCGCCGCGTCGACCGACAGGTCGAGCCCACTGTTGAACGTGTAGACGCGCGAGAACGGCGCCTGCTCCGTTGCGGAGGTCATCCAGGCGTTCTCCCACCCGTCCACCTGCTCCAGCCTGGTCAACCAGGTGGCGAGCGGGTCCGTCTCCCTCACCACACCGGTGAACGAGATGTTGCCGATCAGGGAGGCTCCTTGGGTGGCCGGCGTCTCCGTCGCTGCCGCGATCGAGCCGGTGAGGCTGGTGAGATAGGCCTCCGACGGGATGACCTTGGAGATGTCCCCGAGCACGGTCGACCAGGACACCTCGCCGATGAACACCGAATCGACCAACCCCTGTTTGGCCTCGAGCTGATTCTGGAGATCCTGGAACCGCTGGAGGTCGTTGACCTGCGCCTGGAGCTGTGTGTTCACAGCCTCCTGATCGGCCAGGTCGTCCCGGGCCCGCGAGAGGCTCATGACCTGGAAGAAGTAGAACAGCCCGACCAGCCCGAGCACGAGCACGCCGACGATCACGACCACGCTCGTGAGGCGACGAGTCGCCTCACGAGCGCGGAGTTCGGAGGGAAGGAGGTTGACTTGGGTCATCGTCACCTCCCGGGGATGGCCAGGCCGACGGCGACGGCGAGGACCGGCTCCGCGTCCTCCATCGCCTCGGGGGGAAGGTCGAGCTCGGATTTCACGCGCTCGAACACTCGGCCTCGGTCCACCCTCACGGGGATGCGCTCTTGCACCAGCTCGAGGAAGCCGCGAAGCTTCGAGCCCCCGCCCGTGACCAGGACCCGCCCGATCCTCGCCCCGGGCACCTGGGCCGTATAGAACTCGAGCGAGGATCGGATCTCGTCGACCAGGGTCCCGGCCCGGGACAGGGACACCCGCTCGACTTCCTCATAGGCCGGACCCGCCTCCACGTCCTCCCCGCGCTTGAGCCGCTCGGCGACCTCGTCGTCCACGCCCAGGCCCCGAGCGATGGCGAGCGTGATGTCACGGCCTCCCGTCGGCAGGATCCGCACGAACCGGGCGACGCCGCGGTCGTGGACGCTGATGTTGGTCACGTGGGCCCCCACGTCCACGATGGCCTCGTCGCCAGGGGTCTCGAGGTTCAGCGCCTCCACGGTTCCCACCGCCCTCACCAGGGCGAAGGGATTGAGGTCGATGCCCACCGGCTCCAGCCGGGCGGCCTGCACGGCTGCCACAGCCTCGCCGATCATCATCTTCTGCGCCGCGACCAGGAGGATCCGGAGCATCCGGCGGCCTTCAAGCTCGAACTCGCCGAGTGGGTCGAAGTCCAGCACGGCCTCATCGACGGAGATGGGGATGAACTCCTGGACCTGGAACCCGAGGGACGCGCGGAGCTCCTTGTCGGGGAGCCACGGAAGGGCGATCTCCCGGACCACGACCCGCTGGTTGCCGACCCCTATCCGAACCTGCCGGCCGCGGATCCGGCTGCGGCCCCACAGCTCCTTGAGGGCCTCGCCAACCACCTGGGGCTGACGAACCTCTCCGTTCTCGACCGCGCCCGAGGGCAGAGGGACCTGGGCCGCCCGGGACAGCACCGGGACGTCCCCCGCGGTCACCTCGGCCGCTCGCACCGCGGTCGAACCCATATCGAGACCGACGAGCGTCTTGGCCATCTACTCGGCCTCCACCATGACCAGCAAGCCGGACAGGTATCGCTCGACCTCGGACTCGAGGACCCGGTAGGTCTTGCCCAACCGGATCGCCGGCAGCTCGCCGGACTTGATGAGCCGGTACACCGTCATGTTCGAGACCCGCATCGCGTCACAGACCTCGCCCACGGTGAGGAGCTGGTCCTCGTCCCCGTCCCGCCACCAGCCTTGGATGGGGCGTCCCCGGATCATTCGTCGCCCTCCGCCTTGACCGAGCGCTCCGAGAGGTACTTGTCCACGTCCGACTCCCGGATCCGGAAGTTCTTGCCCACTCGGATCGCCGGGAGCTGGCCGGACTTGATGAGCCGGTACACCGTCATGTTCGAGACGCGCATCGTCGCCGCCACCTCGCTCACGGTGAGGAGCCGGTCCCCCACGAAGGGCCGCCGCTTGCTCATCGACGCGCCCTCCCGTGCCTACCCGTCACTTTCGCCACAGCCGTCACTTTCGTAACATCTCCAACATCTTCACCATGTGCTCCCCTGGATTACTTCTGCCACAGCGCCTGTGGAGGGCCCCGGAACCTAACATCCGTCACAAGCCCGGTCAACAACCACGCAAGTGCTCTTTCGGCACGGTAGGCTTAATTACACATATGTAATTAGCTCTTCTGCTCAAATGCCACAGATGTCACCGCGAGAAGGGTTGCTTCGTCCTTGGGGAACGCCGGCCGAGGGGCCGGGTCAGGTGACGTATCTGAGGTAGGCCGAGGAGATCTCGGGGGCCAGGAACGCCGCCACCAGTGCTCCCACCGCGAGGAACGGACCGAAGGGGATGGCCTTCTTCCGGCTGGCCCCGGCGATGAGGGCCACGATGGCCGCCACCCCACCAAGCAGGATCCCGGCCGCGGCCGCCACGGTCACGTACCGGAGCCCCACCGATCCCAGGACCAGGCCGATGAGGGCGGCGAGCTTCACGTCGCCCATCCCCATGCCTCTCGGCGAGATGAACGC
>DASSSA010000072.1:0-57447 GCA_035701505.1 Actinomycetota bacterium
GGGCCGAAGCGACACGCTGCCCTTCCCCAAGATGCCGGGGAGCCTCTACCACCTGAGCAAGGTCCACGACTCGCACAACATCCAGTTCGCCTGCCGCATCTGGGGACTACGGTCCACCGACCTCAACCAGGGCGTGGTGTATGGCATCGAGACAGACGAGACGACGCTCGACCCCCGCCTGGCTACGCGGTTCGACTACGACGAGGTGTTCGGCACCGCGCTGAACCGATTCTGCCTCCAAGCCGTCATCGGCCACCCCCTCACCGTGTACGGCAGAGGCGGCCAGACCCGTGGCTACCTGAACATCGTCGACACGCTGCGGTGCGTCGAGCTCGCCGTGCTGAACCCCCCCGAGCCGGGGGAATATCGGGTGTTCAACCAGTTCACGGAGCAGTTCTCCATCCTGGACCTGGCTCGACAGGTGCACGACGCGGGCGCGGCGTACGGCCTTCCGGTCGAGGTCCGTCACCTCGACAACCCGCGGGTGGAGTCGGAGGAGCATTACTACAACCCCGCGCACACGAAGCTCCTCGACCTCGGGCTGGATCCCCACCTGCTGTCGGAGACGCTCATCGAGTCGATGTTCTCTGCCATCGAACGGCACAAGGACCGCGTCATCCTGGATCACATCATGCCGAGCACCAGGTGGCGTCCCCCGGCTCGCGAGCGCACCACGCGCTGAGGGACGAGCCATGATCGCCCTGCGGATCCTCGGAGGGCTCGCGGCGGTCGCGTTCCTCTCCATCGCCATCGTCCGCCACAGGCGGCGCCAGATCAGCCGACTGTCGCTCATCATCTCGTCGGTCCTCACCATCGGCGTCCTGCTCTTGGCCATCGTGCCCGACCTGTTCAATCCCTTCTTCGATCTCCTGCACTTCAGGCCGGGAAGCGGGCGGCGCCTCACGGCGCTCCTGCTCGCCGCCGTGGCCGTCCTGTTCGCCTTGGTGATCCGGTTGCAGTCCCACGTGGACGTGAACGAGCGGAACATGCGATTGCTGGTCGAGGCCTTCGGCAGGGAGCGGTTCGATTGGGACGCGGCCAGGACCCTGACGTCGGGGAGGGGGATCGTGGTCATCTCCCCCGCCCACAACGAGGAGGGGAACGTCGGCGCGGTGATCCATGCGATGCCCGACGACATCGATGGATACGAGGTCCTCCCCATCGTCATCGACGACGGCTCCGAGGACGGCACGGCGGACGCGGCGCGGCGGGCGGGGGCGCTCGTGGCCAGACTCCCGATCCGCCGGGGCGGGGGGCTGGCGCTCCGGGTGGGCTACGAGATCGCGCTGAGACTGGGGGCCGACATCGTGGTCACGATCGATGCCGACGGGCAGCACCTGCCCGAGGAGATGCCCGTCCTGGTCAAGCCGATCATCGAGGGCCAGGCCGACCACGTGAACGGCTCGCGGATGCTCGGCGAGTTCGAGCGAGGACCCCTGATCCGTCACGCCGGCGTGCACTTCTTCTCGTGGCTGGTGACCATCCTCGCCGGCCAACGGATCACCGACGCGTCCAGCGGGTACCGGGCCACCCGGGCGGACACGCTCCGCAAGCTGGTGCTGGAGCAGGACCAGTTCTGGAGCTCGGAGGTGCTGATCGAGTGCTTGCGACACCGAGCCCGGATCGTGGAGGTGCCGGTCACGTTCCTCACCCGGCGCGGCGGGGAATCGAAGAAGCCGAAGTCGCTTCGCTACGGCTGGCACTTCTCCAAGGCCATCGCTAAGACTTGGCTGCGCTAGCGAGCGCCGAGGCCACCTCCGCGGCCAGACCAGCGTTGCTTTCCAGCAGCGCCAGGTTCGCCCGGAGGCTCTGGCCACTGGTCCGCTCGGCCAGGCAGGACAGCAGGAACGGGGTCACGTCCTTGCCTCGGACCCCTCGACTCACCGCGGCCTCCTCGCATGCTCGAACGGCGTTGGCCACGAGGTCGCGGTCCAGCGCGACGCCGTCGGGAACCGGGTTGCACAGGACGACGGACGAGCGGACGTCGAGCCTTCGGAGCGCCTGGACCACGGCGGCCGCCGCCACCGGGCTGTCGACGCGGTGCTCGAGCGCAACGTCGGCCTGCCCGGCCACGAAGAACGGCAGCCGGTCGGACCGATAGCCGACCACCGACACGCCCAGCTCCTCGAGGCGTTCCATCGTGGCCCCGGGGTCCACGATCGACTTGGGACCGGAGCACACCACCAGGGCGGGCGTCGCGGCGAGCTCGAGCAGGTCCGCTGAGACGTCGCCGGAGCCGTGATGCACCCCGCCGATCCCCCCGGTCGCCAGGACGTCGATCCCGGCACGGTGAGCGGCCCACACCGCCGCCGAGACGGTGGTCGCGCCAAGGCCACCCGATGCCACGACCACGGGCAGGTCCCGCCGGGCGACCTTGGCCGCCTCACCCGGCATCGCCAAGCGAGCGAGGTCAGCGTCGGCGACTCCGACCCGGACCTGACCGCCGTCGACGGCTATCCATGCGGGCACGGCCCCCGTCGCGCGGATGGCGCCGGCCATGGCCCCGGCGGCCTCGTCGTTTTGCGGAACCGGCAGGCCCTGGGCCAGGACGCTCGTCTCCAGAGCGACGACCGGCCGGCCGCCGGCGAGGGCCTCGGCCACCTCCTCCGAGAGCCGGATCGGGCCAGTCATCCAGCCCTCGGCCACAGGTCGGGGCCTGCCGCCACCCGGGCGCCAGCGGCGCACGCCGCCCGAAGAGCGTCCCCCGGTGACGCACCCGTCGCCAAGGCCGCGAGGAACACGCCGTCGAAGGCATCCCCGGCGCCGGTCGGATCGGCTTCCACGACGGGCTCGCCCTCGTACCGGATGAGCAGGCCCTCCCACGACATCGCCGCCCCGCGCGGGCCGCGCTTGACGCACACGACCGGGTATCGCCGGGCCAGGGTCTCCGCGGCGTCCTCTCCCCGCCGGCCGCACAGCACCTCGGCCTCGAGCTCGTTCACCAACAGGACCGATGCCGACTCCGTCGCGGCGAAGAAACGGGTGGTGCCGAACTCCCGCAGGAGCGGCCAGGAGGCAGCGTCCACGGCGACGTATCGAGCCTTCGCGCGCTTCAGTGCGGCCCTCGCCGCCGGAAACGATGACTCGTCGAGCAGGAGGTAGCCCGAGACCAGCACCGCGGCCGCCTCGATCTCGGCGGGGAGATCAGCGGGGGACAGGCGAGCGTTCGCTCCCCGGTCGGCGACCATCGATCGCTCCCCCGCCGAGTGGACGACCAGCAGCGATCCGGTCCGCGCCTGGGCGTCCACCGCGAGCATGGTCTCCACGCCGTGCTCGGCGATCGATTCCTGGAGCAGCCGACCGCCCAGGTCGTCGCCGACCCGCCCGTGGAGCCGGGCGGTGGCCCGGGTCGCGGCCCCCCACACCGCGGCGTTCGCCGCGCTGCCGCCCGGTCGAACCACCACCCGCCCGTGGACGTCACCTCCCTCCGCCAGCGCCGTCGCCTCCACACTGACATCGACCATCACGTCGCCCACCGTGACCAGGTCCATGGCCGGACAACCCTATCGCGAGGCTCGGGGCGGACCGGCGGACCGGAGGGCTGGCTATCCCGAACCCTTCATCGGCGAGCGTCAGCCCGTCGAGGCCCGGGGAGACCCGCGAGCCGAGCGCCGCCAGTGGTAGGCGAAGACCGCGTAGGAGGCGAGGACCGAGAGGCCGCCGGTCACGAACTGCGCGATCCCACCCTGGCGCTCGGCGGTCGAAGACGAAAACTGCGCGGTGACCCCCGGAGCGATGAGCCTGAACAGCCCGTAGGCTGCCGCTGCCCCAGCCACCAGCGCGATCAGAACCGAGACAAAGCAGACGGCGTGAACGTACGCCTGGTAGGTTCGCCACGCCGGGCTGCCTTCCACCCCCGGCTCATTCAGGAGCTCTCGGGCCCAGGACGTGTGCAAGCGGAGGACGATCCCCGCCGCCAGGGCGATCAGGGCCGCCTGAACGGCCATCCGCCACAAGTCCCGGTCTGGGTCGAACGACTGGTACTGCGCCACGGCCGAGTGTGTCTCGAATCCCGGCACCGGCGTGGTGAGTCCCTCCGACCCGCCGACCGATCCGTACCCCGCGCCGGAGGATCCGATCGCGACCGGGACCTCCCCGCCGGCGTCCGAGAGGGGGATGCGCACCACCGCCTGGACCACGCCGATCAGCGCGAACAGCGTGATGAACAGCGAGATGAACGTGACGGCAAAGAGATAAAGGGCGTAGGTACGACCGCCCGTGGGGTCGGGCTCGCCTCGTCCCGCCAGGGCCAGGACTCCCAGGACGACGAGCCCCAGCAGCACCAGGGGGATCAGCCCGAGGATGGCGAAGAACTCCAAGTCAATCGAACCGTACCATCAGGCGCTCTCCGAGATCCCCGCGGCCTCCCCGGCCCACCGGCCGAACGCTCCCCAGAACGGATCCAGCCCGGGGTGCTCGAGCGGTTCGTCGCCTCGATCGGTCACCAGGACGGCACCGCGCTCCGCCTCCGTCACCAGCCCAACGACCGAAGCATCGATGCCGGCATCCCGGAGCGCCGACACGAACGCGTCGGCTCGGCCCGGGACCACCGTGCAGATCAGGGTGCCCTCGGAGATCGACGTGTACGGGTCCATCCCGGCGTGCTCGCAGACGGCGCGGACCTCTGGCCGCACGGGGATCATGGCCTGCTCGACCCGCATCCCCACTCCGGAGGCCGAGGCGACCTCGGTGAGCCCGCCGAACACGCCGCCCTCCGTTGCGTCGTGCATCGACGTCACCCCCTCGTCCCGAAGGCCGAACTCCCGGGCTACAGCCGCCTCCGGCACCACGGTCATCCGCTCGAACAGGGCGTCGGCCGCGTTCACCACGTCCTCCCCCAGGCTCCCTCCCAGACGCTCGGGAAACGTCGCCGCGAACAGCGCGGTGGCCTCGATGGCCGCACCCTTCGTCACCACGATCGCGTCGCCGGGTCGCGCCATCTTCGGCGTCACGTAGCGGTCCTCCCGTCCGGCGGCCATGCAGACGGCCCCGCCCACCATGGGCCACGCGCAGCCCTCGTATCGGGCGGTGTGTCCGGTGATGACGGCGACCCCGATGTCCCGGCACGTCCGGTGGAACGCATCCCACAGCGCGGTCAGTTCCTCGTCGGTGACCTCCGGTGGCAGGTTCAGGTCCACGGCCATCCACCGAAGGGGAAGGCCGCTCGTGGCAGCGTCCGAGGCGAGGATGTGCACGGCGAACCACGCCGCCCGGTCCCAGCCGTACGCCGGGACGATGAACACGGGGTCGGCGGTCAGCGCCATGGCCACGCCGTCGGCCACTCGCACGACGCCGACATCGACACCGTGCTCCGGGCCCACCAGGACGTCGGGATCCTTCGCCCCCAGCCGGCGCAGGATGACCTGCTCGAACAACTCCGCCGTGGCCTTGCCCAGACGCGGCTCCGCCATGTCGGCTCAGTCTCCCGGCACGGATGCCGGCGTCCGGGCGATCTCCACCAGCCGCCGGGTGGCCGCGACCGGGTCCGACGCCGTCCCCACCGCCGAAACGACCGCGACGCCGGCGGCCCCCGTCGCAAGGACCTTCCGCGCATTCGAGGGATCGATCCCGCCGACCCCGACGACCGGGAGCGATGTCGCTTCGACGATGGATCGGAGGCCGTCCAGCCCGATGGGGACGGCCTCTGCCTTGGTCGGCGTGGCGAACACCGTGACTCCAAGGTAGTCGGCTCCGGCCCTCTCGGCCGCTTCGGCCTGCTTCGGCGCCGCCACGCTGATCCCCAGCACTCCCCGTGGCCCGAGTCGTTCGCGGGCGGTCTCGGGAAGGTCCCCCTGGCCCACATGCGCCCCCCCGGCCCCGACCGCGACGGCGATGTCGATCCGGTCATTCACGACGAACAGGACCTGGCTCCTCTTGCAGCGGCGTTCGATCTCGCGTGCCACTGACAGCAGCTCGTCGTCCGAGAGCTCGGGCGCGCGGAGCTGCACCACGTCGGCGCCGCCCTCTACCGCCGCATCCGCCACATCGATGTGCCCGCGGCCCGGGACGAGCCCGCTCGAGGTGATGACATGGACCCGGAGCCATTCCGGATCGATCGCGCCCATCGTTCCCTCCGCCCGCATTACCGGGATCAGGTTCCTCGGGTCGCCGGCGCTTCGATGTCTGGGGCTACCGCTTCGCTGCTTGAGCCCGCGTTCTGGGGCTACCGCCTTCACTGCTTGAGCCTCGTTCAGGGGCTACCGCTTCGCTGCTTGAGCCCCTCGAGCCGGCCTCTCAGCCCGGTTGTCCCGAGCTCCCCGGTGGTTCCATCTCAGTATAGGTCGCTATCGTCGATGGCCGACCTGGGCCCGAGCCAGGGCCCGTTCCCGCGCCACCCGCTTCCAATCGCTGCTCGTTCTTGAGAACAGTATGTCCGTGACGATCTGGAACGCGCCGATGCCGGCCAGGACCCAGACGGCCCACCCCGGGCCGTTCGCGGCGAGGCAGAACATAAGGGCCGCGAATGGCGCGACCTTCGTGGCCAGGGTGCCGGACGCGTGCATCCAGGCCCGCGCTGCCGGTGATGCCCGAAGGTAGGAGGCGTAGTCGATCTTCAGCCCTGGCCATGGAGGGAACGCGATGTAGTAGGCCAGGAACGAGATACCGACCAGGCGGCCAACGGCCCAATGCGCGAGGTCGTGGACGCACACCGACCACGCCACGCCCGCGACCACGAAGGCCCATCCGGCCACGGTCTGGTTGTCGCAACGCATGCCACAAACCGTCGCCGCCGCTCCGAACAGCACGCCGATCAGCAGCACCAGGTTCCCGAACCACACCGGGAACCGGAACCTGACCCGGGTCTCGAACGCCTTGCGGTCGATCCGGCCGGCCTGGTCGGCCCAGTGCTCGGCGAGGATGGGCTCGACCTTCACTCGACGAAGCAGGCGCCAGAATCCGAGCCCGGACAGGTCCGCCTGACCCGCTTCCACGGCCGATTCGATGCGGGCGAACGCGTCCTGATAGTTCTCCCCATCATGGGCAAGACCTCCCGGTTCGCCCATCCGGCCTCCGTTCCACGCTACGATGGGCCCCGGCCCTTCACACGTCGCCCGCGCGCGGGAGGTCCAGCGACGTCCAGCCGTACAGAACCGGATCGCACGGTCCGCATCTCCGAGACCACCTCCACCCTAACCACGCTCGACGGCCGGTACCAGGTCCTGGAGCGGATCGCCGCGGGGGGGATGGGGGAGATCTTCCGGGCCCACGACGCCGTCCTTGCGCGGGAGGTGGCCGTCAAGGTCCTCCACCCCAATCTGGCCTCGGATCCGGGCTTCGTCGACCGGTTCCGCCGGGAGGCCCGGGCCGCAGCGGGCCTCAGCCACCCGAACATCGTCGGGGTGCACGACTGGGGGGCCGTCGACGGCGTGTACTTCATGGTGATGGAGTTCGTTCGGGGCCAGAGCCTCCGCGACGTCCTCGCCGCGGAAGGGTTGCTCGCCCCGGCTCAGGCCGCCGACGTCCTCCTGCAGGTGCTCGCGGCCCTCGAGCATGCCCACCGAAAGGGGATCGTTCACCGCGACGTCAAGCCAGAGAACGTCCTGCTCACCCCGGACGGCGCGGCCAAGGTGACGGACTTCGGGCTGGCACACGCCTACGCGGACGCGCGCTCCACCCAGACGGGGACCATCTCGGGGACCGCCCACTACCTCGCGCCCGAGCAGCTCCTGGGCGAGCCGGCCGATCCCCGCACCGACCTCTATTCGGTTGGGATCGTGGCCTTCGAGCTACTCACGGGGAGCGCGCCCTTCAACGGCGAGACGTCGGTGGCCATCGCGTACAAGCATCTGCGCGATCGCGTCCCCCGGCCCTCGGCCCGAAACACGATGGTGCCGAAGGGCCTCGACGGCTGGGTGGGGTCGATGACGGAGAAGGATCGGGAGCTTCGGCCGGAGTCGGCGACCGAAGCGCGTCGCGACCTCGCCGCCGAGGCCGAATCATTCCCGGCCGCCCGGCCGATCCAACAGCTTGTCCGCGAGGTGCCTGCGTCGTCGCAGCAGCGAGACCCAGGACGTGCCCCGACGGTGGTCATCCCCCGCGACAGGCGCACCGGCCGGCGGCGGCGCGGTGCATGGCTCCTCGCCTCGATGCTCGGGGTGCTCGCTCTGGCGGCCGCGGCATGGGGCGGATGGACGTATCTGATCCCTCACAACGTGGACGTCCCACGGGTCCTCGGCCTGCCGGTTGCCGAGGCCACGGCACGCCTCACGGTGGCCGACCTCGAGGTCTCGGTGGGCGCCGGTCGGTACTCGCTCCAGGTGCCGGCGGCCCGCGTCCTGCAGGTCCAGCCACCTCCCGGGACTGTCGTTCGCACGGGGACGAAGGTGACCCTGACGCCGTCCCTTGGCCCTCGACCAGTGCCGGTGCCCGACCTCGTGGGGAAGACGATCCCCGAGGCCCGGGACCTCGTACGGGAGGCCCACCTGGCGCTGGGCAAGAGAATGCCGCGATTCAGCGACCGGTTCCCCGAGGGCCGGATCATCCACCAGAGCGAGCCGGCGAGCGGAAAGGCCCCGCAGGGGAGCGAGATCGACGTGGTGGTGAGCAAGGGGCCGACGCCCGAACCGGTGCCCAAGGTGGTGGGAAGGTCGGAGGACCAGGCTCGGCGCATGTTGACCCCGTGGGTGGTGATCAAGCGAGGCAAGTACTCCGACGGGGTACCCCGTGGCCAGGTGATCGCTCAGGATCCCGAGCCAAGGACCAAGCTCCAGCCCGGCGATGCCGTCACCATCGTGGTGTCGCTCGGGCCGGAGTTCTTCGAGGTGCCCAGCTTCGTGGGGATGAGCCGGACGGAGGCCGTCGCGGCGATCCACACCCTCGGCCTGAACGCCTCCGTCCTCCCCGTGCCGGGCTCGAGCGGCGACACGGTGAGAGGCCAGCTGCCCAACCCTGGATCCACCGTCCGAGCCGGCTCCACGGTGACGATCTACGTGGCGTGAGGATCGGGGCTCACGTCCCCACCAGGGGCGGCCTGCTGTCGGCGATCCGCGCCGCCCGCGAGTGCGGCGCGGACGCCATCCAGGTGTTCATCTCCAACCCGCGAGCGTGGGCACCGCCCCGGATCTCGGCCAAGGAGGCTGCCGCGTTCCGCGAAGCATGGGCGCAATCCGGGCTCGGTCCGATGTTCGTGCACGCCCCCTACGTGGTGAACGTCGCATCGCCGGTTACCGAGTTCTTGGAGCGTTCGATCGACGTCGTGCGCCGCTCGGTGGCGGCCGCCTCGAGCATCGGCGCGAACGGTTACGTCGTGCACGCCGGGTCCGGTGGTCCGGGCGAGCCCGCCGAGGCCTTCCACCGAGCGGTCTCGGCGTTGCGAGCCGTTCCGGCGCAGGGCGACTGCGACGTCGTGGTGGAGCTCACCGCGGGGACGGCTGGCTCGGTGGCCGCCACGTTCCCCGAGGCCGCCCGCCTCTTCGACGCGGTAAGCGACGATCGACTGAAGCTCTGTGCCGACACATGCCACCTGTTCGCCGCGGGATATGCGCTCGATGAGCCCGAGGGGGTGGCCACCTGCTTCGAGGAGTTGCATGCGAGTGGCCTGGACGATCGGCTCGTCCTGATCCACGCGAACGATGCGAAGTACGAACGGGGATCCCGACGGGATCGCCACGAACACATCGGTCAGGGCGGCATCGGGGTGGAGGGCTTCTTCGAGATCCTCCACCGACCCGAGGTCCGGGACCTCGCGCTCGTCGTGGAGACGCCGGGCCGACTCGACGATCATGCGCGCAATATCGCGACCCTTCGCCGCCTCGCCGCCGACTGAGGGCTAGGGCTCGAGCTCGCCGCGTGAGCCTTCCTGGTAGGAGTACCGCTCCTCGCGCCAGGGATCGGCGTGGACGTGGTACCCGCGCATCTCCCAGAATCCGCGCTTGTTCTGCTCGGCGAACTCCAGGCCCCGCAGCCACTTCGCGCTCTTCCACGCGTAGCGCTTGGGGACGACCAGCCGAAGGGGGAACCCGTGCTCGCGCGCGAGCGGCTCGCCATTGTGAGCCCAGGCCACGAGGACGTCGTCGTCCAGCATGGCCTGCAGCGACAGGTCCGAGGTGTATCCGTAGTCGCAGTGGGCGATGACCCACTTCGCCTCGGGCTTGGGCTTCGCCTTCTCCACCAGGACCCGGAACGGGATACCGGACCACTGGTTGTCCAGCGTCGACCACCCGGTGACGCAGTGCATGTCTGCCTGAACGTCGGCCTGGCCGAGGCCTTTCAGCTCGCTGTAGGTGAGCGTGTAGGGGTCCTCGACCGCCCCGGATACCGCGAGGTCCCAGGTACCCTCGTCGAACGTGGGGATCGGCCCGTAATGGAGCACCGGCCACCCCTTCACCAGTCGCTGCCCCGGTGGGATCCGCTTGGCGATCTCCTCCGGGTATCGCTGGCCGATCAACTTCATCGTCCCTCCCCGCGGACGGCCGCCGCGACCGTTCGCCACGCCGCGATGGCCGTCTCGACGTCCTGATCGGTCACATCGACATGGGTGACCATCCGCACATTCCCGGACACCAACGTCGCACCCACCCCCTGCTCCTTCAACCGGGCGATCGCATCGAGCGGTTCCATCCCCACCGCTTCGGTGTCCGCGTAGACCATGTTCGTTTCAACCGCCGCCGGGTCGATCGCTCCGGGCATTGCCTCGGCCACGCCGTCGGCCAGTCGACGAGCCCGGACGTGGTCCTCGTGGAGGCGCTGGGGGCCATCCTCCAGGGCCACCAGGCCCGCGGCGGCGACCACCCCGGCCTGCCGCCAGGCCCCCCCGAACAGGATCTTCAGCCGGCGGGCCTCCCGAACCATGTCGGCCGGCCCGCAGACGAGCGAGCCGATCGGCGCGCCCAGTCCCTTGGAGACGCAGAACATCACGGTGTCCACCTCGGCGCAGAACTCGGCGACGTCGGTTCCACTCGCCACCGCCGCGTTGAAGATGCGCGCCCCATCCAGGTGCACCGGGACCCCGGCCTCCTGAGCCACCTTGCGGATGGCCCGGAGGTCATCGACCGACATCACGGTCCCGCCGGCGTGCCCGTGGGTGTTCTCCACGGAGACGAGGTCGACCACGTCCACGTCGTAGGGCTCGTCGGGCTCGAGGGCACGGCGCACTTGGTCCGCGGAGAGCTGTCCCCTGCCGTCACCGGCGATGGCCCGGAAGGCGATCCCCGAGAGGGCGGCGGCGCTCATGACCTCCGTCGTGGCCACGTGGGCCCGGGATTCCGCCACGACTAGGTGACCGGTCCCTCTGAAGTGCAATCGGAGGGCGATCTGATTGGCCATGGTCCCCGTGGGGACGTAGAGCGCAGCCTCCTTGCCGGTGATCTCGGCCGCCCGGTCTTGGAGCCGATTCACGGTGGGGTCGTCGCCGAACCAGTCGTCTCCCACTTCCGCTTGGGCCATGGCCGTTCGCATCGCTGGAGATGGCGTGGTGACGGTGTCGGAGCGAAGGTCGACGAGGTAGGCGCCCATCGTCCGGCAGTATATGGGCCAGTTTCAGTACAGGAACATCGGCTTGCCGTCGACGTGCTGGATCTTCGGCCGATAGTTCTGGACGTCGTACAGCGCCCCGACGTCGACGCGTTTCACCCCCTGGCGGACCACGGCGATCGGCACGTTTACGTAGTTTCCGTTGCGCATGGCCACCAGGCGCCCCAAGTTGCCCTCGATCACCAGGTCCGCGGCCATGACCGCGTAGTTGATGGCCACCATGAGGTCGAGGGAATCGGGCGTGCCGGACCGCATGAGATACCCGAGCTGCTGGTAGATGATCCCCTCGCCGGTGATCTGCTTCAGGGCCTCGCCAGTGATCTGGCCGATGCCCCCGAGCTTGCGGTGCCCGAAGGCGTCCTCGTGCTTCCCCATCACCATCTGGCCACCGACCATGGTGGCGCCCTCGGAGATCGTCATCATGGCGTACCTGCTGGGGTTGGCCGCCTTGTCCTGCATCAGCAACCCGGCGAGGCGCTCGATGTCGAAGGGGACCTCCGAGATGATCGCCCGGTCCACGCCGGCCAGGTATGCCGAGACGAGCGAGGTCTCCCCGCTGTACCGACCGAACACCTCCACCACCGCCAGGCGTTCATGGGAGCCCGCGCTGGTGCGGAGCTGATGGGCGAAGTTCACCGTCCGGGTGATGGCCGTGGAGAACCCGATGCAGTAGTCGGTTCCGTGGACATCGTTGTCCATGGTCTTGGGGATGGCCACCACCGGCACTCCCTCGTCGTGGAGTCGGAGGGCAAACGACAGCGTGTCGTCGCCGCCGATGGGGATCATGGCGTCGATCCCCAGCTGTTCCAGGGCCTTCAGGACGTGGGAGGTGTGGTCGCGGGGCTCGTCCTGCGGCCCCTCCGTCCGCAGGAACGCCGGCTCGTCCTTGGCCCTGACCTTGGCCGGGTTGGTCCGGGACGTGTGCAGGAACGTCCCGCCCGATCGGTCGATGGTCCGCACCACCGCCGGCGTGAGCGCGACCGTATTGGCCGCCAACGACTGGCCGTCGTCCGGATCGCACTCGAGGAGGCCGGCCCATCCCCGGCGGATGCCGAGCACCGAGTGCCCCTCCTCGGCGGCCCGATTGGTCACGGCCTTGATGCAGGCGTTCAGCCCTGGGACGTCACCACCGCCGGTCAGCACGCCGATCCTCATCCGAAGAACACCTCGGCCATCCGATACAGCGCCATCGGGACCCGACGGACCTCGGCGATGGCCTCCTTCAGTGGGACGGTGGTGATCTCGTTCCCCCTGGCGGCCACCATCGTCCCCCATTCCCCCCGCGCTGCCGTCTCCACGGCGGCGATGCCCAACCTGGTGGCCAGGATTCGGTCGTTCGCCACCGGGGTGCCGCCCCGCTG
Organism: Actinomycetota bacterium; assembly: GCA_035701505.1. GTDB lineage: Bacteria > Actinomycetota > UBA4738 > UBA4738 > HRBIN12 > AC-69. The sequence goes on from DASSSA010000072.1 coordinate 12,834, forward strand.
GACGTGGCCGAGGACGGTCACCCGCGTCTCGAATCCAGTCATCCCCTCGATCTCCGGGCCGAGGACCGCGGCGATCCCCCCGAACCGTGGGAACCCACGTTCGTCAACGGGGGACTCGGGGATGGTCAGGGTGCCTGGCTTGGGGACGGCCCCCTCGGCCACCACCACGATCGAGAACGATCGTCCTCGCGAATGTCGCCGCTGCAGGTGCGCGGTGACTTCCCGGAGGTCGAACGGCATCTCGGGGATCAGGATGGCGTCCCCGCCGCCGGCCGTGCCTGCGTACAGGGCGATCCAGCCTGCGCTCCTGCCCATCACCTCCACCAGCATCACCCGGTTGTGGCTCTCCGCCGTGCTGTGCAGCCGATCGATGGCATCGGTGGCGATCTGCACAGCCGTGTGGAATCCGATGCAGTAGTCCGTGCCGCAGAGGTCGTTGTCGATGGTCTTGGGGATCCCGATGACCGCAAGGTCCTCTTCGGTCATGTTTGCCGCCGCCCTCAGGGTCCCCTCTCCGCCGATCGCGATCAGCCCCTCGATCCGCAGCTCCTCGAATGTGGCTCGGACCCTGTCGATGCCGCCCTCGTGGTACGGATCGGTCGCCGAGCTGCCGAGGATGGTTCCTCCCCGGTGCAAGATCCCGCTCACCGATTCGGTCGAGAGCTCGATGACGTCCCCGTCCATCACCCCCCGCCAGCCGTTGCGAAACCCCATGACCTCCCATCCCAGAGCCCCGATGGCGGTTCGGACCACGGCACGGATGGCCCCGTTCAGCCCCGGACAGTCCCCTCCGCCGGTCAGGACACCTATGCGCTTCATCGAAACGGCTCCTCGGACGGCCGACCGGAGGTAGTTGCCATGGCGGTCCGACCGATTCTACGCTGGGCCCCTCGTGCGCCCATCATGGAGGGGGCGGACGAGGCGGGGGAAGCATGCGAACGAGGGGCTCCGCCCTGATCGTCGCGCTCACGGCCATCCTGGTCTCGGCGCCGGCCGCTGCATCCCCCATCGGACAGCAGCTCTCGCAGGCCCGGGAGGATCGGGAAGCCAAGCTCGTCAGGCTGGCCCAGCTCCGCGGCCAGCTGCACACCCTGAGCGCTCGCTACTCGGTCCTGGAACGCCAGGCCGGCAGGGCATCCCTTCAGCTGGTGGAGGCGACCCTAGAGGTCCGGGAAGCTCGGATCGCCGTTGCAGCCGCCCAAGCCTCACTCGACCTCCATGCCAGGACGGTTTACGAGGTCGGCCCGAGTGGCGTCATCGAGGCGCTGCTTTCCGCTGAGACCTTCGCCGACGTAGCCGCGGCCAACGAGTACTCGGCCCGCGCGTTGGGAGCGGATGCCGACGTGCTGCAGGCCAGCGAGTCGGCCCAGGCAGTCCTGGCCGTGAAGCGAGCCGGCGCAGCCCTCGTGCGGCAGCGCCTCGTCTCGAAGCAGATGGAGCTGACGTCCATCCTGGCCGAGATGCGGAGCGCGGTGACCGAGGCGGCGCGGCTGGCCGACCGGGCCGGGCAAGCAGTGGCCTCGCTCGAGGCACAGCGGGCGGCCATCGAAAGTGCGTCGGAGCGAGAGGCGGGCCGGGACCTGATCGTCGGCGGCGTGGTAGGTACGGACCAGTCCAAGCTGCTCGCGCTCCTCGGGCCCACGGGTGGCCGGACGTGTGAGATCCCCGACGGCCTGCACGACACGGGCAAGAGCTTCTCCGGCCTGGCCACCTGGTACGGATGGGAGTTCGCCGGACAGGGCACGGCGAGTGGGGCCGTCTTCGATCCCCGCCTGTTCACGGCGGCCAACCGGTGGCTGCCGTTCGGGTCGTTCGTCCGGGTTCAGTATGGGGAGAAGTGCGCGATCGTGCTGATCAACGACCGAGGACCCTTCGGCAACGAGGATCGCGTGCTCGATCTGTCGATGGCGGCGGCGAACTACCTGGGGATCGGGCTGTCGCCCGTGCAAGCGGACATCCTGGTCCCGGCGGCCGGCATCCCCGGCTGAGCCGACCCCCGCGTCGGCGTTGGGTACAGTTGGGCTCATGGTCGCGGCCTGGGGATTCCTGGAATGGTTCTTCGCCGTCGCGCTACTCGGGCTGACAGGCGCGGTGGCCTTGGCCTTCGTGTACATCGTGGCCCAGCTGTTCCTGAACCCCGGCCGCAAGGCCAAACGGACCTGAGCGTTCGTGCCCGCTCGAATCGCCCAAGGCCTCAGCCCGGTTCCGGAGGGCCCTCGGGCTCGGGCAGCCTGAGCTCCGCAACGACCGGCAGGTGATCCGAGGCCAGCCTGGCGTCGGGTCCGGGCGGGACGATCACTCGAAGGGCGCCCACACCCTCCGACACGAACAGGAAGTCGATCCTTGCCGAGGGGTCGGAGGCCGGATACGTCTCGCCGGAGACGTCCCCACCCAGCAACCAGGCGTCCCAGTACCGCTTGGCCAGGAAGACCACTGCCTTCCCGTCGGGCAGCTCGTTGAAGTCCCCGCCGATCAGGACGGGTCCCGCAAGCCCCCGGGCCAGATCGGAGATCTCCTCGACGCTGTGGATCCGTTCGATGGGATGGAGCCCGAGATGCACCGCGATGGCCCACATCCGAAACCCGGACCGGCCGACCTGGGCGATGAGGGCGCCCCGCGGATACAGGCGACGCCGGATGTCCCTGAACCGGTGGAGGCGGCGCGACAGGATCCGCCATGGCGGCCGGACCAGCACCGCGTTCTTTACCCTCCGGCGAAGGGGAGACCACGGATCGGCGGCCGCATCCATGCCCAGGGCCTTGGAGAACCGGCGGAGCCGGCGGCGGGTCCCGGTCTCGTTCAGCACCACGAGGTCGGGCTGGAAGTGGCCCACGAGCCGGGTCAAGCGGTCAAGTCCGTCCCGGAACCCGCGGACGTTGTACACCACCACCCGAAGCTGCACGATGGGGAGCCTATCCGGGCCCGCCCGGCCTCAGGGAACGATCGTGGTCCCGGCCCGGCCGGCCAGGATCTCCGGTGCGTTCTCCAGATCGCCGATGAAGGCCCGACGGCCCTCCTGGGCATCGACGAACTCGATGGCCGCCTGGACCTTGGGACCCATGGACCCAGCCGTGAACTCTCCCGCCCCCAGGAGCTCCCCTGCCTGTGCCACCGTGAGCCGCTCGATCGGTTCCGCGAGATCGGTCCCGAACCCCTTCACCACGTTCTTCACGTCGGTCAGGATCAACAGCACCGAGGCCTCGACGTCACGGGCCAGGATGGCCGCGGCCAGGTCCTTGTCCACCACTCCCTCCACTCCCACCAGCCTGGGGCCCTCCTCGATCACGGGCACGCCGCCCCCGCCGGAGGCGATCACGACGACCCCGTCCGCCACGAGCGAGCGGATCACCGGAGCCTCCACGATCGAGTACGGCGCGGGGGAAGGCACCACCCGCCGCCATCCCCCGTGGGGATCGGGGCGCATCACGTAGCTCCGCTCGGCCTCCAGCTCCTTCGCCTCGTCCTCTTCGTAGAACGGGCCGATCGGCTTGGTTGGGTTATCGAATGCCGGGTCGTCGGCCCGGACCCGGGTCAGCGTCAGGACCGCTGCCACGGGCCGTTCCATCCCCCGTTCGTAGAACACGTCGCCGATCGTGACCTGGAGCAGGTACCCGATCTGGCCCTGGCTCTCGGCCCCGCAGACGTCGAGGGGCATGGGATGGACCCACCGCCGGGCGGATTCCTGCTGGAGGAGGATCCGTCCGACCTGGGGCCCGTTGCCGTGGGTCACGACCACCTCCCACCCGGCGGATGCGATGTCCGCGACCTTCTCGGCAGCCCGACGGGCCGAGTCGTATGCGTTCTCGAACGTGTCCTCCTCATCTCGACGGAGCAGGGCGTTCCCGCCGAGGGCGACCACGACGCGTTCCATGGGGAAGGCCTCCTGTTGGTCGGGGAACTAAAGCGCGGTGGCCAGCGCGTTCGCGATCGTGGGCGAGCCGTCGAGCACCTCGAGCTCGTAGCGCACCCGCACCGCGGGCTTCGCGATATTGATGAGATGCCGAAGGTCGATGGGGGACGCGATGATCACGAGGTCCGCGTCGACCATCTCGATCATCTTCTCCATCTCCCGGAGCTGGACCTCCGAATAGCCCATCGCCGGAAGCACCGGCCCGACGTCGTACTTGCGGTAGGTCTCCTCGAGTGTCCCGATCGCGTAGGGGCGGGGGTCGACGATCTCGGCCGCGCCGTTCCGCCTGGCCGCCACGACGCCCGCCCCGAACTTCATGTCGCCATGAGTGAGGGTCGGCCCGTCCTCCACGACCAGCACGCGCGCGCCGGTCACCTCCTGTCCGTCCTCCAGCGTCACCGCGCTGTTCGCCTTGACGACCATGGCTCGTGGATTGATCCGGTCGATCGTGCCTTCGACCTCGGCGACCTGCTCTGGGGTGGCCGAGTCGATCTTGTTGATGACGACGACGTCGGCCATCCGAAGGTTCGCTTCGCCCGGATGGTAGGTGGTCTCGTGACCGGCGCGAAGTGGGTCCGCAACGACGAGATGAACGGTCGGCCGGTAGAACGGGAGATCATTGTTGCCCCCATCCCACAGCAGAACGTCGCACTCGTCCTGAGCTTGGCCCAGGATCTCTCCGTAGTCGACTCCGGCGTACACCACGGTGCCGGCGTTGATGTGCGGTTCGTACTCCTCTCGCTCCTCGATCGTCACGTTCGCCCGGTCGAGGTCCTCCAACGTGGCGAACCGTTGGACCCGCTCGGCCACCAGGTTCCCGTAGGGCATGGGGTGGCGGACGGCGACCACGCGCTTGCCTGCCCGTCGAAGGGTGGCCGCCACGGCGCGGGTGGTCTGGCTCTTGCCCGCACCCGTTCGAACGGCGCACACGGCGACGACGGGCACCGCGGCCTCGAGCATGGTGTCACCGGGGCCGAGGAGCACGAAGTTCGCCCCCGCGGCCAGGACCTCGCTCGCCTTGTGCATCACCTCAACGTGGGAGACGTCCGAGTAGGCGAATACGACGTCGGACACGCCAAGCTGCTTGATCAACCGGGTGAGCTCGCGTTCCTCATAGATGCGGATGCCCTTGGGGTAGAGCCGTCCCGCCAGCTCCCGCGGGTAGATCCGATCGTCGATGAACGGGATCTGGGTCGCCGTGAAAGCGACAACCTGATACCGCTTGTCGCCACGGAAGACGACGTTGAAGTTGTGGAAGTCGCGCCCCGCGGCGCCCATGATCATCACGCGCCGCGGCATCAAGGGTCCTTTCCAAGGGGTCCGAACGGATGTGATGCGCGGGACGGAACGCCCGCTCTTCAGCACGAGCCTACCGTAGGAACGGCCGAGATTCCATCCGCCGTAAGGGGTTCCGCCCTGGACCTGTCGGCCTGGGCCGGGCGCTCAGGCAGAGCCGCGGCCCTGGTGGGCGGTGGTTCGGATGACCGAATTGCCCCTGTTCTCCGAGCCCACCAGGCTGACGACGTCGGCCCGAGGCATGCTGAAGGAGAAGGTGGAGCCCTCGCCCGGCTTGGATACCAGCCACAGCCGGCCCGACATGGCCTCGACAAGTTGGCGGGCGATGTACAGGCCGAGGCCCGTGCCCCCGGTACGCCGGTCGGATCCGTTCTCCACCCGGAAGAACCGGTCGAACACCCGGTTTTGGTTCGACAACAGGATCCCGGTCCCCCGGTCTCGCACGGACACGACGCCTTCGCCGCCCACCGAGTAGGCGCTGACCTCCACCGGGGCGTCCGCGGGCGAGTACTTCACGGCATTCGACACCAGGTTGGCCAGCACCTGCTGGATCCGGAACCCGTCGGCGTTGACCAGGATCGGGGTGTCCGGCTGGGTGAAGGTGATCGAGCGCTTTGGATGCTGAGCGGCGATCTCCGCGATCTGCTCCGCCACCAGCCGGGTCAGCTCGATCGGCGAGGGGTCCACGAGCAGCGCTCCGGAGTCGATCTGTGACACGTCGAGCAGGTCGGTGATCAACCGCTCCAGCTTGTCGGCCTGGCGCAGCATGATCCGGTAGTACTCGCGGCGGGCCTGCGGCGAGTCCTCCGCCGTCCCCTGGAGCAGGCTGGCCAGGAAGCCCTTCAGCGGCGTGAGCGGCGACCGGAGCTCGTGCGACACCATGGCCACGAAGTCCTTCTTCATCTGCTCCGTCTGGACCTCCGTGGTCACGTCGTGCGCTACCACCACACATGCCTTCCGTGCACCCTCGCGGTCCCTGATAGGCGTGCCGGTGTGCCGGATCCACCGACGCTCCCCCTCCTTGGTCACGAACAGCGAATCGCTGACCTCCCCCGGCTCGATCCGATCGAACGACGCCACCAGCTCACCGCCGCCCGGGGACGGGCCACCGAGGACCTCCTCGTAGACCCGCCCCTCGACCTCCGCGTGGGTGAACCCGGTGATCCGCTCCATGGCCGGATTCCACGACAGGATCCGACCGTCATGGGACATCACGAACACGCCGTCCGAGGTGTGGTCCACGATCTCGGCCAGCTGAGCCTGCTGGAAGGTCTGGGCGAACAACCGGTGGTTCTGGATGAGTACGGAGATCTGCGACCCAAGGGTCTCCAGGACCGACCGCTCCGAGGGGGAGAGTGGCTCCCTGCGGTAGATGGCCAGGACCCCGTTCGCGTCATCCTGCCCACCGATCAGCGCGATCTGGGGACCGAGGTCCTCGTGCACCCGAACGAACGCCTCGAGCCGGCTGCGAACGCCGGTGCCTCCGGCCTCTGAGGTGAACGAGCGCTTCCCATCGGAGCCGTGCACCGTGATCCGGTCATCCTCCAACACCACGAGCTCGACGGCATCGGCCTCGAGCATCTGTTCCAGGACGACGAGGAACGGCTGGAAGTCGTCGGCGGCTGAGAGCGGCGCGGCGAGGGCCCGACCCGCCTCGTAGAGGTCGCGCATCCGGTTGCGCTCGCGCACCGTGCGAACCCACTGCCGGTAGGCCAGGTAGGAAAGGAGGATGGGGAACGCCAGGAGCGGCAAGCCTGCCGGGTTGGTGGCCCACAGGATCGCTCCCAGCACGCCCAGGGCCGTGTTGCCCGCCCAATGCAGCACGTTCAGCCCGAGCGGCGGCAGGAGCACGGTCAGGAACCGCTTCCGCTCCACCAGCGAGACCACGAGCACGACGAGGGTCGCGTTCACCACGAAGTAGGCCGACATGGCGATAGCCACCGCCGCCCACGTCCACGGCTGAAGAGGGGTCCCGGGCCGAAGCGTCTGGAACGCGATCTCGGCCAGGGTGATGCCGACCACGAACTGACTGACGTTGAAGGCGATCTTCAGCGGAGCCCACCGCCGGACCATATGGCCGACCAGCACGCCCGCCGCCACGGCAAAGGTGAGCACGCTCGAATGAGCGAGCGGCAGGGCAGCGGCCCACAGGGCGTCCGTGAGGGAGAAGTTCACGGTCTCGGTGCGGTGCCGGAGCGGGATCGAGAACTGCTCGGCCACCGCGATGCCCACCGTCAGGGCGGCGAAGGCGAGCACGTCCTTCACGGTCCACGACGGCGCGTCGGCCAGGCGCACCCCGAGGGCGAGAGCGGCGGCTGCCGCCGTGGAGAAGATCAAGCGGCGGGCCGAGATCGGGACGGTCGTCGGCTGCCCCATCGTTCAGCTCCACACGTCCGCGCTCCAGGAGACCGCGCTCCAGGAGATCGCGCTCCATGTCGTTCCGCTCCAGGAGAGGGCGCTCCAGGAGACGGCGCTCCATCCCGGGGTGACGGCGGTCAGCTGACTCCAGGGCGAGGCGTACCAGGCGTACGCGGACCAGGACATGGCCGGCCACGGGTGTCCAAGGGCGTCGATCTCGCCGATCACCCTGTCCGGGATCCCGTCACCGTCGATGTCGGCGTCCACATGGAACGAACCTCTGCTGGCCTCGAGCGAGCCGGTGCCGGTCGACGGGACGAGGCCCAGATTGGCCGGCATGACGCCGTTCGGGTTCCTCGCTGCTTGCAGAGCGCTCCCAGCGTCAACCAGTCCGGCGCCCGCGCCGTGGCCATAGTTCCCGTTCCTGTACGCCGTTTTCACCAGGATGCCCTTGGCCAGATCGGGAGTGAGCCACGGGTTGGCCTGGAACATCAGGGCGGCCACGCCCGAGACGATGGCGGCGGCCTGGGACGTGCCGGTCCCCTTGAAGTAGGAATCGCCGATGCGCGCGTCCGGGTACAGCGTGTCGATCGTGCTTCCTGGGTCGCGCAGCGACACGACCGTGATGCCGGGCGCGATGATGTCGGGTTTGCTGAACCCGTCGGGCGATCCCCGACTGGAGAACGCTGCGACGGTCGTGCTGCTGCGGTCCGATGTGCCGTGATTGTCCGCGGCGCCCACGGTCAGCACGAACGGGTCGTCCCCGGGCTTGTTGATCGTGTCGCCGCCGGCTCCACGGTTCCCGGCGGACGCCACCACCAGGATGCCGGAGAACCACGCCTGCTCCACGGCGTAGTCGAGGGGGTCGATGGCGTAGCTCTGGTCGGAGTCCGTGCCGAAAGCAAGGTTCAGGACCCGGATGTTGTAGGTGGAGCGGTTCGCCACGACCCACTGGAGCCCTGCGATCACCACAGAGACGTCGGTGGAGCCATCGGGCCCTGCCACCTTGACCGACACGAGGTTCGCGCCGGGGGCGACCCCCGTCCACTGCCCGTCCGAGGCGGTGCCGGTCCCGGCGATGATCCCTGACATGTGCGTGCCGTGGCCGTACCCATCGAACCCGTCCTGCTCCGGCGTCAGGTCCACTCGGGCCAGCAACCGGTCGCCCAGATCGCCGGACTCTGTCACGCCTGTGTCCAACAGGGCGACCGCGACACCCCTGCCGTCGTAGTCCCCGTCGACCTGGTTCAGCCGGATGCTCTGCCGCCACGCCGTGTTCGGGGCGAGCCTGTTGTACAGGGACGTTGGGGAGCTGCTCATGTTGATCTTGCCGTCGCCCCAGACCAGGCCGACCGAGCTCGACCTCGCCAGTTCGGCCATCGCCGAGCCGGGGACGGTGGCCGAGAAGCCCCCGAGGATGGGGAGCTCGTGTGTGACCGTCCCGCCGAGTGATCGGACAAGCCGCTCGGCCACATCCGAGGGGGGCTGGGTCTCGCGGACGATCACTCTGACCGTTGATGCCGGAGCCGCCGCGGCCTCGGCGGCCAGGCCGGGATCGACCTTCGCGGCGATGGCCGAGGACCCGTCGGGTCGAGGCTGCACCCCTAGGACGGCCATAAGGGTGATGGCCACCGCTGCGGCCATCGATCGCACGGTCCGATGCGAAAGGATCGTAGGTCGCACGATGGCCGCCGCTCTGACCGCCACCGTCATCCGACTGCTCCATCCCTTGGTGTTTGCCGATACGAAGGACGGGGCCAGTGTCCGACCCCCGGGGCCTAGGCCGCATCGTCCGGCTGGGTCACTCATCGAGGGTGGGCGGGTGATTCTGTTCGTACCGAAAGTCGTAGGGCAGACGCGGCGGGGGGGGTTTGTTCGGCGAGGACCAGCCTAGCGGGTCAGGTCCTCCGGAAGGTCGACGTCGCGAAGGGTGCTCCCAAGCGGATCGAGGGGGAGCCATGTGCTCTCGGCCAGCCTCGTCACCTGGAGAGCGGTGAGGAGCGCCGTGAGGCTCCGCTCCCCCCGGCCGAGCAGCGCCCGCGCTGCCTCACGCGCCGGCTCCGCCCGGAGGACCACCGGGAGCGGCCTCAGGGTTCCGACGTGCTCCAGAGCCGCGGCGTCTGCTCCCGACTCCCGGGCCAGGGCGACCATCTCCAGGAGCACGGACGAGGACATGTCGGGCATGTCGCCGGCCGCGACGAGCGCGAGCTCGGTTTCGACGTCGGCCAGCCCGGCGGCGAGCCCGGCGAGCGGCCCCCAGCCTTCGACCGGATCGCGCGCCATGCGCAGGCCGCGACGGTTTGGAAGATCGGGTTCCGGGTCCTTCGGGGCCACGACAACCACCACCTCGAGACACACGTCCGACAGTCGGACCACGGCGTGGTGCAGGAGCGGCGCGCCCCGATAGGGCTCCCGCAATTTGTCCCTGCCGAACCTGGAGGATCGCCCCCCGGCCAGAACGATGCCGGTGACGAGATCGGGGTCCTCCCGGGTCAGCGCTCGGCCTCGGGCGGGGCCGGCTCGCGATTCTGCACGAACTCGAAACCGAACCGGCCCTTGATGCACAGGTGCCCCCGGGTGATGTCGTGGTCGAGCGGCGAGGTCACCTTCACGATCGCGTTGTCCTGGACGTGGAGCTCGAGGTCGCACCCCACGCCGCAGTAGGGGCAGATCGTCTCCACCACCGTCTGGCCGGACTCCTCCCACGTCCCTTCCTGCCGCATCTCGTGCTCCGACCGGAACATCAATGCCCCGGTGGGACAGACGCCGATGCAGTTGCCGCAGTACACGCAGGCCGAATCGGGAAGCTGCACGTCGAACTCCGTCGAGATCCGGGCGTCGAACCCCCGACCGGCCACGGCGATGGCGAACGTGTTCTGCGCGTCCACCCCGCAGGCCTCGACGCACTTGTAGCAGAGGATGCACCGCGAGTAGTCACGCACGTAGAGGTCGTTGTCGATCTTCACAGGCTGGTCCACGGTCTCCGCTGCCGCGCCGTCGGTGACCGCATGGTGACCTGGGTGGCGGGCGTCGCGCTCCCCCGCCTCAGCCGGCGGCGCGGCCTGCCCGTAGCGCTCGGGCTCGGCTCCGTACGCACCGATCCACCGCCTCACGTCCTCCGACGCGAGCGAGAGGTCCACCGACGACGAGAGGAACTCGAGGACGAGGCGGCGGGAATGGCGGACGCGCTCGGAGTCCGTCACGACCTTCATCCCGGGTTCGACCGGGCGAGAGCAGGCCGGCGCGAGGACCCGCGACCCCTCCACCTCGACGACGCACACCCGGCACACGTTCACAGGCGTGAGGCTTTCCAGGTAGCAGAGCGTGGGCGTGTCGATCCCCTCGGTCCGGCAGGCATCGAGGATCGTGGAGCCTTCAGCGATCCGGACCGGCTTCCCGTCGATCTCCATGTCGACGAGCCGCTTCGGCGGCGCGAGCGGAACGACCTGGCTCACGAGCGACCCCCCCGATCGAGGACGTGCAGCTGCTTGACCGCGGACTGGACGGCCGACGCGGCGGTCTGCCCCAGGCCGCAGATCGACGCGTCCCGCATGACCTGAGCGATCTCGTCGAGCAACACCAGATCGCGATCCCGCGAGCCCTTCTCGTCGCCGTCCACCAGCCGACGGAGCGCCTCTTCCTGGCGGACGGTCCCAACGCGGCAAGGAACACACTGCCCGCATGACTCGTCGCGGAAGAAGGCGGCGATCCGCAGCACGATGTCCACCAGGTCCACGGAATCGTCGAACACCATGACCACACCGGAGCCGAGGGTAACCCCGGCGGCGCGCGCTCCCTCGAAGGAGAGCGGCAGGTCCAGCCGGTCGGGCGTGATGAATCCGCCGGCCGCCCCACCCAGGAGGATCGCCTGAACCTGGCGACCTCCTCGAACGCCTCCGGATAGCTCGAGCAGATCCCGGAGCGGCGTGCCGCACTCCACCTCGTACAGGCCCGGCCGCTCGACGCAGCCCGAGAGGCAGAACAGGCGCGTACCGGTGGAATCCGGCGTCCCCGTCGCCGCGTAGGCAGGCCCGCCCATCCGCAGGACCTCCAGGACGTTGATGAGGGTCTCGACGTTGTTGATCCCCGTGGGCTTGCCGAACAAGCCGTGGGTCACCGGGAACGGTGGCTTGTTGCGAGGCTCCGGCCGCTTGCCCTCGATCGAGTTGAACATCGCCGTCTCCTCCCCGGCGATGTACGCGCCCGCCCCCCGGCGCAGTTCGATGTCGAACGAGAATCCCCCGCCCATGACGTCCCGGCCGAGGAAGCCCCGCGACCGGGCCTGGTCGATGGCATTCGACAGCATCTCGGTCGCCCGCGGGTACTCGCCGCGGACGTAGAGGTAGCCACGTTCGGATCCGGTGGCGAACCCCGCGATGGTGAGCGCCTCGACCAGCGCGAACGGATCTTCCTCCATGACCACCCGGTCCTTGAACGTGCCGGGCTCGGACTCGTCGGCGTTGCACACGAAGTAGTGAGGTCGCACCGGCTGCTTCGCGACGGCCTCCCACTTCACACCGGTGGGGAAGGCCGCGCCGCCACGCCCGAGGAGCTTGGAGTCCTTCACCTCCCGGATCACGCCCTCCGGGCCGAGCTCGATCGCCTCTCGAAGCGCGTCGTATCCGCCGTGCGCCCGATAGCCGCCGAACGATCGAGGGTCGACGACGCCGACCCGGCGCAGCAGCCGCAGCCCCTCTCGCGGCTGAGAGCCCAATGAACCGCCGCTTGGGCTTTCGATCCACCCTCCGCCGTGGAGGAACGGATGGAGCATCTCCACGGTCACCTCGCCGATGGAGACGTCGCTGGCCTCGTGCCCTGCCGATTGGAGCAGGGCCGCCGGAGCGCGCTCACACATCCCCAGGCAAGGGCTCCGGACGAGCCCACCGGACCGGCCGGGGCCGAGCGCGCGCTCGAGTCGCTCGATCAGTGGCTCGGCCCCGTTCACGCGGCACGCGATGTCGTCGCAGATGTGCACGACCGTCTTCGGCCGCGGCTCGTGGGAGAACATCGCGTAGAAGCTGGCCACCCCGTAGGCCTCGGCCGGCGGCACCGACAGGCGCTGGCAGACGTAGTTCATGCCGCCATCCGAGATCCATCCCACCCGGCCTTGGAGCGCTTGCAGCGCGGGCAGCAGCATGTGCCGCTGCTCGCGTGCGGCGCGCCCGGCGTAGCCGACGTGGCCCTCCAGCTCGATGGTTCGATCGCCGCCGTGCCACCCGGACGCGGGCGGCCCGAGGACCTCATCGACGGCGGCGCGTTCCTCCCCCGTGGCGATCGCCTGCATCAGATGGAGGTCCATCCGACCTCCCTCACTCTCCGCCCCCGCCTCCGGCCGCCGCAGCCGGCTGCTCGATCCGGTCGATCCTGATCGCACTGGCCTTGAACTCGGCCGTGCCCGACTTGGGGTCCCAGGCGTCGATCGTCAGGGCGTTCGTGTCCACGTCGTCGGGGAAGTGCAAGGTCATGAAGGCCAGGCCGGGCCGGAGCGTGCGATCAACGTGGACGGGGGCCTCGATCTTTCCCCGCCTGGAGGACACCAACACCCGCTCATCCTCCCCCACACCCGCTCGCTCCGCGTCTTCCGGCGAGACGCACACCGCCTCCTTGCGCCGAAGCGGCGAAGAGTACAGGCCCGACTGCACGCCGGTGTTGAACGAATCAAGGCGCCTTCCCGTCGTCAGCCGGATGGGGAACTCCTCGGACAGCTCGTCAACCGGCGGCTCGAAGGGGACGACGCTGAACGGGGCCGCCGCCCCCCGCCTCTGTGGGTCCTCCTCCCACAGCCGCGCGTGGAGGAAGGTGGAACCTGGGTCGTCCTCGTCGAAGCACGGCCATTGGATGCCGTTCATGGCCTCCAACCGTTCGTAGGTCATGCCGTGGTGCATCGGCGACAGCGAGCGCAACTCGTCCCAGGCTGCGCGGGGGGTGAGGGCTCCCCAGTCCCTGCCCAGGTGCCTGGCCATCTCGCCGATGATCCAGATGTCGTCCCTGGCCTGTCCAGGGGGCTCGAGCGCTTTGCGCACCCGCTGCACCCGGCGTTCGCTGTTCGTCACGGTCCCCTCGGACTCTGCCCAGGCTGCGGCGGCGGGCAGGACCACGTCGGCCATCTCCGCCGTTTGCGTCAGGAGGATGTCCTGCACGATCAGGCAGTCGAGGCCCTCGAGCAGATGCTTCGCCCGGTTTGCATCCGCCTCGGAAGTGGCCGGGTTCTCTCCGATCACGTACAGGGCGGTGAGGTCGCCCCGCTCCATGGCCTCGAACATCAGCGACAGGTGCCAGCCGTACTTCGGGGGGATGGTGCAGCCCCACACCCTCTCGAACTTCGCCCGAGCCTCCGGCATCGTCTGGATGTCCTGGAAGCCGGGGAGCTTGTTGGGGATGGCTCCCATGTCGCCGCCGCCCTGGACGTTGTTCTGGCCCCGGAGCGGGTTCAGGCCAGAGCCATACCGCCCGACGTGACCGCAGAGCAGCCCGAGGTTGATGAGGGCGAGGACGTTGTCGACAGCGTTGTGGTGCTCGGTGATGCCGAGGGTCCAGCAGATCTCGGCCCGGTCGGCACGGGCATACGCATGCGCGAACTCACCGATGACCTCCGCCGGGACACCGGTGGCGCGTTCGCCTTCCTCGAGGGTCCAGGGCTCGACCGAAGCGGCGTAATCGTCGAACCCCGAGGTTCCGATCCGGATGAACGCCGGGTCGTGGAGCCCGGCGCGGATGATCTCGCGTGCCATCGTGTTCGACAGCGCGATGTCGGAACCCACGTCGATGCCGAGCCACACGTCGGCCCACTCGGCCGAGGTGGTCCGGCGGGGATCGACGACGTACAGCTTGGCCCCGTTCCGGATGCCCTTCAGGACGTGGTGGAAGAAGATCGGATGCGTCTCCCGCGCATTCGACCCCCACAGCACGATGAGATCGGTGTTCTCGATCTCCTCGTATGAACTGGTCCCGCCTCCTGCTCCGAACACCGTGGCCAGACCGACCACGCTGGGAGCGTGTCAGGTACGGTTGCAGCTATCGATGTTGTTGCTGCCCAGGACCTGACGCATGAACTTCTGCGCGACGAAGTTCATCTCGTTCGTGGCCTTGGAGCAGCTGAACAGGCCGACCCCGTCGCCGCCGTTCCGCTCCCGGGCCGCACGCAGCCCCGCCGCGGCCCGGTCCAGGGCCTCGTCCCAGGTCGCGGCGCGAAGCGCACCGTTCTCGCGGACCAACGGCTCGGTGAGTCGGGTTCGGCCTTTTCTCATCGAGCTGGCCTCCTTCCTTCCGGACGCACTCGATTCTAGTCCGGCGCGTCAGGCATCAGTCAGGGCCAGGCGCTCGGGATGCGAGTAGACGTTGAACCTGCCGTCGCGAACGAAGCCGACCACGGTCTGGCCGATGCGCTCCGCCAGGTCGACCGCGAGCGATGAGGGCGCCGAGACCGCCGCCACGACCGGGATCCCGGCGACACCGGCCTTCTGCACGATCTCGAAGGACGCGCGCCCCGAGACCATGAGAAGCCGTTCCGACAGCGGCAGGTCGCCGGCAAGGAAGGCCTCACCGACGACCTTGTCCACTGCGTTGTGGCGGCCCACGTCCTCGCGGAGCGACAGCAGCTCGCCGGTCGAGGTGAACAGCCCGGCGGCGTGGAGCCCCCCGGTCTGCTCGAACACCTTCTGGGCCCGACGAAGCTCCCCCGGAAGGCCCTCGATCACGTCCCGCCCAACCTCCGGCCCCGGACCGATCGAGGCGCATTGCACCTCCACGTGCTCCAGGCTGGCCTTCCCACAGATCCCGCACGAGGAGTTCGCGTAGAAGTTCCGGGTCAGCGTGTCCGGATCGAACGGCCGGGCCAGGTTCACCGTGACCACGTTGTAGTGCTGCTCGTCCCGGTCCAGGTCCTCGCAGTAGCTCACCTTGCGGACATCGTCGCGGGCCCGGATCAGCCCCTCGGTGAACAGGAACCCCACCGCCAGCTCGAAGTCGGCACCCGGGGTCCGCATGGTGACCGCGACCGACACGGCGTCCTGGCCGGGTCCCTGGGCCCGGATCTCCATGGGCTCCTCGGTGGCCAGGCGATCGGCCAGCTCGTGCGCCGCGCCGTCCCGGACGGCCCAGACCCTGGCCTGGGTGACGTTCCGGCGCAGGGGGACGGGCTCGCCCACAGGACCATTATGCGACCCGGGCGGGTCAGGCCGGTCGCGGGGTATCCTCACGTGACGTTTGAACGACTGGTCAAATGGAGGCCGCGGGACCGATGAAGAGCGGGCTCGAGATCGCGCAAGGGGCCGTCCTGCGGCCCATCGCCGAGATCGCTGCCGTGGCGGGTATCGAGGAGGGCGAGCTCGAGCCCTTCGGTCGCTATCGGGGGAAGGTTTCCCTCTCGGCGATGGAGCGGCTGTCCGGTCGGCCCGACGGGAAGCTAGTGGTGACCACGGCCATCACCCCGACGAAGGCCGGCGAGGGAAAGACCACCACCTCCATCTCGCTCACCCAAGGGCTGGGGAAGATCGGCCAGAGCGTCGTGCTTTGCCTGCGGGAGCCCTCGATGGGCCCGGTGTTCGGCATCAAGGGCGGCGGCACGGGCGGGGGCTACGCCCAGGTGGTGCCGATGGAGGACATCAACCTCCACTTCAACGGCGACTTCCACGCCGTCACCGCGGCGCACAACCTGCTCGGCGCCGCCCTCGATGCGTCGATCTACTTCGGGAACCCGCTCGGGATCGACCCGGGGACCATCACCTGGCCGAGGACCCTGGACGTGAACGATCGCGAGCTCCGATACACGGTGATCGGGCTCGGCGGTAAGGCCCACGGCGTTCCCCGCGAGAACTCCTTCGTCATCACCGCGGCATCGGAGATCATGGCCGTCCTCGCGCTGGCGTCCGATCTCCAGGACCTGCGAACCCGACTCGGTCGGATCGTGGTCGGGGACACCGTCGAGGGCAAGCCGGTCACCGCCGAGGACCTCAGGGTGGCCGGGGCCATGGCGGTGGTGATGAAGGACGCCATCAAGCCCAATCTTGTGCAGACGCTGGAGGGGCAGCCGGTGCTGATCCATGCCGGGCCGTTCGGGAACGTGGCCCACGCCAACAACTCGATCGTCGAGGATCGGATCGCCCTCAAGCTCGCCGACTACGTCGTCACCGAGGGCGGCTTCGCCAGCGACCTCGGCTTCCAGAAGTTCGCCGACGTCGTGTGCCGGTTCGGCGGTTTCGTTCCCAGCGCCGCCGTGCTCGTTGCCACCGTTCGGGCGCTGAAGTTCCACGGCGGTATGGCCTTCGAGGAGCTCCGCACCGAGGACATGCATGCCCTACGCCGTGGTTCGGAGAACTTGGCCGCGCACATCGACATCGTGAAGGCATACGGCCTGCCGTGCGTCGTGGCCGTCAACCGGTTCCCTACCGACACCGACGGGGAGGTGGCCCTGGTCGACGATCTGGCCACCCAAGTGGGCGCGGAGCGGGTCGTGGTGAACGACGGGTTCGCCCGCGGAGGCGAGGGAGCCGTCGATCTTGCCCGGGCCGTCGTGGAGGCGTGCGAGCGGCCGAGCGCCTTCTCCCAGCTCACCCCGCCAAGCGCGCCGATCAAGGAGCAGGTCGAGGCCATCGCCACGCGACTGTACGGTGCCGACGGAGTTGACTACCTGCCGCAGGCCGAGCGGGACATCGCCCGCATGGAGTCGCTGGGATTCGGACAGTTTCCCGTCTGCATGGCCAAGACCCAGCTTTCGCTGTCGCACGACCCCACCGTCCTGAACCGGCCGAAGGGGTGGCGACTGCCGGTCCGAGGTGTGGTCCCCTCGGCCGGCGCCGGTTTCGTGGTCGTGCTGTGCGGCGACATGCAACGGATGCCCGGGTTGGGCCGGACCCCAGCCTTCACGAACATCGACATCGATCGGGACGGCCGCACCGTCGGGCTGTACTAACCGGCGAGCAGCGACCCACCCTCCACCCGGATCCACGCGGCCCGGCTGACCACGTCGTTCCGGTCGAAATCGAAGACCCCTTCCCCCGCGGGGACGGCTTCCCACAGGGCGCCACACTCGGGGCAGGACCACAAGCTCTGCGCCTGAGGCTCCGTGTCCATGGGCGGCGCGCATGTATGCAAAGGCATGACTCGACCTCCCCGGCTCGAAATCACATGTCTGTGATTCGAGGAAAGCCTATCGCACCCGAGGCCCGTTGTAGGCGAACGAACCGGACGAGATCAGCTACGAGGCCGGGCCTTCTGCGTGTCGTAGAGGGGAAGGACGTCGACGGATGCCGGTACCGTCCCTTCCCCCACCGCCACCTCCACGGCGTTCCCCAGGTTCGCCTGGTCGGCTCGGAGCACGGCGATCCCGATCATGCCGTACCTCGGGCTGTCCGTGGGGCTGGTGAGCACGCCCACCTGCTCGTCTTCCTTGGTCACCGCCGCACCGTACTCGGGGAGCGCTTCGGCCTCATATCTGAGGGTCACCAACCGGTTCGGTGGGTTCTTCGCCAGGTCCTCGAGCGTGTCCCGGCCCAGCGATTCCCCCGGGGCGTCGAGCTTGACGAACGGGTCGAAGTTGAAGTCGAAGGGAGATCGCTGATGCGCCTCGTAGTCGTAGTCCGTGACGATCAAGCCTGCTTCGATCCGAAGGATCTCGATGGCGTCCGCCCCGAACGGCGTGATCCCCGCCTTGTTCACCACGACGTCCCAAAGCGCTTCAGCGTTCGCCGGATCCGTGAGGAACAGCTCGTACCCGAGCTCGCCCCCGAAGCCCGTGCGGGACAGGTACACGGGGACGCCACCCACCTGAACCGGCTGTGGGATGAACCGGAAGTACCTGAGGCCGCTGATGTCGGTCTCGGTCAACTCCTGCACGACGTCTCGCGACCGTGGTCCGAGGACGCCGAGATGCGGCATCCGGGGGGCGATCCACTCGAACTCGACCCCCAGTCCCTTCAGCGCCTCCTGGAAGTAGTCGTCGTGGTCCTTCCCGTTGGTCATGACCCACGCGTGATCCTCCGCCACCTTGAAGACCGTCCCGTCGTCGACCATCAGGCCGCCCTCGTCCAGGAACGCGCCATACCGAACCTGCCCCACCTCGAGGCCCAGGATGTCGTTCGAATGGACCCGGCGGGCCGCCTTCAGCGCCTCCGGCCCCCGGAAGTCCCACTTATTCAGCGGCGAGACGTCCCACACGGCGACGTCGTTGCGAACGGCGTCGTATTCCTCCCGAACGTTGCCGAAGTTCTCCGTCCACATCCAGCCGCCGTCGGCGACGTGCGTGCCGCCGGCGGCAACGATCACGTCGTGGAACGCGGTCTTCAGGGCCTGTTCTTCCTCGGCCATCTGTTCGCCTCCGATTCCTCGGTGTTCGCCTATCGAATCACGGTCCTGACTCGCCGTTCAACCCGTGCTCGGTCACTACCAGGTCGACCGGCCGATCGCCTCGCCCATGCGGAACTTCGTCCACCAGTTGGACGAAGAAGCAGATCCCCACGGTGAGCGCATCCGGCCTCAGGGTCCCGAGGAACCGGTCGTAGAACCCCCGGCCGTATCCCACCCGATGGCCCGCGCGGTCGAAAGCCAGACCCGGCACGATGACGACGTCGATCTCCCCTGGGGCGACCTTCTCCCCTGCCGCCGGCTCCGGCGCCCCGAACGAGGAGGGCCTGACCTGGTCGCCGGGGCGGTACGCCACGGCCACGATGTTCCGGCCCTCCACTCGGGGAAGCGCCACGCGCCGTCCATCGCGTGCCAGCCGCTCGATGATCGAGCCGGTGTCCACCTCCGAGCCGAAGGAGGAGAACGCCATGACCGTTACGGCGTCGACGACCGCGGGAAGGGCCAAGACGTTTCGGGCCACCTCGCCGCTCATCCGGGCACGTTCCCCGGGGGACAGCCCATCCCGGCGGGCACGGACTTCCCTCCGCAGCGCGCGCTTGGCTCGCTTGAGATCCGCCGAGCTCACCCGCGGGGCCGGGCGTTCGGGAGGGCGTCCTCGGCGATCAGCTCCACCCGGTCCCGGGGACCGGCCGCCACCAGGACGACCCACGAGGCACCCGCGCCATCCAGGCCGTCGAGCCACCGCGCCAGGGAGCGGACGCTCCCGGACCACACGTTGGTCTCCAACAGGCCCTTCCTGTACCGCTCGTCGAGGAGCCGGCCCGCATCGTCCTCGTCCTCGCCGACGAGGACGATGCCGGCCCACGTGGCCGCCACCTCCCGGCCCTCGGCGGCCTCCCGCAGCAGGGTCGCCTTGCGGGCGAACTCTGGGGTCGACATCCCCCAACCGTTCCACGCATCGGCCTCCCGGGCGGCGATGCGAACCACCTCATCGGCGAAGCCACCGACCCAGATCGGAGGCCCTCCCGGCGTGACCGGCGGAGGGAGGAGCGGCCCGTTCAGCGGAGGGATCCGAGCACCGCCGGGCCACGGGTTTCTCGCGAACAGCGCCTTGACCGCGCGGACCGTCTCGACCAGGTGCTCGCGCCGTTCCCCTTTCTCCAGGTAGGTCAGGCCGTACGCCTCGTGCTCGGGCTTGTCGATGGGATCCCCGGTTCCGATGCCGAGGACCATGCGCCCGCCGCTGATGTCGTCCACTCCGGCGGCCATCTTGGCCAGGAGCCCGGCGGGGCGGATGGAGGCCCTAGTCACCAGGGTGCCGACGGTCACCCGTTCCGTCGCCGCCGCCACCGCGGACAGCGAGGCGAAGACCTCGAGCGAGGGCCGGTCGGTTGGCGCCCCCGGGGGGAAGAAGTGGTCGAAGGCGAACACCCCGTCGTAGCCCAGCGCTTCCGCGCGCTGGGCGAAGGACACCACCCGTTCGGGATCCCCCGAGAACAAGGGCAGGATCAGGCCGACGTTCACCGCGGCGCGCCCGCCCTCCGTCTGCCTCTCATCCCCTCAGCTCCTCCAGGGCGAGCACCGCCGCCCCGACGGCACCGGCGTCGTTCCCCAGCTGCGCAGCGAGGAGGGGAACCGTGGGCCGGTGCTCGTACCCCTCGACGGTCTCGACGAACGCGGCCTCCGCCGGACGGATCAGCAGTTCCCCCGCTTCCACCACCCCGCCGCCGATCACCACGATCTGCGGGTCGAGCACGTTCACCAGCCCGGCGATCCCCTCACCGAGTCGCCTTCCGACCTGGGACAGGATCCGGATGGCCACTTCATCACCTGCTTTGGCCGCCCTGGTCACGGTCTCGCCGGTCACGTGCATCGGGTCGTGGTCCGCGAGCTCGGCGATGAGCGACTGGGGACGGTCGGCGGCCGCCTCTCGTCCCAGGCGCCCGATCGCCTGTCCCGAGGCCACCTGCTCGAAGCACCCGCGGTTCCCGCAGCCGCAGAGCGGCCCGTCGGGCTCGACGATGATGTGCCCGATCTCTGCGGCGAACCCGTGGGCTCCCCGGAACAGGCGGCGGCCCGCCACGATTCCTCCCCCGATCCCGGTCCCCACCGTCACGAGCAGCATGTGCCGGTAGCCGCGGCCGGCGCCGAATCGATACTCGCCCCACGCGGCCACGTTCGCGTCGTTGTCCACCTGGCACGGCAGCCCGAGCGCGTCGCTCATGCGCTCGCCGATCGGGAGCTCTCGCCACGCCAGGTTCGGCGCGAACCGCAGGACTCCGCTGTTCGCGTCGACCAGGCCGGCGGCGCCCACGCCGATCGCCACCACCTGGCTCTCGAGCAACCCCTTGGCCGCCTCGATCATCGCCGCGATGGTCGCCTCTGGGTCATCCGCGGGCGTGACCGAACGCGAGCGAGACAGGATGGACCCGTCCCTGCCCACCCGGAGGGCCTCGATCTTCGTGCCCCCGACGTCGATGCCGAGCGCCTGGGCCGCCTCCGACAGTCCCACCCTCTCTAGAAGCGAAGCAGGGCCCCGATGCCGCCGTATCGGGCCAGCCCGTCGGGGTGAACGATCGTCTCCACCCGGCTGCCTTGCCGCACCGCTCGGGCCACCGCCTCATCGACCACGTCCGCAACAGGCTCCATGGTGGAGCCGCACGCCGGGCACCTCGTTCCTCGTTCCGTGAGCCGCCCGCAGGAGGGGCAGGAGAAACCCGGGGCGGACAGATCGAGACCGACCAGGATCTCCGCCGCACGCCCTTCCGCCACGGCCGCGAGCGTACCCGGGAGGCCGGTCACGGCCTTTCCCCCGGACTCGGCGGCCGCCCGCAGGGCCTCCACCTTCGCAGCCTCTTTCGTGCGCTCCTGTTCCTCCTCCACCCCCAGGCATCGGGCGGCCACCTCGTCCGCCGTCGCCGTCATGGCCAGGGTGAGGCCGGCGCGGATCCGGTCCCGAAGGTACGGATGCAGGTTGCGTTCGAGATCCAGATGAGCCTCCGCCGGACCGGCCAGCACGAGGGAGTCGAACGGGCTCGCCTTGAGGAGCCGAAACAGCGCGTCGGCCACGTGCTTCAGGTGTCGTTGGCGGTGATCGTCCACGTGACGTTGCATGCGCATCTGGGACCAGCCACCCTGGTCGTGCCGGCCCGGGACGTCGTCGATGACGTCGGTGACCTCCTCGACCCGTCCGAGCTCCGAGAGGAACACCCGGGCCTTCTCGTAGTCCACGAGGGCCAGGCACATCGGGGGATACGTCTCCAGCACCTGCTCCAGCGGGAGGACGTCGGCTGCCGAAGCCACGGTGGCGCGATCGCGAACCGGCCGTGGGAGGCGGACCTCCTCCCACAATCCGGCGGCGTTGGCCGAGAACAAGGCCAAGCCTCGCGTGTCCCCCCGTTCGAACTCGTCCCGCACGAACGAGTCGATCGCTTCCAGGTCACCCAGGGCCGAGCGCAGCGCCTCCTTCGATAGGCCCTCGCCTTCTGCTTGGGCCCGACCCCGGCGTAGCAGGTCGTCCAAGCGAACCTCGTAGTCGGATTTGCGGGGGTACCGGCGCCCGTCCACCGTGAGATAGACCGACGTGATGGGGATGCCATCAGGGTTCCACTGGGCCAGCTTGCGGACCACGGAGTGATCGACGTTGGTCATGCTCATGCGATCTCGATCCTCTCGAGCTTCGTCGCCGGGCCGCCCGTGTCGGCGACCCTCGTGTCGATCAGCGTCCTCGCCGCGAGGAGGAACTCCCGGGCGGCGACGAGGAGGTGATCCACCACCTCCGGACTGGACCGGTCGACCGTCGCAAGGGCGAATCCGATAGGGCAGAACGTGACGGGACATACGTGCTCGCGTTGACCATCTCGATCCTTCGGCGAGGCGGTCGCGCTCTCGCGTTTTCCGGACCGTCCATCAGACATTCGCTCTCCCCTTCCGGTTGTTCCGGGCGTCCCGTGAGGAGCTCGGCTCGGGCTCCTTGGAGAACGCGATCTCCAGATGGTCGCCGACGAAGTTCGCCCCTCGGACGTCCAGGCGCTTGAGCGTCTGCGGCAGGATCAGGTTCCGCTTGTACGAGCCCACTCGGACGAACAGCTCGTCCCCCCGGCGGTGGATGTCCATGTCGTCGCGGGAGACGAACGGCAGCCGCATGGTGAGGGAGTAGCCGTTCCCCCTGCGGCGAACCCGGATGGGATCGTCCCGATACAGGATCCCGGTGACGTCGTTGTCGGCGTACACCTCGTTCGCCATGGCTTCCAGCAACTCGACGCCGACCATCTCCCGATCGAACAGCCGGACGGTGAGGATGGGGACGGGTTCGAATGACTCCCGCACCGTCTGTAGGTGCTCTGCTTGGATGTCCTTCCATGTGCCGAAATAGGGGTCGGTGACATCGTCGGGGATGATGCGGTTCACGACCACAGCGTCGACGCGATATCCGAACAGCCCCAGATACGTGTACGTTCGCCTGGCCTCCGCGATGACCATCTTCTCCGGGTTGACCACCAACCGGACGGTCGACGTGCGCTCGTCGGTGAGGATCCGCCGCACCGCCTCCAGGTTGTGGTGCAGCCGCTCAACGGCACCGAAGAACTGATCCCCGGCGATGGGGAGCGTGGTGATCTTCGTCATGAGCGGTCGGACCGCCTTCACCACCCGGCGCTCCACCGGGAAGATCCGCTCGATGTACCAGTTCATGACCTCGGGAAGGGAGAGGAGGCGGAGCGTCTCCGCCGTCGGTGCGCAGTCCACGACCAGGAGGTCGTACGTGCCCTCGTCGACGTGGCGCTTGACGTCGATCAGGCTGAAGATCTCGTCCAGTCCGGGGATGACCGAGAGCTCCTCGGCCTGGATGGTCTCGACGCCGGCCCAGTTCATCACTTGGATGAAGTACTCCTGGATCTCTCGCCAGTTCGTTTCCAGCCGGGCCTGGGCGTCGATCTGCTCGGCCCACAGGCTGCGGGCGATGAGGGTGGCCTGGTCCCCCACGTCGCGGTCGAAGGAATCGGCGAGCGAATGCGCGGGGTCGGTACTCATGATCAACGTCCGGGCACCGGCCCGAGCCGCCTTCACGGCGGTCGCGGCGGCCACGGTGGTCTTGCCTACGCCGCCCTTTCCCGTGAAGAGCAGGACTCGCATCTCCAGCTAGCTTATCGAGTCCCGCTACCCCAGCTCGACCCGCCGCTTCAGCCCTTCGAGCGCATTCTCGATCACGCGCTTCGCCCCCTGGGTCCTGACGAACCCCGGGAGCAGGACTCCGAGCTCGACGCTGAGCCGGTACGTGACCTCGGTCTCCCGGTCGTCCACCTCGTTGAGCAGGTACTCCCCGCGGATGTTGCTGACGGCCCCTCGCGCCTCCCTCGTGACCCAGGAGACACCGGCATCGCCGGGCGCGTACCGGTACGCGAGCGTGTACGACGCCCGTCCGAGGACCGGCACGTCGACCTCGAAGGCGACCTCCGTCCCCACCCCGCCGGCCCCCCGCTGGAGGACCCGTGCCGTCTTCACGTCGGCCCACTCCGGATAGGCCTCGTAGTCGGTGATGACGTCCATGACCTCGGCCGCGGATGCCTCGATGACGATGGACCCCTCGGCGTGCTCCCCCATGGCGTGAGGAATGGTAACGGCCGCTACCGGCTGCGGATCGCAGGCAGGGCGATCGTGGTGGCCAGGCCCACCGCGACCAGGATGAAGCCGACAAGGCCCCACAGGAGCTTTCGGGGGCCGATGACGGGGTCGACCCCTGAGGCCACGCGGTACGCGTCGACTGCGGAAGTGGACCAGGCGACGAGGCTGGCCAGCAGGAACAGGGAGAACAGCGACGTGGTCGAGCCCAGGCCGCCCCGACCGAGCCGCGACAACACGAGGAGCAACATCGTGCCGAACGGGACGAGGAACGTCACCATCCGGGCCACGCCGTCCAGTGATCGGCCGCACTTCCATTGGCCAAGCCCCGGGAAGACGAGCGACCACAGGGCCGCCGTCTTCGGGTCGATCTCGGGACGCCGCTCCGGTTCCTGGAACAGCCGAGCGAACGGCGTGCCGCATGCCACGCAGAGGTTCATGGCGATGGGATTCGCATTGCCGCACACCGGACAAGGCCACGTGGGCTCCCCGTCGGAACGGCGCGGGGTGTCCTCGACCCTCGCCTGCGAGACCGCCCGGGGCACTTCCAGGGACGCGTAACACTGTCCGCACCAGTCCGCATCGATCGCGGCCAGCGCACCACAGCTGGGACAGCGACGTTCCATGCTCATCGCGTTCATCACAGGACCTATTTCGGCGCGGACCGCCATCCGGTGAAGCCCCGTCGTGCCTCGGGGACTGAGCGTCCTCAGGCCTGGGCGGCCCGGAGCCACCGTCCGAGCTGCGCCGCGGCGCGGGGCCACGTGTAGAAGCCCTCGACCCGCTCCCGTCCGGCCTTGCCCATGCGCTCGGCGAGAGCGGGATCCTCGAGCAACCTGGAGACGGCGTCCGCGACCTGCTCCACGTTCCCCCCGTCCACCACGACCCCGGTCTCGCCGTCCACCACCGACTCCGGGGCGCCCCCGGAGTTCCCAACGACGATCGGGCGACCACACGCCGCGGCCTCGATGAAGACGTTGCCCCACCCCTCCACCTCCAGGCCGCCGAGCCGAGTGCGACAAGGCATGGCGAACACGTCTCCCGCCGCGTAGTAGGTCGGAAGATCCGCTTCGGAAACCTGTCCGGCGAATGCGATGGTCCCGGGGGGGGCAAGCGCCGCCATCCGCTCCAGCGTCGATCGATACGGCCCGTCGCCCACGATGAGCAGCGCGGCGTCGGGCACCCGCCTTCGGACGAGTGGCATCGCGCGGATCAAGACGTCCTGGCCCTTCCGGGCCACCAGCCGGCTCACGCATGTGACCACCGGCCGGCCGGCCAGCCCGTGGCGTTCGAGGACCCGATCGGTGGCAAGGCCGGGACGGAACGCCTCGACGTCGGCGCCCGGATACATCACCGAGACCGGCACGCCATCGCGCACCGCGGTCCGCACCACACGCGCGACGAACGCGCTGCACATCACCGGGACGCGCGCGGCCCGCGACGTCATGTACGCAAGCCCGGCGTGGGCTCCAGGCATCAGTGAGAGCCAGTAATCGAACCCGTGCGCGGCCACGAGGTAGGGGGTGCCTCGGCCCGCGAGGCTCGGTCCCAGGGCCGCCAGGGGCATGGCATCTCCGAACACCACCACCTGGGCACCCGATCCGTCGAGGAGCTCCCACAGCGCGCGTCGCGTCGCCGGCGACGGCCACAGGAACCGATGAGGTGCTCGAACGATGCGGTAGGGCTCGACGCCGTCGAACGCTTCCGTCCCTTCCCAGGAGGGGGCGAGGACGGTCATCCGATCCGCCGGGAGCTCGCGGACCAACGCGTGAAGCGTTCGTTGGATCCCGCCCACGCGCGGGGGAAAATCGTTCGTGACCAGCAGCGTCCGCGGGATCTCCACGGCCGCCTATCCTCTCAGACGGTGGATGCAGACAGGCTCGAGGGCCAGATCGATGCGCTCGACGAAGGCCGGGCGTTCGTCGACGGCGCTCGGCTCCGCGCGGTCGAGGTGACGGGGAGCGACTCTGGTCGGTGGTTGAACGACCTGGTGACCGCGTCCGTGGAGAACATCCCCCCGGGTGGCACGGCCCGCTCACTGCTCCTCACCCCCACAGGCCGTGTGCGAGCCGATTTCCACATCGTTCGGACCGATGGCGCGTTCCTTCTCCTCCAAGAGCCGGACCAGCCCGCCGCAATCGACGACCTGCTCCGGCCGTACGTGCTGGCATCCGACGTTGCCTTGCAACGCGACGCCGGCGCTCACGTCTTCCTCATGCCCTCGGGTCGCGGATGGACGGTGGCACGGGCCGCCGGCGACGGAGCGGAAGAGGTGAGCCCGGAGGCCGGCGAGGTATGGCGGATCCGCCGAGGCGTGCCCCGGTTCCCGACGGATCTCGACGAGGAATCGCTTCCCGCCGAAGCCGGACTGGAGTACCTCATCGACTTCACCAAGGGATGCTTCCTGGGCCAGGAGGCCGTGGCCAAGGTCCGGAACCTCGGTCACCCACCACGGGCCGTCCTGGCCCTCCGGGCAGCCGTCCCAGTCTGGTCCGGTGAACCGGTCTTCGCCGATGGCCGAGATGTGGGGGCCGTCTCGAGCGCGGCGCCGGCCCGCGAGGGGTCCGCCGTGCTCGCCCGGGTCCGATGGGACGCGAGGACCCGCCCTCTGACCACGGCCTCCGGTGGCGAGCTCACGCCGGCGTGAGCTCGTTCGGGCCGCCCGTTACTACGGTGGTCGCGACTTTTCAAGACTTCATTTGGCCCTCGTTGGCGGACGAGAATGGGTTACGTGCTCGAACGGCCGCCTGGCCGCTGGTCAGAGTCGATATGGGCCTCGGGGGGGGATCGACTGGTGAGCAAGGAGCGCACGAGCGGCATCGACCTCCAGACACTTCCTCGAAACCCTTCACCGCCAGACATGTGGCAGGACAAGGCGGCTTGCCATGGCCTGGACCCCGACGTGTTCTTCCCCACCTCCGAGGAGGAGGCGGGGCCGGCGCTCGCCTATTGCTCGGGCTGCGGTATCCGAGAGATGTGTTTGGCCTGGGCTCTCAAGAACGGCGAGCGCTACGGGGTGTGGGGCGGTTTGACGGAGCAGCAACGCCGGCGCCTGGTCCGATTCGTGGCCTGAGCATCCCGGCTGGTCACCCCGAGGCCGGTCCGCCCATACTTGCTGGCCATGAGCGACGTCACGGTGAAAGCGGAAGCGCCGCTTCGCATCAGCTTCGTGGGAGGTGGGACCGACTTCCCCCACTGGTATGAGCCCCACGGGGGGGCGGTCCTCTCCGCGACGATCAACCATCACGCCGAGGCCACGCTCCGGCCTAGGGACGACGATCGCATCCGGATCCGATCGCTCGACCTGCACCAGATGGTTCAATACCGCCTGCACGAGTCGCCCGAGTACGACGGCGTGATGGACCTGCCCAAGGCGGCCATCGACAGAGTCGGCGTCCACCGGGGGGTCGACGTCGAGGTGCGCTGCGACGCGCCGCCGGGAAGCGGCCTCGGTGGCTCTTCGGCGGTGGTGACCGCGGTGGTCGGCGCGCTCGCCGCCTTCGCCGGTCGTTCCCTCACCGCGGACCAGCTGGCTCGGACGAGCTATGCGATCGAACGGGACGACCTGGGGATCTCCGGAGGCTGGCAGGACCAGTACGCCGCGGCCTACGGGGGGTTCAACCTCCTCGAGTTCTCAGCGCGCCGGGTCGAGGTCACCCCGGTCCTCGTGAGGCCCGAGGTGCTCCGACGGCTACGGGCGAACCTCCTGCTCTGCTACACGGGACAGGTCCGGGCGAACCTCGGGCTCATCGATACGCAGATCCGGCTGTTCCGGGAGGGTCGCGAGGAGACGATGCAGGGAATGAAGCAGCTCCAGGCGATGGCCTACGAGATGCGGGATGCCCTGGAGTCGGGTGACGTCGACGGCCTGGGCGAGATGCTCCATGAGGCGTACGAGAGCAAGAAGCGGATGAATCCGCACATCGCTGAGGGCACGAGGATCGAGCGACTGTTCGACGCGGCCACCAAGGCCGGCGCGGCAGGCGGAAAGATCTGTGGGGCTGGCGGTGGCGGATACCTCCTCCTCTATTGCCGCGAAGACCGCCAACCCGAGGTCCGGGCCGGGCTTGAGAGTCTAGGAGGCAGGCTGGCTTCGTTCGCCTTCACGCCGACGGGGGTCGAGGCTCGAGTGGGGAACGTGGTGTGGAGGCCCGCGCGCCGATGACCGGACGGTTCGTGATACTCGACCGGGACGGGACGATCAACGAAGAGATCGACCACCTGGACCGGCCCGACCAGGTAGCGCTCATCCCCGGCGCCACGGCGGCACTGCGGCATCTTCGGTCGGCCGGCCTCGGGCTCGTCGTCCTCACCAACCAGGCGAACGTGGGGCGTGGCATCCTCCCGCCAGACCGGCTGCAGGAGATCCATGCCCGTCTCACGGCGCTCCTCTCCGACGACGACGTGCGCCTCGACGGGCTCTACGTCTGCCCGCATGCACCGGAGGACGGGTGCGATTGCCGAAAGCCGAGGCCGGGGCTGGCCCTCCGCGCCGCCACGGACCACGGGTTCCGCCCGGAGGAGGCGTTCGTCGTCGGTGATCACGCCGCCGACATGGGACTGGGTCGAGCGATCGGGGCCATCACGATCCTGGTCCGCACGGGCCACGGGGAGGACGAGCTGGCGACGGGGGCGGGCGACCGGGCCGATCACGTCGTGGCCGACCTCCCGGAGGCGGCCGGCGTGATCCTCGACATCGTCCTGTCCGAGGCCCGGCGGTGACCGCCGCCGATCGCATCGTCGAATATCTGCGGCGGACCATGGACACCGTGTCGGCGACCGCCGAGAACTGCTCCGAGGAGATCGCCCGAGCCGCCGCCGCCATTGCCGAGAGCGTTCGCGGTGGCGGCAAGGTCCTGATCTGCGGGAACGGCGGGAGCGCCGCGGACAGCCAGCACCTGGCCGCCGAGCTGGTCAGCACCCTGACCGTGGACCGCCGGCGCCCGGCCATCCCGGCCCTGGCGCTCACGACCGACACGTCGATCCTCACAGCGGTGTCCAACGACTTCGGCTTCGAGGGCGTCTTCGCTCGCCAGGTGGAAGCCCTGGGAACGGCCGGCGACGTGCTCATCGGCATCTCGACGAGCGGGAACTCCGAGGACGTCGTCCTGGCCACGGAGCAGGCGGCGCGCCAGGGGATGCGGACCGTCGCGCTGACCGGCGAGTCCGGCGGGAAGCTCGGGCAACTCGCCGACATCTCGATCCGGGTCCCGAGCTCGGAAACCTCCCACGTTCAGGAGGCCCATCTGGCGGTGGAGCAGCTCATCGCCTTCCTGGTGGAGGACGAGCTCTACCCGCGGCGCTAGCCCGCTGGGCCGCCCAGCCTTCACATCTGGCCGAGGCTTGACCATCGAACACCTGTTCGGTATCGTCGTGTGTCCGCGGCCCCGGCGGAGGCCGACGCGTGCTGGGCCAACCGATTCAAACGACCCTGCAAGAGGGGATCCCCCTCTGTGAGGTGACGTTCTGCATCGTCGACCTGGAGACCACCGGGGGGTCCCCGGCCGACTCCCGGATCACCGAGATCGGAGCGGTGAAGTATCGGGATGGTGAGCGGATCGGGGTGTTCGAGACGCTCGTGGCTCCGGGGACGACGATCCCCAGGTTCATCACCCATCTCACCGGCATCGACGACGGCCTCGTCCGCGACGCACCGACACTGGAATGGGCGCTCCCCGGGTTCGTGGAGTTCGCCCACGGGTGCGTTTTCGTGGCACACAACGCCCGGTTCGACTTCACGTTCCTGAACTCGAGTCTGGTTCGCCTGGACTACGAACCACTTCCGCCCCCTCCGGTGTGCACCGCACGGCTGGCTCGCCGCGTCGTGTGGCCCGACGTGCCGAACGTGCGGCTCCATACGCTCGCCGAGTACTTCCGGACGGGCGCGCGTCCCACGCACCGAGCCCTCCCCGACGCCGAGGCGTGCGCCGAGGTGTTCCAGGGCCTCCTCGACCTCGGCCGGCGGCTGGGGATCCTGACCATCGGCGACCTCCACGAGGCCGTGAAATCACGGGGACGCCCGAACTTCGGCAAGATCCGGCTGGCCGACCACCTTCCCCGGGGACCCGGCGTCTACCTGTTCAAGGGCCGCGACGGACGAGTGCTCTATGTGGGCAAGTCCAAGGACATCCGGGGCCGGGTCAAGAGCTACTTCTATGGTGACTCCCGCAAGCAGGTCCAAGATCTCCTCACTGAGACCGCTGCGGTGGAGGGGGTCCGATGCACCTCCGAGCTCGAGGCGTTGGTGCTCGAAGCCCGGCTGATCCGGTCGCACCGACCCAAGTACAACCGGAGGGGCAAGCGGTGGCGCCGGTACGCCTATCTGAAAGTCGATACCTCCGAGGCCTTCCCCCGCATCAAGGTGGTCCGCGAGCCGAAGGGGGAAGGCGCGTTCCTCGGGCCCTTCGGCACGACCGAACAGGCCCGGCTGGCCAAAGAGGCGCTGGAGGAGGCGTTCCCCATCCGCCGATGCACGAAAGCGATGCGGGCCTCCACCAGGTTCTCGCCGTGCGCACTCGGGGAGATGGGTCGCTGCGTCGCCCCTTGCGACGGCCGCGCGAGCCTCGAGCGCTACGGAGAGCTCGTCCGGAGCCTCCTCTCCTCCCTCTCGTCTCCGGGCGGGCTCCTCGAGGCGCTCGAGGTACGGATGGACGGTCTCGCTCGACAGGAACGGTTCGAGGAGGCGGCGCTAGCCCGCGACCGGCTGCGTGCGCTGGCCGACGCACTGGCGCGGGCTCGCGTGGACGAGTGGCTGCTCGGCCCAGGCCGGCTCGAGCTCCGCGACGCCGACGCCAACCGGCTCCCGCTGGCCGGTGGCGCGCTGGTGCGGGGCGGCGACGTGTTGCCGATCCCGAGACCGTGCCCCAGAGAGCGGGCCGACGAGCTCGCGGCCGTCCGATCGTGGCTGCTCCACAACCCAGCCCGGGTGGAGCGGGCCGACCGTCCGCCCACGGAGCCGGTGGAAGGGGGCGCCGCCCTCCACCGACTCCTGACACGACTGCGCTCCACGGACCGAGCTCGAGAGGGCGCCCACTAGACTGTGCTCGTGGAGGCGGCGGTCATCCTGGAGGGCGCGCGAACGCCCATCGGTCGGTTCCTCGGCGGGTTCTCGGAGGTCCCGGCCGTGGAACTCGGCACGCTCGCCGCACAAGAAGCGATGCGCAGGGCCGGGGTCGAGCCCGAGCAGGTCGACCAGACGATCATGGGCCACGCGCGCCAGGCGGGGAACGGGCCGAACACCGGACGCCAGGTCTCGGTCCGAGCCGGTGTGCCGAAGGAAGTCTCCGCCTTCAACGTCAACATCGCCTGTGGGTCGGGGATGAAGGCCGTCCAGCTGGCGGCGCAGCAGATCGCCCTGGGCGATGCGGAGGTGGTCCTGGCAGGCGGCATGGAGAACATGACCCGCGTCCCGTACCTCCTCGACCGGATGCGAACTGGTTACCGAGCGGGGGATGCGACTGCCTACGACGCGATGTACCGGGACGGCCTCCTCGATCCGCTGTGCGGGCTCATCATGGGCGAGACCGCCGAGAACCTCGTCGACCTGTACGACATCTCGCGGCGGGAGCAGGACGAGTTCGCCGTGGAGTCGCAGCAGAAGGCTGAGGCGGCGAAGGATCGGCGGGCAACCGAGACCTTCCCCGTCGAGGCTCCCGACCCCAAGCGCACGGGCACGATCACGGTGAGCGAGGACGAGCATCCGCGCCCCGACACCACGCTCGAACGACTCGCGGCGTTGGCGCCGATCTTCCGGGAGAACGGGAGCGTGACCGCGGGCAACTCCTCCGGGATCACGGACGGCGCGGCCGCCCTGGTGCTGATGTCCGCGTCGCGAGCCGCCGCCGAAGGCCGTCAGCCGCTCGCTCGGATCGCCGGGATGTCCTGGGCCGGCGTCGACCCGGCCGTCATGGGCATCGGTCCGGTCCCGGCGACCAAGAAGGTTCTGGAGAAGACGGGCCTGTCGCTCGCCGACATCGACGTGATCGAGATCAACGAGGCGTTCGCCGCGCAGGTCATCGCGTGCGAGCGGGATCTCAAGTTCGACCGCGACAAGCTGAACCCAAGAGGCGGCGGCATCTCCCTCGGACATCCGATCGGGATGAGTGGGGCGCGCCTCCTCCTGACCCTCACCTACGAGATGCGCGAGATGGGCCACGCGTTCGGCCTGGCCACACTGTGCATCTCGGGCGGCCAGGGCCTAGCGGTGATCTTGGAACGCGGGTGAGGCGCGGAGCGCCGGGCGGGTGGGAGACGAACGAGCGAAGGGCGCGATGCGGGGCGAGAGAGAAGGGAACTGAGATGGTCCACGCGGTCGTCCTCATCCAATGCGAGATCGACGAGATCCGGGAGGCCGCGCAGGCCATCGCCGCCATCGACGGCGTGAGCGAGGTCTATTCCGTGGCCGGGGAGTTCGACCTCGTCACCGTGGTGAGGGTGGTGAACCATGACGACCTGGCCAACGTGATCCCACAGGGCATCGCCAAAGTCGAGGGGGTCGTTCGAACCGAGACCCTCATCGCCTTCCAGGTTTACTCCAGGCACGACCTCGAGCGCCTGTTCTCGATCGGCTTCGACGAGTCCTAGCCTTCGGGAAGTTCGAATGCGACGGGGAGGGAAGTCTCCCGCCACTCGTCAAGGTCGCCGGTGTAGCGCGGCCGGTACTTCTCCACCAGGAGCCCTCGGGCCAGCGCGTCCTCGTTCCTGTCTTCGACCACGTAGGCCCGGCAGATCATGTCGCGGTCGCCGATCCGAAGGCCGACCGTCGGATTGACCCGGATGTTCTTCACCCAGTCGCTGGCGTCGCCGCCACCGGAGAGCACGTAAACCCTGGCGTCGTGGAGGGCGAACCAGATCTCGATCGTGTGGGGACGGCCGGACGATCTCCCCGTGGTGGTCACGTAGCAGAAGTCGAGCTCTGAGAGCTCTGCTTCCTCCACGGCTACCGAATGACCCAGATCACCAACGCGACGATCACAACGATGGCCGCCACCAACATGACGAGGTCGGCCGCCTTCACCCTCCCGGGCCGCATGGCATTGAACCCCACCTCAGCCTCCCCCGGCAGGGCCCGGGAGCCGGTAGTACTCCCGGAACTTGTCCTCCGACAGCCAGTACGCGTGTTGGCGGACCGTCGAGGCGTACGTTCTGGCGTCCGTCTCGTCGCTGCATGCACGGGTCGAGACCTCGCGACCGGATGGATCCAGGATCGCCACGACCAGACCCGCTTCCTCCCGGCGGACGTCGACCCGGTAGCCGTTCGGTTCCCCGGCGTCGGCAGCGCCGCTACGTTTCGTGAGTGCGCTCCAGCCGCTCGAGGTGCTCCCGGATTCGCCCGATGACCGAGTCGATGTCCAGCACGAATTCAGGCTCCATATCGGCAACCTTCTCCAGCGCGTTCTCCAGGGTGTTGCCGGCGGCTTCGGCGTCTCTGAGCGAATCCACCAGAACGACCGCGTAATCGGCCTGGAAGGGCTTCCCGTCCCAAGGGCAACGGCCGCCGTTCCCGATCACCTGCTCCACGAGGAACTCACGCCCGTCCCGCCTGCACGTCCCCTTGATCTTCACGCGCGCTCCTTCGCCATCACGAGCTCGAGCACGCGGTCGGCGAGCTCGAACGGATCGACAGGCCTGACGAACCAGGCGTCCGCCCCGGACCAGTTGGCCAGCCATTCGTCCTGGCGGCGCTCCAGCAGGATCACGATGGCGCCGGGGTACGGTTCGTTCGCGCCCCGCAGGTCCCGTGCAAGAGCGAACGCGCCCATCCGAGAAGCGATCTCGTCCGCCACCACGGCGTCCGGGCGTTCTCGCCAGGCCTTCCTTCGCCCGTCTTCGCCATCCGCCGCCTCGATGAACTCCAGTCGTTCACCGAGGCGCCGTTCGATGTTCGCGACTGCCAGGCGCGTCAGGGTCCTCGAGTCGGGGTCCGGGGACATGAGCAGGACCTTCACGGGCGGCATCCTACCAAGGGGTCCTGTCTCCTTTGCCCTGTCCCAATGCGTCGGATATCGTCCGGCGGGCCCCCGGTGAGGAGGAGCGGTGGAGACCATCTGGAGAGCCGCCCTGGCCGAGTTCATCGGCTCGTTCGGGTTCGTGTTCGTGAGCGCCGGGTCCGTGATCGTGGCCGGCCCCTATGGGAGCGGGCTGGTCGGGGTGGCCCTGGCGACCGGGTTCGCCGTCGCGGTGATGGTCTCGGTGACCGCTCCAATCTCGGGCGGGCACGTGAACCCGGCCGTGACGGTCGGCGTGTGGGTTGCCGGCAAGATCGGGTCTGGCCGGGCGCTGGCCTACGTGGCGGCACAGTTCGGTGGAGGGATCTTCGCCAGCCTCCTGCTCCGGTTCGTGGTCCCCCTGGCTGTGTGGAAGGCCGCGAACCTGGGGACGCCCGTGCTCGCCACCGGGATCGGCCGGGGCAAGGGCATCCTGATCGAGGCCGTCCTGGCGTTCTTCCTCGTGTTCACCGTCTTCGCCACCCTCATCGACGACCCAGGGCCCCTCCCGCAGGCTGCCGGGCTGATCGTGGGTTCGGTGCTCGCCTTCGACATCCTGGTCGCCGCGCCGTTCACCGGCGGGGCCGTCAACCCGGTCCGTTCATTCGGCCCGGCCCTGGTCTCCGGGACCTGGAACGGCTGGTGGGTGTACTGGGTGGGACCGCTCGCCGGTGGGGTCATCGGGGCGGTCCTCTACTGGTCGGCGTTCATGCGGGACCGTGAGCCCGCGGTGCCGTAGGCGAACCGAGCTACGGCTCGTATTTCGGCTTGGCGGTCGGTCCCCTCCATGGATAGCCCATCGTGTGCTGCCAGCAGTTGGGACCGGGATTGTAGATGGACAGTCTGGTCCCGCAGACCGTGCAGTTTCGGACGGTGGACGGCGTCGCTGGCCGCCCGGTGGGCTGCTCGTCCTTGTGCTTGGGCGCCTGCTTGGCCACTGGAAGCTCCGGGAACCGGTGGTCGATGGCTCAGCGGGATCATATTCGGGCCGTTCGCCGCCGTCTAGCCGGACGTTTCCCTGCGCGAGGCCTGGTGGAGACGAAGCCTCACCGACCGAGCCCGGTCGCTACCCGACGGTCCAGGTGTCTCCGGAGTGCAACAGCGTGGCCAGGTTCCCCCGGCCCAGCCGCTCGGTGGCCGACTCGATCTGTCTGTCCATGGCCTCACCGTAGACGGGTCGTTCGACCTCTCGGAACACGCCGATGCACGTGGGCTCGGTGGGCCCGTGCGCCAGGTGCGCCAGCGCGAACGCGAGCGACGGACGGCCGTGCGCGTCGTGGACAACGATGCTGTCCGGGGCGACGTCGTTGACCCCGGCCAGGATCAGCCGGCCGTTCTCCCCCACCGCCACGCACCGGTTGTCCTCGTCGAACAGGATCGGCTTGCCGTGCTCCAGGCGGATCTGGTTGTGGACCCCCTGCGGCTTGTCGCGAAGGAGGTCGAAGGCGCCATCGTTGAACACGTTGCAGTTCTGGTAGATCTCGACGAACGCCGCTCCTCGATGCGCCGCAGCTTGTCGTAGGACCTGCATCAAGTGCTGGCGGTCGTTGTCGACGGTCCGGGCCACGAAGGTTGCCTCCGCTCCCAGGGCCAGGGCGATGGGGTTGAACGGATGGTCCACCGACCCGAACGGCGTGGACTTCGTGACCTTGCCCTCCTCGCTGGTCGGCGAGTACTGGCCCTTGGTCAGGCCATAGATCTGGTTGTTGAACAACAGTATCTTCATGTTCACGTTGCGCCGGAGGGCGTGGATCAGGTGGTTGCCCCCGATCGACAGGCCGTCCCCGTCACCGGTGACCACCCACACGTCCAGGTCCGGGCGGGCGGTGGCGATCCCGGTGGCCAAAGCTGGCGCTCGGCCATGGATCCCGTGCACCCCATACGTGTCCATGTAGTACGTGAACCGTCCGGAGCACCCGATGCCCGACACGAACACGGTGTTGTCCGGCGTGATCCCGAGCTCCGGCATGAACGCCTGGACCGTGGCCAGGATGGCATAGTCGCCGCATCCCGGGCACCACCTGACCTCCTGATCGCTGGTGAAGTCCTTCTTGGTCAGGGTTCCCACGGGACGCTGACCGTTCCCCCCGTTGCCGCCGGCCTGCCCGTGCTCGACGTCGCTCATCCAGCCATCACCTTCAGGATCTCCTGCTCCAGGTCCTCGGCGAAGATCGGGAGCCCCTGCACTTTCGTGTAGCTCTGCGCGTCCACCAGGAACCGGCCTCGGACGAGGAGCGCGAGCTGTCCCGAGTTCATCTCTGGGATCACCACCTTGGGGTAGCGCCGGACCACCTCGGCGATGTTCGACGGGAACGGGTTGAGATGAAATAGGTGGGCCGTGGCCACCTTCTTCCCCTGGTCGCGGACCCGCCGCGCCGCCGCCCTGATGGTCCCCCAAGTGGAGCCCCACCCCAGCACCAGGAGCGTCGCGTCGCCACCGGGATCGTCCACCTCGAGGGCCGGGACGTCCTTGGCGATCCCCGCCACCTTGGCCGCTCGTAGCTCGGTCATCAGCTCGTGGTTCTCTGGCTCGTAGCTGATGTCGCCGGTCCCGTCCTCCTTCTCCAGGCCTCCGATCCGGTGGCGAAGTCCCGGCGTGCCGGGGATGGCCCAAGGCCGCGCCAGGTTCTCGTCGCGGAGGTACGGCAAGAACTCCGTCCCCGCGTTCGGACCGGTGGCGAACCCAGGGTCGATCGTGGGAAGCGTGTCGGCGTCGGGGATGAGCCACGGCTCCGAGGAATTCGAGAGGAACGTGTCCGAGAGCAGGATCACCGGTGTCCGGTACTTGACCGCGATCCGGACCGCCTCGATCGCCGCGTCGAAGCAGCGGGACGGCGATGAGGGGGCCACGATCGGCACCGGCGACTCGCCGTGCCGCCCGTACATGGCCTGGAGCAGATCGGCGGCCTCGGTCTTCGTCGGCATCCCCGTCGATGGCCCGGCCCGCTGGACGTCGACGATCACCATGGGGAGCTCCAGGGCGACCGCCAGCCCCAGGGTCTCGGCCTTCAGGTCCATGCCCGGGCCGGAGGTGCCGGTGACCCCCAGCTGCCCCACGAATGCCGCCCCCAGCGCCACGTTCGCCGCGGCGATCTCGTCCTCTGCCTGAAGCGTCCGCACCCCGAAATTCTTCAGCCGCGACAGCTCGTGCAGCAGCTCCGAGGCCGGCGTGATCGGGTAGCTCGCGTAGAAGAGCGACAGCCCGCTGCGCTGGCTCGCGGCCACCAGGCCGAGCGCCAGGGCCTGCGCTCCAGAGACGTTCCGATACGTGCCGGGCTCCGCCGGGGCCGGCTTCACCTCATAGGAGTGGGCGAACAGCTCGGTCGTCTCGCCGAAGTTGTATCCAGCCTTGAACGCCGCCACGTTCGCGTCGTAGACCTGTGGCTTGTCGCCGAACTTCTTGTGCAGCCAGATCAGCGTGACCTCGATGGGTCGGCCGTACATCCAGGACACGAGGCCCAGGGCGAACATGTTCTTCGACCGCTCGGCCTCCTTTCGGGTCAGGCCGAGCTCCTCGACGGCCCGCACGGTGATCGAGGTCATGGGGACCTTGTAGACCTGGTAGCCGTCGAGGGTGCCGTCCTCCAAGGGGTTGGATGAGAACCCGGCCTTCTCCACGTTCCGCTGGACGAAAGCGTCCTCGTTCACGATGACGGTCCCGCCCTTCTGGAGCAGATGCAGGTCGGCCTTCAGGGCCGCCGGGTTCATGGCCACCAGGACGTTCGGGTGGTCGCCCGGCGTGGTGATGTCCTCGGAGGCGAACTGGATCTGGAAAGCGGAGACCCCGTGAACGGTACCGGCAGGGGCTCGGATCTCGGCGGGGAAGTCCGGGAGCGTCGCTAGGTCGTTCCCCAGGACGGCCGTGGCATTGGTGAACCGGTCGCCGGTCAACTGCATGCCGTCACCCGAGTCACCGGCGAACCGGATGACGATCCGGTCTTTCTCTTCGACGTCCTTCGGCATCCTGCCCCGGCCGGCGTCGCCCGGCCGCCTCCTCAGGGGTTTCGGGGGTTCACATCTAGCGTAGCGCGCTGCGACCGAACCAACAGCCACACCTGGCCGCTTTCGTGCCCCTGCCGTTCACCTTGCCCCGGACGCGCTAGGCTCCCGGAGCCCGATTGGGTCGCCCACCCGACACCAGGAGGACCTCCATGGCATACAAGCGCATCGTCCTGGCGACCGACGGCTCGCCCTTCGCCCAGAGCGCCGAGCACGTGGCCGCCACGCTGGCCAGGGCCACGAAGGCCAGGGAGCTGCTGATCGTCCACACGTACGCGCGTCCGGATCGGGCTCAGGCTGCCGTCGAGCGAGCCGAGGCCGCCGTCAGGGCCGAAGGGCTGGAGCCCCAGGTGGTCCTCCGCGACGGGGCGCCCGCCGAGGACATCGTGGAGGTGGCTGACGTCCGGGAGGCCGACCTGATCGTCCTGGGCAGCCGGGGGCTCTCCCTGGGGGCGCAGATCATCGGCAGCGTGGCCGCCAAGGTGGCTCGCCACGCGCCGTGCGACGTCCTCCTGGTTCGGGAACGACCGGTCGGGCAGCGGGAGGAGGGGGCGATGCCCTATGCGAGGATGCTCGTGGCAACCGACGGCTCCTCCACCGCGGATCGGGCCGCCAGGAAGGGCTATGCCCTGGCCACCCGGCTCGGGGCTTCAGTGACGTTGGCCTTCGTGGGCCATCCGAAGACCGGCGAACTGATCCTGAAGGACACCGCGGCCACGATCGGCGAGGGGGTTGCGCCGGCTACGATGCTGATCCTCCAGGGAGACCCGGCCGAGGCCATCATGGAAGCCGCCGCGCGTGAAGGATTGGACCTCATCGTGGTGGGCAACCGAGGGCTGGCGGGGGCCAAGGGGCTCTTCCTGGCGTCGGTCCCAAAGAAGGTCTCGGAGTACGCCCCATGCGACGTGCTGATCGCCCGCACCGTGGCCCAGAGCCTCTCGGAGATCGGCAAGGGCGAGGGGGGGATCGTCGCCACCGGGGACCACAAGGTGGCCGTGTACCGGGACGAGAAGGGCGTCGTGCACGCACTCTCGGCCAAGTGCACCCATATGGGGTGCACCGTGAAGTGGAACCCTACCCAAAAGACGTGGGACTGCCCGTGTCACGGGTCCCGGTACTCGCCCACCGGCCAGGTGGTGAACGGGCCCGCCGCCAAGCCGCTCGAGCCCACTGACCTGTAGATCCGGTCGGGCGTCAGAACGGCTTGAAGATCATGAGGTAGGCGATGAACACGAGCGCGACGAAGCCGAAGCCCGCGCTCGTCAGCGAGAGCCTCGAACGCAGCATGGCCGCGAGCTCCTCGTCGCTCCGTCGGGGGACTCCCGACGGCCGGATCTCGACGGCTTCCTTCAGTCGCTGATAGTAGGGCCGGGCCACGATCGACATCTCCGCGCTGACGGCAACCAGGATGCCGATCGAGACCCAAAACCAGCCCTGGTGGGTGTAGATCCCGCTCTGCACGCCGGCGACGATGCCGAACACGGTGAGCCAGGCGAGCGAGACGTACATCCCCCGTACCGACGAGCCCGAGAACTGGAGGAGCTCCGGGATCCTCGTACGGTCGCGCTCCGTGCGGAGTCGAAGGGCCACGATCATCGACACGCCGTGGAACATGACGAAGGCGAGCACTCCGAGGACGTGCAGCAGCTTCCACCAGTTGTACGCGATCGCCAACATCAGTCGGCGGGTGGCCGTTCGGCCCGACGAAGCCGGCCGGCCAAGACCGAGAGCATCCGGGCGGAGACGCCGGGCTCCTCGGCGATCAGTCGGTCGAACGCCCGCTTGAAGATCCGGATGCACAGCATCGGAGTGGCGGCCACGACCGATGCCGAGCGCTCGCCGCCGTCGAGGAGCGCCAGTTCACCGAAGAAGTCGCCCGGGCCGAGCGCTGCCAGGGTTCGTTTCCCCCTGGTCACTCTGGCTTTCCCCTCCACGATCGCGAAGAAGGCTCCTCCTCGCATCCCCTCGACCACGATCGCCTCTCCGGCCCGGAACTCCACCTGGTCGGCCCGATCGGCCATGGCGCGCAGGTGACGACGGGACAGCCCCGCGAACAACGGGACCCGGGCCAAGAGGTCCAGACCCCGCTTGCCCAGTGGCCGATCGGTTCGGGTTCGGCCCGCGGCAGGTCGTGACGGTGCCCTGGCGGAGGAGATGGAGGGCGGCACCAGCCCGGCCAGCGAATCGAGCACGTCCTTCATCCATCGGCCCCCTCGGCTCCCTGTCGAGCCGCGAGCCTATCGCAGGCGTCGAGACCTCGGGACGGGACCAGCCTCCGCGATCGTTCTGACTCAGGGTCACCGGGCTGCGTTAGCATTGCACGATGGTTGCTCCCGCTCTGGCGAAGGCGAACGACGTCGCCCTGGCCCGTCTCGAGCGGTTGCTGTTGGAGCGCATCGTCATCCTCGACGGAGCGTGGGGCGTCCTGTTGCAGGGCCGTGGACTCACGGAGGAGGAGTTCCGGGGGGATCGCTTTCGCGACCACCCCCGGGACGTTCGCGGCGACCCCGACCTGCTCAACCTGACCCAACCGGACATCATCTCCTCGGTCCACCACGCCTACCTCGATGCCGGCGCAGACATCACCACGACGAACACGTTCACGGCCACCTCGATCGGGCAGGCCGACTACGGCCTTCAGGACGCGGTGTACGACATGAACGTGGCCGGGGCTCGGCTGGCCCGGGAGGCGGTCGCCGGCCACGAAGACCGTTTCGTGGCCGGATCGGTGGGGCCGCTCAATGTGACCCTCTCGCTGTCCCCC
Source organism: Actinomycetota bacterium (assembly GCA_035701505.1). Lineage (GTDB taxonomy): Bacteria > Actinomycetota > UBA4738 > UBA4738 > HRBIN12 > AC-69. The sequence goes on from DASSSA010000072.1 coordinate 54,067, forward strand.
AGGGTTGAGGACGCGTCGTATCGAACGGTCACGTTCGACCAGGTCTACGAGGCGTACGCCGAGCAGATCCGCGGCCTCCGGGACGGGGGCGTGGACCTGCTGCTGATCGAGACGATCTTCGACACCCTGAACGCAAAAGCGGCCATCGCCGCGGCCAGGGACGTGGCGCCCGAGCTCCCCCGGTGGATCTCCGTCACGATCGTGGATCGGAGCGGGCGAACACTCTCCGGCCAGACCATCGAGGCCTTCTGGACCTCGGTCGAGCACGCGGAGCCGTTCAGCGTCGGGGTGAACTGCTCACTCGGCGCCGCCGAGATGCGGCCGTACCTCCAGGCGCTGGCCACCGTGGCGCCGGTCTTCACGACGTGCCACCCCAACGCCGGCCTGCCGAACTCGTTCGGGAGCTACGATGAGCAGCCGGACACCACCGCGAAGTACCTCCGGGAGTTCGCGGAGGCTGGCCTGGCCAACATCCTGGGCGGGTGCTGCGGCACCACCCCCGAGCACATCCGGCGGGTGGCCACGGCGCTGGAGGGACTGCCCCCTCGGCGGGTTCCCGCCTCGCGGCGCATGACCAGCTTCTCCGGGCTGGAGCCCTTCGTCATCCGGCCCGACACCGGGTTCGTGATGATCGGCGAGCGCACGAACATCACCGGATCCAGGCGCTTCCATCGGTTGATCGACGGGGGCGACTTCCAGGGCGGTGTGGAGGTGGCGCTGGAACAGGTCCGAGGCGGGGCGAACCTGATCGACGTGAACATGGACGCCGACCTGTTGGACTCGGAGCAGGCCATGACGACGTTCCTGAACCTCGTGGCCACCGAGCCCGAGATCGCCCGGGTCCCGGTGATGATCGACAGCTCGAAATGGTCGGTGATCGAGGCCGGCCTGAAGTGCGTGCAGGGCAAGGGCGTCGTGAACTCCATCAGTCTGAAGGAGGGCGACGAGGCCTTCCTGGAGAAAGCTCGAGCCGCCCGGCGGTACGGCGCCGGCGTCGTGGTGATGGCCTTCGACGAGAAGGGCCAGGCAGACACGGTTGAACGCAAGGTTCAGATCTGCGAGCGCGCGTACGGGCTCCTCACTGAGGAGGCGGGCCTGGAGCCCGAGGACATCATCTTCGACCCGTGCATCCTGGCCATCGCCACCGGGATCGAGGAGCACAACGGGTACGCCAAGGCGTTCATCGAGGCCACCAGGATCATCAAGGATCGGTACCCGGGCGTGCGGATCTCCGGCGGCGTGTCCAACCTCTCGTTCTCGTTCCGCGGCAACGACGTCGTCCGGGAGGCCATCCACTCTGCCTTCCTGTATCACGCCATCCAGGCCGGCCTCGACATGGCCATCGTGAACGCAGGCCAGCTGATGCTGTACCAGGACATCCCGGCGGACCTCCTGGAGCACGTCGAGGACATCATCTTCGACCGGCGTCCCGACGCCACCGAGCGGATGGTGACGTTCGCCGGGAACGTGCGGGGCGAAGCGACCAAGCGCGAGCGGGACCTGTCCTGGCGCGAGGGCACCGTTCAGGACCGGCTGAAGCACGCGCTGATCCACGGGATCGTGGACTTCATCGAGGAGGATACCGAAGAGGCGCGCGAACAATACCCCCGCCCCCTCGAGGTCATCGAGGGCCCGTTGATGGAGGGCATGCAGGTGGTCGGCGACCTGTTCGGCTCAGGGAGGATGTTCCTGCCGCAGGTGGTGAAGAGCGCCCGGGCCATGAAGAAGGCCGTGGCCTACCTCGAGCCGTTCATGGAGGAGGAGAAGCTCCGTCTTGGCACGACCGACCGCGCGCAGGGCAAGGTCGTGCTGGCCACGGTGAAGGGCGACGTCCACGATATCGGCAAGAACATCGTGGGCGTGGTCCTGGGATGCAACAACTACGAGGTCATCGACCTCGGCGTGATGGTCTCGGCGGACGTCCTCCTGGACACCGCGGCCAACGAGCGGTGCGACATCGTGGGCGTGTCCGGCCTCATCACGCCCTCGCTCGACGAGATGGTGCACGTGGCCAAGGAGATGGAGCGCCGAGGCATCGACCTTCCGCTCCTGATCGGGGGAGCCACCACCTCCAAGCAGCACACGGCGGTCCGGATCGCGCCGGAGTACGCCAACCCGACCGTCCACGTGATCGACGCGTCTCGAGTGGTCGGAGTGGTCTCGGACCTGCTCGACCCCGAGCGAAGGGCCAAGCTCGACCGCCAGAACCGGGAGGACCAGCAGCGCCTCCGTGAGCAGCACGCCGAGCGTGACCGTCGTCCGTTGCTGCCGTATGTCGAGGCGAGGGCGAACCGGACGCCGATCGTGTGGCACCAACAGGACTTGGCGGTGCCGGCGTTCACCGGTACGAGGGTCGTGAAGGCATCCATCGAAACCCTGCGTCCCTACATCGACTGGACGTTCTTCTTTACGGCGTGGGAGCTGAAGGGCCGGTTCCCGGCCATCCTGGACCACCCGGCGCACGGTGCCGCGGCGCGGGAGTTGTACGAGAACGCGAACGAGCAGTTGGACGAGCTCACGGCGGACGGACGGATCTCTGCCCGCGGCGTGTACGGCTTCTGGCCCGCAAACGCCGACGGCGACGACCTCGTGCTCGAGACCGGCGCAGGCGGCGTTCGCTTCCACATGCTCCGTCAGCAGGCCGATCATGGCGACGCCCGGCCGAACCGCTCGCTCGCCGACTACGTTGCCCCCGCCGAGGCGGGCCTCGCCGACCACGTCGGGGCGTTCGCCGTCACGGCAGGCATCGGCGTCGACGAGGTGGTGGCGGAGTTCGAGTCCGATCACGACGACTACCGGGCCATCATGGTGAAGGCGCTCGCCGACCGCCTGGCCGAGGCCTTCGCCGAGCACCTCCACGAGGTGGCCCGACGCGAGTGGTACGAGACCGGGCCGAAGATGACGAACGAGGAGCTCATCGCGGAGCGCTATCGAGGGATCCGCCCCGCCTTCGGCTACCCCTCCTGCCCGGACCACAGCGAGAAGCGGACGCTGTTCGGCCTCCTGGATGCCGCATCGCTGGGCATGGACCTGACCGAGAGCTTCGCCATGCTTCCGGCCGCGTCGGTCTCGGGGCTGTACTTCGGCCACCCCGCCGCCCGGTACTTCAACGTCGGCCGGATCGGTCGCGATCAGGTCGAGGACTGCGCGCGGCGCAAGGGCATCGAGGTCGCCGAGGCCGAACGCTGGCTCCGTCCGAACCTCGCGTACGATCCCGACTGAGCCTCCACCTCGACGACGGCTGGTACCGTGGTGCGCCATGACCCGGTTCTGGCATTCCTTCGCCGACATGTCCGCGATCCAGGAAAGCGGAGAGCTCGTCCTGGACCGTGGCGACGGCGTGCACGTCTGGGACGAGAACGGGCGGAGGTACATCGATGC
>DASSSA010000073.1:0-10628 GCA_035701505.1 Actinomycetota bacterium
TGCCCATCAGCGGTGCGCCAGCGGCCACGGCAGCCACTGCTCGCGGCCCTGAGCCCTAGACGTCAAGGCCGAATGTCCGGATGGCCGTCCCTCCCAGCACCATGTCGACTTCCTTGTCGGCGAGGCCGAGTTCGCGTACCTTGCTGATCTCCACGGCCAGGTTGACGGGGTGGTCCGAGCCCATCATCACGCGGTCAGCGCCCAGGGTGCTGACTGCGTAGGCGATGTCGGGACCCATCGACCAGGACGTCTCCAAGGAGATGTTCGGGTAGTTCTCGGCGATCCAGATGACGTCGGCGCTCAACGTCGCGGCGCCCATGTGGGCCGCGATGATCTTGAGGTCGGGATAGCGCTTTGCCAGGGGGATCAAGTGTCCGGGTGAGGACAGGGGGATGCCGAACGTGGCGATGTGCACCATGACGGGGATGCCGAGCTCACCGGCGATCTCGAACAGGACCTGAGCGTCCTTGCCGTTGGGGTTAAGGGCGTGCCCGATGGTGTGGCACTTCACGGCGACGAAGCCGAGGTCTCGAACGCAGCGGCGAACCTCCTCGGCCGCCGCCCTCGGCTCGTAGTGAGGATTGACGCTGGCCATCCCGAAGACGCGCCCTGGCCGCGACGCCGCAAACTCGGCGATGCGGTCGTGCGCCTCCCGCGCGCTCGGCAGCGCCCCAGGCCAGGGTTGGATGATCGACGCCCGCACGTCGTTTCTGTCCCGCGCCGCGGTGATCTCCTGCTCGGTGGCCACCCAGCTGTCGAAGACGCATCCGGTCCCCAGATGATGATGCGCGTCGATGATGGGCATGCGTGCCTCCTTTCAGCGTTCGATGCCGGCCGGATCGGACTTCAACAGCGCGTCGACCTCGGCTGTTGTGGCCCACAGCAGGTCGCCACGAAAGGTCTGCTTGAGGGCGGCGACCGTGGTCGCGTACCGCAACGCCTCCGCCGTGTCGGCAAGATCGATCCCATGGAGGAACCCCGCGACGAACGCGTCCCCGCGGCCGATGGGGTCGACCTGCGCGGCGCGGAGGGCCTCGACCCGGTGCGGCCGCCCGTCCCAGGCCGCGGCGCCTTCGGCGCCGGCGGTCACCACCACAAGGGGGCAGTCGAAGCGTTGCGCCAGCCAGGCCGCCTGCTCCTCTGGGACGCCGCCGGCTCCGAACAGCCGCTCCGCGTCGCGGCTCGAGCTGAACAGGAGGTCGACGCTCTGTACCAGCTGTGCCAGCGTGGCGGCCGCCTCCGATGCGGGCCACAGTGTGGCGCGGTAGTTGACGTCGAAGGAGATGGTGCGGCGCCTGGACCGGGCAACCCGCAGTGCGCGCACGACGATCTCTAGGCAGGAAGGGCTCAGGGCAGGCGTGATGCCGGTCAGGTGCAGCCGCCGCGCGCTACCCACGTAGTCCCAGTTGATCTCGTCTGGCCGGGTCCGGGCGAAGGCGGAGTCGGCCCGGTCGTAGATCACCCGCCCCGGGCGGGGCGGAGCGGCGTCCTCCCAGTAGTAGATGCCGAGCCGTGCGCCGCTATCCACCCACCGCACTCGTGAGGTGTCCACGCCGTGCTCGCGGATGCGGTTCGCCACCAGCCGGCCGAGCGCGTTGTCGGGCAGGCTCGACACCCAGCCGCTAGGGTGCCCGAGCCGGGACAGTGCCACGGCGACGTTGGACTCGGCACCGGCGACGGCGATGTCGAGATGACTGACCGCCTCCAGCGACTGGCCGGCCGGCGCCATGAGCCGCAGCATGGTCTCGCCGATTGTGATGAGCTCGAGCGCTCGATCGTGGTCGCTCATGACTCCTTGTGCTTGAACTGGACGATGTTCTGGATCGCCGCGGCGTAGGCCTCTGGCGCATACGAGGGATCGGCCCAGTCGTTGACCTCGGCTACCATTTCGATGTCGGCATGGTTGGCGACGAAGTAGGCCTTGTAGCCCTTGATGCCGTCAAGCACGTTGGGGACGGGAACGTGCCGAGCGCGACCTTGCCCCGGCCGCCGATGGCCTCGGTGAGCAGCTTGGCCCCCACCTGGCCGGCCGCGAAGCCGTTGACGCCGAGGATCGAGAAGCGCTTGCGCTTCGGCGCGTCGCCGATGATTCGCCGCATGATCGCCCCCGGCGCTCACAAGCCGGGATGCCTCCGATGCCGCGAGGATTTCCATATTGTGGAACCATTTGTCAAATGGTAGAACAGCAGTATGCGATTGCTCCCCACGGGTGTCAACGGGCAGCCTCGTGCCATAGCGCCGATCAGCGGGTTCGTGCAGAACAGCAGGTCGACCGACGAGACACCCAGACGGCTCAGTCCGATGGCCAGGTAGGACTCCGCCCCGGCCACGTCCAAGTGCCGCACGCCGGCCTGCTCCAAGCCTTCCCCGACGGGCGCGGTGCGGTGGTGGAGGGACTCGCCGATCGTGACCACGTCTGGCACTGCCGCACCGCTCCTTCCTGCGTGATGCCTCACTCGATGTCGGAGATCAGCTCGCCTCGTCGGCCGGTAGGGCGTCCTCCGCTGGCAAGAGCCGCTGCTCGGAGTCGCCATCGAACACGTGCACCAGCTCGACGCTGGTGCACAGCCCCACGATCTGGCCGAGCTGCAACCCTGTGTCGGCCGGGACCACGGCCTTGACGTGCAGCTCAGGACCGACGCGGAGGTCCACGATCTGCTCCAGGCCCCTCATCTGGACGACCTCGACGGTGGCCCCGAACATCCCCTCGTCGGCGGTAACCCGCAGATGTTCCGGCCTGATGCCGACCACGACGTACCGCCCGCTCTCGAGTTCAACGGGAAGCTTGAAGCAGAAGTCGGAGTGGACGAAACACGTGCTGCCGTCCCGGTTCTCGGTTCGGCACCCGATGAGGTTTATGGCCGGGCTCCCGATCATGCTGCCCACGAACGGGGTGTCCGGTGAGGTGTAGAGGGTCTGGGGATCTGCGACCTGAATCCCCCGGCCGTCACGCATCACCAGGCAGCGGTCGGCCATGGCCGCTCCTTCCTCGAAGTCATGCGTGGCGTAGATCATGGTCTGGTCGCTCTCCTGCTGGAGGGCCTTGAGCTCCCCGGTCATCTCCTGGCGGATCTTGGCATCGAGACCGGAAAGGGCCTGGTCGAGCAGCAGGACCTTGGGACGACGGGCCAGCGCCCGGGCCATCGCCACCCGTCGCCGCTCGCCGCCGCTGTAGGTGTGGGGGTGGCGGTCCATAAGGTGCTCGACGTGGAGGAGGGCTGCCACCTCCGCCGCCCGTCGGCGCACCTCTGCCTGCCGAACCTTCCGCAGATAGAGGGCATGGGCGATGTTCCCGAACCCCGTCATATGCGGGTACAGGGCCATGTCCTCGAAGACCATGGCCACGTCCCGGTGCTGGGGTGGGACGTCTTGAACGTCCTGCCCGCCGATTAGGATCTCGCCATCGTCGGGCTGTTCGAGCCCGGCGATCAGCCGCAAGGTGGTGGTCTTGCCAGCCCCGGGCGGCCCGAGCAGGCAGAACAGCTCGCCTCCCTCCACCGAGAAGCTCAGTCCCTGCAGGGCGGACTTCCGTCCGTAGCGCTTGCGCAGGTCTCGGACGTCGATGAAGGCCATCAGGAGATCCTTCGCTTCGTCGAGGGGTCGAACACCACGAGGTGTCGGGGTTCGAAGGCCAGAGTGATGGGATCTCCCGGAGCGGTGCTGAAGGGACTGGGGACCAGGGCCCGCACGGTCTGGCCGCCTTCGGCCTTTACGTCCAGGATCGTTTTGGCCGCTGTCGGACGAACCAGCTCCACCCGCCCTCGGATGCGGGGGCGCCCGTCAGCACCCTCCTCCTCGGCCGGGGATAGGTGGCCCGGTCGCACGCCTACCACCATCTCTTCTAGCGCGCGGTCCAGGCGCAGCGAGGAGGCGTCTACCTCGACCCCGGCTCCCGCCATGGTCAGGCGACCGGCCGAGGCGTCGAAGCGGGCCGGCAGGAAGTTCATGGGGGGCAGACCGATGAAGCCGGCGACGAAGAGGGTGGTCGGGTAACGGTAGACCTCCGCTGGCTCGCCGATCTGCTCCACCTGGCCGTCGCGCATGACCACGATGCGGTCGCCGAGGGTCATCGCCTCCTCCTGATCGTGCGTGACGTAGACCATGGTTCGGCCGAACTGGTACTGCCAGCTCTTCAGCTGGACTCGCATCTGCTCCCGGAGGCCGGCCTGGAAGTTGTTCAGGGGCTCGTCGAGTAGCAGCACGTCCGGCTCTGCCAGCAGCGTCCTCCCCACCGCCACCCGCTGCATGGTGCTGAGGTCCACCCGGGAGGCCCGGACGCGGAGCACGTCATCCAGCTCCAGCTGCCGGGCCATCGACCTGACTCGCTCCCGTACCTGCCGTCTGGGAACCCGGCGGGCCTTCAGCCCGAAGGCGAGGTTGTCGTGGACGGTCATGTGCTCGAAGAGGGCGTAGCTTTGGAACACCATCCCCGCCTTCCGCCGTTGCGGGGGCCAGTGCGTGATCCGCTCGCCGCGCAGGTAGATCTCGCCCGTGGTGGGGTGCTCGAGCCCCGCGATCATGCGGAGGGTGGTGGTCTTCCCGCAGCCGGAGGGCCCCAGCAGGCAGACGAAGGCTCCTTCCTCGATGTCGAGGTCCAGCTCCTTGACGGCGACGGTGCCGTCGTCGAAGACCTTGCTCACCCGCTCGAGGCGGATCAGGACCTCGTGCTCGCTCATTTGACCAGTCCGAAGGTGAAGGCACGGACCAGGAAACGTTGGATCGCGTAGCCGGCGACCAGCACCGGCAGCGACGCCACCATCCCCAGGGCAGCCTGCGGGCCATAGAAGCGACCCACGGTTCCCACGTACTGGCTCAGTTGCACGGGCACGGTCACGGCGGTCCGGGAGGTGAAGATCAGAGCAAAAAGGAACTCGGTCCAGTTCATGATGAAGACGAAGAGCGCGGTGGCGGCGAGGCCGCCTCGGACCAGTGGCAGCGTGATCGTGAAGAGCACCCGCCAGTGGGAGGCGCCGTCCAGCAGGGCGGCCTCCTCGATGTGCCGTGGCACGCCGTCGATGAACCCCTTGAGGAGCCACAGGGAGAACGCCAGCGTGGATGCGGTGTACATGAGGATCAGGCCCAGCCGGGTGTCGATCAGCCCCAGCGTCCGGTAGTACACGAGCAGTGGGACGGCGAAGGCGATCGGCGGGAACATCCTGGTGGCCAGCACGGAGAATGGCAGGAAGTTCCCTCCGACCCGGAACCGGGACACGCCGTATGCGCCGAGGAACCCGATGGCTACGGAGAGGAGCGTGGAGATCGGCGCCACGAGCAGGCTGTTGATGAGGGCCCGGTTCACCGGCTGCGCCGCGCGCAGCGCCTCGCCGATGGCGCCGCCTGGGAGGCCGGGAGCGAACAGGACCAGGTAGTTCGTGGCCGTCGGGTCCCGGGGGATGATCGTGGGGCGGCCGGCCAGCCACTCCTCGGGCGGCTTGAATGACAGCGAGGCCAGCCACACCACCGGGCCCAGCACCACCAGCACGACAACAGTGGCCACCAGGAGGCGGAGCCACGGCCGTCCCGTCCGATACCGCCCTCGGCTCACAGCTCCACCTCGGTCCTCAACGGGCGCAGACCCGCCCAGCTCACCAGGACCACGAAGACCAGGACCAGAATGGCCGCCGCCGAGGCGAAGGACAGCTGGCCGAACACGAAGCCGGTCCGATACAGGTACAGGGAGATGCTCTCGGTGGAGGTCCCCGGCCCGCCGCCGGTCATGATGAAGATGAGGTCGAAGATCTTGAACGCCTCAAGCCCCCGGATGAGCAGGGCGATCAGGATCACGGGCATGATCGCGGGGACCGTGATCCGGCGGAAGATCTGCCACTCGCTGGCCCCGAGCGTCTTTGCTGCCTCGATTGGCTCGGGCGGGACGGCGGCGAGCGCCGAATAGATCACCAGGAACATGAACGGCGTCCACTGCCAGACGTCGCCTAGCCCGATGGCGAGCAACGCCAGCAGGGGGCGTCCGAGCCAGTCCACGGAGCGGTCCGGTCCGAAGACGCCTATCAGCAGGTAGTTGATCGGCCCCTGCTCCAGGAAGAGGACGAAGAAGATCAGGCCGACCACGACCCACGGCAGCATCATCGGGAACAGCAAGATGGAGGAGTAGAACCTGCGGGCGGGGAACTTCGTGTTGAAGAGGACGGCCAGCGCCAGCCCTAGGACCAGCTGGACCGAGACCACCGTCAGGACCAGGACCAAGGTTCGGACGAACGCCGACTGGAAGCGGGGGTCAAGGAGCGCCCGCTTGTAGTTCGCCACGCCGGCGAACGGCGCCTGCCACCACTCCCGGCCCGAGATGGGCTCCCAGTCCACGAAGCTGAGGTAGATCGCGATGAGGAGGGGTACGACCAGGACCGCCCAGATCACGGCCTGCATGGGTAGGACCAGCAGTTGCTTGAACCAGCCGTCGCTGAACAGGAGGGCGTGCTTCAGGCGTTGCATCATGGCGTAATCCCTGGTGGCCGAGCGGCCGCGGTCAGCAGCATGTCGCCGCGCGCAGACCCATCTCCCCTTCAGTCCTTGAAGACCCCTTTCTTCTGCCAGAGGTTGCGGATCTGCTCCGGGTAGCTGTTTCGATGGGACCGCCAAGCATCAATCTGCAGTCCCCGTCCGATCCGGTCCGTGATCTTCTGCCACTCATCGGCCGTGTCCTTCAGGGCCTGCTCGGGGCTCTTTCGCCCGGAGAACGCCTGCTGGAGGTTCAGGTTGAGGTTGTCCAGGTACTGGTTGGCGCCCCGAAGGGAGATATCGGGGAACGTCTGCGGCGTCATCTGCAGCAGCACCTGCAGGAGGTCTTCCCCGTACCGCTTCTTCATCTGCTCCGTCTGGTACCACGGCATCCGGTAGGGGTCGAGCGTCCCCGTCCGATTGATCGCCTCCAGCCCCGCCTTCGGGCCGCAGAACCACTGGATGAAGGCATAGGCGGCCTCGGGGGCCTTGCCGTACCGGGAGATGCTGAAGCTCCACCCCACCACGTGGGGGACGGCCCGGACGAGCTCCCCGTCGTGCATCGTGCCGGGGATGGGCATGGCCGAGACCTTCCCCGCGACCTTCGAGGTCTTCGGATTCTCGGCCCACTGGCCCAGCGACGGCCAGGCCCAGGCGCAGAACACCGAGCCCTCCGGGAAGCGGCTGTAGGCGACCGTCCAGTCACCCGACACGGCGTCGGGCCACATGACCTGGTCGACTAGCCGCTTCTGCTCCTCGAGGGCGGTCACCCCCTCGTTGGAGACGATGAGCGGATCCATGTTGTCGTTGAAGTACGCCCCGCCCTTCGAGATGAATCGGGCCGCCCACCCGGTGTAGGCGAAGAACCGTTCGGCGTACATGTGCAGCCCGCGGAGCCTTTGGTCCGGGCGGTTGTGCTCGACGACCCACCGGTCGAACTCCTCCCACGTCTGGGGGACGTCCCCAGGCTCCAGGTCCTTCCGGTAGAACATGCTGAAGGCGTCGTTGTCCGCCCCCATGGAGAACCGGCGTCCCTTATAGAGGGAGGTGAAGGAGTCCAGGGGCTTGAGGTAGGCGTTGGGGCCGTGGTCGACCTCAGGGTCGTAGCTCTGCCACCACGCCGTCTGATCGAGGATCAGCCCGGACTCGGCAAGGTCGGCGATCCAGTTCACGAAGGTGAGGAAGACGTCGAAGTTCCCGGTGCGAACGGTGGCCTCGTTGATGGCTTTTGTGTAGATGTCGGCCTCGAGGCCCACCTCGGAGCTGACGAAGTTCAGCCCGGTCAGCCCGTTCCACTCCTTGAGCGCGGGGACGAGCTGCTGCCGCTGGCCCGAGTGGTGCATCACAACGAACTGGTCCCCGTCCTTGACCCTTCCCTCATTCTTGAGCGCCTTGATCAGGTTGAGCGCTCGCTCCTCCGGCGTGGCCCCCTGTACGGCGAGCGGGCTGGGGCGCTCCTTTGGCCCTCCTCGCTCGCAGGCAGCCAGAGCCCCTGCCGCCGCGAATACCCCCGCTGTCCTGACGAACTCCCGGCGGGTCAGGCACCCATGTCCGTGCTCAAGCATGTTGCACCCTCCTCGCTCACAGACCGTCCGGCGTAGGCACCGGCTGAGATCTGGGTGTCGGGTTCCCCGTCCAGCCCATCCTCCGAGAGATTCGCTCGGCATACTCCCGGACCACCGGCGCCCTCGCCTCCATCTCCTCCCGACTGGCCCGGAAGGCGGGAACCGTGAGGCTGATGGAGGCGCTCACCTCGCCGCGGTGGTCGAAGATCGGGCACGCCACACAGCGGATCTCCGGCTCGTGCTCTTGGTTGTCGATCGCGTACCCCAGCTCCCGCACCCGTTCCAGGTGGGCGCCGAGCGCGGCGGGGTCGGTGATGGTGTTCTCCGTGAACCGGGGAAGGCCCTTGCGGCGAATCACCCCCCGAAGCTCCTCGTCGGGGAGGGCCGCCAGCAGCACCTTTCCTACCCCCGTGCAGTGGGCCGGCCCGCGCTTCCCGATGGCAGAGAACATGCGGATGGTCTGGGGGCTCTCCTCCTTGTCGATGTAGATGACATCGCCGTCGTCGAGGATGGCCAGGTGAACGGTCTCACGGGTGAGGTCGCACAGCTCCTTGAGCTCGGGGAGAGCTTCATCGCGAAGCCGGATCTCCTGGAGGGCCTGCTGCGCCAGCTCGAACAGCTTGATTCCGGGCCTGTAGTGCTGGGTCACCGGGTCCTGATTGACCAGCCGGTAACCGACCAGGGCGGCGAGCAGGCGGTGCACGGTGCTCTTCGGAAGCCCAGACCGCTGGCTAATCTCGGTCAGGGATAGGCCTCCGTTCGACTGACACAGCAGCTCCAGGAGCCGGAAGGTCCTGTCGACGGTCTGGAGTCCCCTCGGGGCGACCCTCTTTGCCACGCCCTCGTTCCACAGAGCGGAACAGCGTTCCTCAAGAGAAGATACAGCTCGGCATGCTTATGGGTCAATCCGTTCGGCTTACGTGAGCCCTTGAGCACACGCTCCGCGCCGCCTACGCCGCTCTCAGTCGGCCAGCACGATTTGCCAGCTCGGGTTCACCTGGCGCTCCTCTAGGGCCACCCGGAGCGTCCCGATCCCCTCGATTTCTCCCTCAATGAGGTCGCCGGGCCCGCAGGGCCCCGCCGGCGGGGTGCCGGCGGTGACGAGGTCCCCGGGAAACAGCGTCGAGAAGTTCGAGATGAAGGAGAGCAGCTCGGGGAGCTGGAACCGCATCTTCTTCGTGGACGACTGCGCCTGCAGCTCCCCGTTCCTCCAGCGGCGCATCGTCAGCCCACCCGCGGGGTCGAGCTCGTCCCGGGTCACCATCCAGGGGCCGCACGGGGCGAAGCCGTCCACGTTCTTGGCCCACTGCTGGTGGTCGCGGTTGACGAGTTCGATCTCGTGAAAGACGAGGTCGAACAGGATCGTATAGCCGAAGATGGCCTCCTCGGCTTCCTGCCGCGTTGCCTCCCGAACCCGCCTGCCGACCACCGCGGTGAGCTCCCATTCGTGGAACACCGTCCCGTATCCGTCCGGCACGCCCACCCGGCCGTCGTGACCGATCAGCGCCGACGGGGCCTTGAGGAAGATGTTGGGGGCTCGCAGGTACTCCAGGCCGAGCTGGCGACGATAGTCGTCGAAGTTGAGCCCGGTGCACCAGATCTTGCTGGGCTCGGGGACGAGGGGGAGGAATGTGGCCTCCGTCAGGTCCAGCGCCGGTCCCCGGTGGTGCGCCAGGGTTTCGATGTCCCCACCCCCGTCAAGGTACAGCCGCAGGCTCGGGGCGAGGTCGGTGGCATCCACCAGCACGGCCTCGTTTTCCACCCTCCCCCAGCGGACGTTCCCTCTCATCGACAGCGTCGCCACCTTCATGCTCGATCGCCCTCCGCCTCCGGACCGCTGGCTGTTCGGCCTCCCTCGGCCACCTCGGATTCTGTAGCACAAACCTGCGTTCCGCAGCTGATCGGGGGTTGTGGTACACATCGGGGCTGAAGCTGCAGGTCAGGGGTGCGCGAGCGGTGCCACACGCCGTAGGTGCCTAGTACACGAATCAGGCGTTGAGTGGTGTCTGAGCTGGGCTTGATGTGATAGTGTCTGGGACATGTTCCTGCGAGAGGTGAAGCGGCAGAACAAGAACGGCACCCAGGCGTCGTACCTGCAACTGGTCCACAACCAGTGGGACCCCGCGGCGCGGGCGTCGCGCACCAGGATCCTGTACAGCTTCGGCCGCGCCGACCAGGTCGACCGCGCCGCGATCCAGCGGCTGATCGCCTCGCTGTCGCGGCTGCTGGACCCCGCTGCGGCGTTCACGGCCACCGCCGGCTCCGAGCTTGCGTTCCTTGAGGCCCGCCCGCTCGGCGGCGCGCACGTGCTGGACGGGATGTGGCGGCGGTTGGACATCGACCAGGTGATGGGCAGGCTGCTCAAGGGGCGACGGCTGGACCCTCGGGTGGAGCGGGTGCTGTTCGCGCTGGTCGCCAACCGGGCACTGGATGCCTCCTCCAAGCTGGCCGCCGCCGGCTGGGTCAACCACGACGTCCACATCGACGGCCTGCCCGCCACCAGCGATGACGCCTGCTACCGGGCGATGGACTGGCTGCTGGAGATCACCGACGCGCTGGAGAAGGAGGTCTTCTGGCAGGTCGCGACCCTGCTCGACCTGGAGGTCGATC
>DASSSA010000074.1:0-8968 GCA_035701505.1 Actinomycetota bacterium
CGGCCTGCTGGGCAAGGTCAAGTTCGCGACATTCGACCTGTCACCGGAGGTCCTGGAGGCGATCGACAGGGGCGACATGCTCTTCGCCATCGACCAGGCCCAGTACCTCCAGGGCTACCTGCCGATCGTCCTGCTCACCAAGTACCTGGAGACCGGGGCGCTCCCGCTCGGGAGCGTGGATCGGGTGATCCTGACCGGTCCCCAGATCGTGACCAAGGACACGGCCGCGCAGGTGATCGACTACTCAGCCGAGGGATTGCGGTAGGGGCCCAGCCGTGACCGGGGCCTGCCAGCGCCGGCAGGTCCCGGTCATTAGGCTGATACCCACCGCGCGAGAGCATGAGGGAGAGGGGATCCATGGCGACGGAGACAGCTCCCCCGCCCGCGGTCGCGCGAGACGAGCGGGTTCGCCGCGTCCGCCTGGTGTCGAGGCTGTTGTCCCGCCCCGAGCTCGGCGCGGTGGTGGGCCTCGTGGTGGTGTGGACGTTCTTCGCGGTCGTCGCCTTCGACAACAACTTCGTCAGCTGGTCCGCGACGGCCGCCATCCTGAATCGATCGGCTCCGCTCGGGATCCTGGCCGTGGCGGTGGCGTTGCTGATGATCGCCGGGGAGTTCGATCTGTCCATCGGGTCGATCTTGGGGTTCTCCGGCATGGCGATCATGCTGCTGGTCACCCCGGAGGCCGCCGGCGGGTTCGGATGGTCCCTGTGGCCGGCCATCCTGGTGGCGCTCTCCCTGGCGGTCCTCACCGGGCTGGTCAACGGGTGGCTCGTGATCACGACGAGGCTTCCGTCGTTCATCATCACCCTGGGGACGTTGTTCATCTTCCGAGGACTGACGGTCGCGATCACCAGGCTCCGGACGAACCGGACGCAGCTCGGGAACCTGGACGAAGTTCCCGGGTTCGACCTGACCCGCAAGCTCTTCGCCGCCAAGCTCACCCTGTTCGGAACCAACTTCAACGTGTCGATCCTGTGGTGGGTGGGGCTGACGCTGCTCGCGACCTGGGTCCTCCTGCGGACGCGCCAGGGGAACTGGATCTTCGGGACCGGCGGCGCCGTGGACGCCGCCCGCAACGTCGGCGTCCCGGTGCGAGCGGTCAAGATGGCGCTCTTCCTGACCACCGCGACCGCCGGGTTCCTGGTCGCGGCCATCCAGGCGGTCGAGTTCACGGGGGCCGATACCTTGCGCGGCCAGGGCCAGGAATTCCAGGCCATCATCGCCGCCGTCGTGGGGGGATGCCTGCTCACCGGAGGCTACGGGTCCGCCGTCGGCGCCTCCGTGGGGGCGCTCATCTTCGGCCTCGTCCAGCAGGGCATCGTGATCACCGGCATCCAGGGTGACTGGTACCAGGTGTTCATCGGCGGGGTCCTCGTCGTGGCGGTGATCCTCAACAACTTCGTCCGGCTGAAAGCGGCGGCACGGCGATGAGCTCCAATGGAAGCCCGCTGCTGGAGGTCAAGGGCATCTCGAAGTTCTTCGGGAGCGTCATCGCGCTGAAGGACGTCTCCATGTTCGTCCGAGCCGGTGAGGTCACGTGCCTCCTCGGCGACAACGGCGCCGGGAAATCCACCTTGATCAAGACCCTCTCGGGCGTGTACCGGGCCGACGAAGGCGAGTACCTATTCGAGGGAGAGCCGATGGACTTCCGGTCCCCCCGCGACGCCCTGGAGCGCGGCATCGCCACGGTCTACCAGGACCTGGCGATGATCCCGCTCCTATCGATCTGGCGGAACTTCTTCCTCGGTTCCGAGCCGACGAGGGGGTGGGGGCCCTTCCGCAGGTACGACGTCGAGTATGCGACGGCGACCACCCGCGGCGAGCTGAGCAAGATGGGGATCGACATCCGCGATCCGGACCAGCCGGTGGGGACCCTCTCTGGAGGCGAGCGCCAGTCGGTGGCGATCGCCCGCGCCGTCCACTTCGGCGCCAAGGTGCTCATCCTGGACGAGCCGACGGCCTCCCTGGGCGTCAAGCAGGCCGGGGTGGTGCTCCGGTACATCGTCCAGGCCAAGCAGCGAGGCATCGGGGTCATCTTCATCTCGCACAACCCGCACCATGCCTACCCGGTGGGCGACCATTTCGTGATCCTCCGGCGGGGGCAGGTCTACGGGGACTTCACCAGGAACAAACTCGCCCTCGAGGGTCTGGTGCAGATGATGGCGGGAGGGGAAGAGCTGGAGAACCTGGCCCACGAGCTCGAGCGGGCCGCCGCTGGGGGCGCCGCCGCGGAGGACCTTCGCAAGGCCGCGGCGTTGCTCGAGGCTGAGACCGGGACGCGGGAGGACCGAGAGCCACCCCCCGGACCGGCCCCCCGTCCCGGCGGCTGAGGTGCCGGAGGCCTTCGACGTCCTCACCATGGGGCGGGTCGGGGTGGATCTGTACCCGGAGCAGAGCGGGCTCCATCTCGCCGGCATAAGGACGTTCGCAAAGTCCCTGGGCGGGAGCCCGACGAACGTGGCCGTGGGGGCGGCGCGATACGGGCACCGAGCCGGGGTGATCACGAAGGTCGGAGACGACGGCTTCGGTGCGTACGTGAGGTCGGCGCTTCGCTCTTTCGCGGTCGACGACCGCTACGTGGGCACCGACACGGAGCATCGGACCCCGATCGTCTTCTGCGAGCTCTTCCCGCCGGACTCCTTCCCACTGCTCTTCTACCGGGAGCCGAAGGCGCCCGACATGAACCTCACACCCGACGACCTGGACCTCGACGCCATCCGGGGGGCCAGGATCTTCTGGACCACCGGCACCGGTCTCTCGGACGAGCCCAGCCGGTCCGCGACGACCGCCGCTCTGGAGGCGCGGGGACGCTCCCCGATCACCGTCCACGACCTGGATTTCCGTCCCTCGTTCTGGTCTGTGCCGAGGGAGGCCGAGGATCGGCAGCGCCGGGCGTTGGATCACGCGACGGTGGCCGTCGGCAACCGGGAGGAAGCCGCGATCGTGGTGGGAGAGGGGGGGCCGGAAGTCCAGGCCGAACGGTTGCTCGCACTGGGCCTCGAGTTGGCGGTGGTGAAGCTGGGACCCGATGGTGTGTTGGTGGCATGGGAAGGCGGCATGGAGCGGATCCCGCCGGTGCCGGTGGACGTGGTGAACGGGCTCGGTGCGGGGGACGCCTTCGGCGCGGCGCTCTGCCATGGCCTTCTGGAGGGATGGGAGATCATCACGACGATCAGGTTCGCCAACGCGGCCGGGGCCTACGTCGCCACTCAGCTCGCCTGCGCCGACGCCATGCCGGACGAGGACCAGGTGCGCGCGCTCATGAGCCATGCCTGAGGTCTGTTGCCCGGCCCCACGCCCGGAGCAGTGCGACGGATCTCGGAAGGATCAACACCGCCGGATGCGCCGGCGGGCCCGATACCACCTGGACGACCGCCTCGGCGAACTGCTCGGAAGGGGTGGTCTCCCACGAACTTCCCTCGAACCAGGATGCGGAGCGCGGGAGCGCCTGGGCCACCAGGAAGGGGACTCGAACATCATGCTGCTCCGGGCAGGTGAACTCCATGTGGTGCGCGAACTCGTGGACGAGCGAGTCCCGCAGGTTCGGAGCGGTCCCCGGGATGCGCACCGTGACCAGTCGCCGGCCCGGGTCGTACGAGCCCCGGTCGTCGAGCTCCCATGCCCCCTGGACCGTGACCGGAGCGAGGCAGCTCCGGCGAGCGGGGAACGCTTCGACGAACCGATCCCATGTCGCCACGATGAGTGCTCGCAGGTCGTCCGGGGACGATCCCGTGATCGTCAGGTCGGGGACGCGCGCGGTGCTGCCCGGCATGACCAGGGCGAACAGGAGCAGGAGCGCCGGGAACCGTCTCACCGCTGCCCGAGGGTACCCGCCCCGCCCGCTGTCCGTGCCCGGGAGTTCGGGTGGTGAGCGAGCTGTTCCGTCCCGCCGGTACGCTGGTCGACGGGCCGGACCCGGTGATCCTCACCCCGGATGCTGCCGGGTGGGGGTACGCGGCCCTGCGCGTGATCGCCCTCGCTCCGGGTGAGCGGCGAGTGGTCACCCTCGAGGGATTCGAGGCAGCCCTCCTCCCACTCTCCGGCTCGTGCCGCGTCGAGGTCGGATCGCTGGCGTTCGAGCTCGACGGGCGCGCCGACGTCTTCTCCCGCGTCAGCGACTTCGTCTTCGTTCCACAAGGGACCGAGGCCGTCCTCACCAGTCAGGGCGGTGGCGAATTCGCCTTCCCCACTGCGCGGGCCGAGCGGCGACTGGAACCCGCCTACGTGCCGGCCCGAGCCGTGGCCGTGGAGGTCCGGGGCGGCGGGGCCGCTACACGGCAAGTGAACAACTTCATGTCGGCGGACGCCTTCGAGGCCGAGCGGCTCATCGCGGTCGAGGTGCTCACACCGGACGGGAACTGGTCGTCCTTCCCACCCCACAAACACGACGAACACACCGATCGCGAGGTGCCGCTGGAGGAGATCTACTACTTCCGGATCTGGGGGGAGGGCGGGTTCGGGATGCACCGGACGTACACCACGGACGGTGACATCGACGTCACCGTGACGGTCCGCGACGGGGACGTGTTCCTTGTCCCTCGGGGCTACCACGGGCCATGCGTGGCCCCGCCTGGCCACACGATGTACTACCTGAACGTCATGGCCGGGCCGGCGGAGCGCGCGTGGCGCGTGTGCACGGATCCCACGCACGAGTGGTTGTGGGGGCTCTTCGCGGAGCTCGGCCCCGATCCCCGTTGCCCGCTCACCACGGCCTAGGGGGAAGATAGGGGCGTGAGGGCGGTACTTCGCGCGATCGACCGGTTCCAGAAGCGGCATGCGATCGTTGCCTTCCCATTCGCGGTGGTCAGGAAGTTCGGTGACGACCAGGCCGGGAACCTGTCCGCGCTGATCGCGTACTACGGCTTCTTCTCCCTATTCCCCCTGTTGCTCGTGCTCGTGACCGCGCTGGGCATGATCCTGCGCAACAACCCCGACCTCCAGACACGCATCCTCGATTCGGCCCTGGCCAACTTCCCGATCATCGGAACCGAGATCAAGATCCACGCCCTCGGAGGAAGCGGCGTGACCCTCGCCCTGGGGATGGCGCTGACCCTGTGGTCCGGCCTGGGGGTGGTCAAGGCCACGCAAACGGCGATGAACACGGTGTGGAACGTCCCCTACGAGCACCGGCCGAACTTCCTCAAGTCCACGCTGCGGGCGCTGATCATGCTCGGGGTGCTGGGCGGGCTGACCCTGGCCTCCGCCGCAGCGGGAACGGTCGGCGGTGGGAGCAGTCAGTGGTGGCTGGTGATCCCGGGCCTGGCCATCTCGCTGGTGATGAACCTGCTCCTCTTCCTGCTCGCGTTCCGCATCCTGACCAGCGAGAACCTCACCTGGAGCGACGTGCTGCCCGGGGCGGCGGTGGGATCGGTGGCCTGGACTGCCCTCCAGGCTCTGGGCGGGTACTACGTGAGCCGCGAGCTCCAGGGGGCAAGCGACGTGTACGGGACGTTCGCTGTGGTCATCGGGTTGCTGGCCTGGATCTTCATCGGCGCCCAGCTGACGCTCCTCGCCGCCGAGGTCAACGTGGTTCGCAAGCGTCATCTCTGGCCCAGGAGCCTGGTGCAGCCGCCGTTCACCGACGCCGACGTCCAGGCCCTGACCCGCTACGCGAAGCAGGAGGGCCGGCGGCCCGAGGAGCGGATCGACGTGGAGGTCCAGGGGCGACGCTGGGACACCGGGGGGTCGAGCCCCCGGTAGCGTCCGAGAACGCTCCGCGGTGGGCTGGACTACCATCGATGCCGGCACCGGACGGGCGATGGACCACCCAGTCTGTGTGTGGTTCGGTGCGGGAAGGAGGAGGTATGGCCAAAGCCACGCAGAGCGACCCGTTCAGGGTGGCGGACGGAGATCGCCGGGTCAGCAGCCAGCCGCTGTTCCACCAACACGGCGTTGAGGTTCAGGAGTTCGGGAAGATGCGGCTGCTCCCCCTCGCCCTGGACTTCGAGGCCCGCCTGGAGAGCGTCCAGCTCCTGAACCAGATCCTCTCGGACTCGATGATCCTGTACGCGCTGTACAAGAAGCATCACTGGCTGGTCCGAGGCCCGACGTTCTTCCAGCTGCACCTGTTGCTGGACAAGCATGCGGACGAGCAGCTGAAGCTGATCGACCTGCTCGGGGAGCGCGTGCAGACGCTCGGCGGTGTGGCCGTGGGCGATCCACGGCTCGCGGCTGAGATCACCACCGTCCCTCGCCCTCCGGATGGCGCGGAGGAGGTCCCGGCCATGTTGTCGCGCCTCCTCGAGGCCCACGAGATCATCATCGAGAAGGTCCGCGAGGCCATCACGAAGACGGCGGAGAGCCGCGACGATGGGACCAACGATCTGCTGATGAGTGACGTGCTGCGGACGAACGAGCTCCAGGTCTGGTTCGTCGCCGAGCACCTGGTGGACGTCCCGGTGGTTCGGGTATGAAGCGGTCCTACCGTCCCTCGTGGATCGCCCGCACGGTCTCGATCGTGTCGGCGTCTTCCGGACGCTTGTCCGGGCGATAGCCCTTCACCCGGGCGAACCGCAGGGCCATGCCTGCTGGGTACCTGGGGCTCCGCTGCACCCCGTCGAAGGCGACCTCGACGACCACCTCGGGTCGCACGTAGACCGTGAAGTCGTCGCGGCGGGTCTCGAGCTGGAGGAACCGCTCGGTCTGCCACGCGAGCTTCTCGTCGGTCATCCCCTTGAACGTCTTTCCCAGCATCACGTAGCGGCCGGTTGCCGGGTCGCGGGCCCCCAGGTGGAGGTTGCTGAGCCAGCCCTGCCGCCGCCCGTGTCCCCATTCCACGGCCAGGACCACGAGATCGAGGGTGTGCGCGTGCTTGACCTTCAACCAGCTCGCTCCTCGCCGCCCGGCCTCGTAGGGGGCATCGGGCGCCTTGACCATCACCCCCTCGTGGCCACGCTCGAGCGCGCCGTTGAGGAACCGCTCGGCGTCCTCCAGATCGCCCGTCACGGCCCTCGGCACCCGCAACTCTCCCGGGATGCGCGGGTCGAGTGCGGCGATCCGCTCCCGGGTGGGGCGGTCGATGAGGTCGTCGCCGTCAAGATGCAGGACGTCGAAGAAGAAGGACGAGAGGGGAACGGTCCGGCGAAGCTCCGGCACGTCGAGTCGGCTTCCGAACCGGCTCATCGTCATCTGGAACGGATGCGGGCGCCCGTCCGGGCGGAGTGCGATGGCCTCCCCGTCCAGGATCACTGCGTCGACCGGCAGGTCGCGAACAGTCTCGACCACCTCGGGCACCCGATCGGTGATGTCGGCAAGGTTGCGGGTGAACACTCGGACCTCGCCGTCGAGCCGGTGCACCTGGATACGAGCGCCATCGAGCTTCCACTCGACGGCGGCGGGGTGGATCCGAGCCAAAGCGTCCGTGAGATCTGAAGCGGTCTGCGCCAGCATCGGCTGGATCGGCCGCAAGATGGTGAGCCGGAACCCAGCGAGACCTCGAGTGCCGCTGGCCACGGACGCCGCCGCCACGATGCCGAGGTCCCCGGCTACCATCATCGCTCGGCGGACCTCCGATACGGGCACGGTGGCGGCCCTGGCGACCGCCTCCACCATGATCCCCTCCAGCGCACCCTGCCGGATCTCGCCGGAGAGGAGGCCGAGCAGGAACCGTCGCTCTTGCTCCGTCGTTCGAGCGAACAGTCCGGTCAGCTCGGCCCGCCGTGCCGTCTGCGATCCCTTCCCGCTCGCGGCGGCGATCCGGTCGAGGGCGGCGTGTACCTCTCGGAGCTCGAGGGTGGGCGGGGGAGTGGCGGCGGGCGGCAACTGACGAAGCGAGGCCCACCCAACGCCCACCGTCCCCTGCGGCAGGACGCCTGAGAGGTAGGCGACGGCGATGGGGATCTCGTCTGTGTCCAGACGTCGAAGGGTGGCGGCCAGCAGGTCGATCTTGGCCAGCCGCGACCGCGTCTGGCCAACCGCCGCCGACGTCCGCGCGATCTCATCGAGGAGCACGTGGAGATTCTGCTCCGCCGGTGGCCGGTGTGGCAGGATGCTCGACCAGTGATCGAGAGGATTGGGTGCTGCAGTGGGTGAGTCGGTGGACGAACCGCTGCGAACGACGCTCCGGCCCCCACTGCCGGTCGACCTTGGGCTGACGCTCGCGACCTTCGGCTCCGGGAAGCCTCATCCCTGTGTCCGGCGGGACCGGGACGGCTCGTGGTGGCGGGCGACGCGAACCCCGCTCGGTCCGGCCACGACGCGGTTCGCCCCGAGCGACGGAGGGGTCGGCGCAGAGGCATGGGGGCCGGGGAAGGAATGGGCGCTCGATGCGGCACCGGAGCTCCTGGGTTCGCGCGACCCGGTGGACGGGTTCGATCCGGCTCCGGGCATCGTCCGCGACCTGCACCGTCGGATGCCGGGTCTGCGGATCCCGAGGTCCCGGGCCGTGTTCGAGACCCTGGTCCCCACGATCCTGGAACAGAAGGTGCCGGGGGCGGAGGCGTTCGCGACGTACCGGAACCTCGTTCGGGCGTTCGCCGAACCGGCGCCCGGTCCGGGAGGCCTCCGGCTGCCCCCGTCGCCGGACGCCCTGGCCCGGACACCCTATCCGGAGTTCCATCCGTTGGGGATCGAACGACGGCGCGCAGACACGCTCCGTGCCGCAGCTTCCCGTGCCGTCCGGCTGGAAGAGGCCGTCGGGATGGCTCTCCCGCAGGCATACCGGCGGATCCAGGCGTTCCCCGGCGTGGGGCCGTGGAGCGCCGCGAAGGTGGCCATGGTGGCGCTCGGCGACGCGGATGCGGTTCCGCCCGGCGACTACCACTTCCCCCACATGGTGGCGTGGGCGTTCACCGGCCGGCCCCGGGGGACCGACGAGCAGATGCTCGACCTCCTGGAGCCCTTCGCCGGCCATCGGGGGCGCGTCCTTCGGCTGTTGCTTGCGGCCGGCGTGAGCCCGCCGCGGTACGGGCCGCGCATGTCGCTTCGCTCGATCGAACGCATCTGAGCGCTCATCGGATCAAGCGGCCAG
>DASSSA010000075.1:0-2232 GCA_035701505.1 Actinomycetota bacterium
ATCCTGGTGCCCCATGCTCCGGGGCCCGAGGTACGAGGCCCGGCCCTTCCTGGCCTGGAGGGTCACGGTGGCCCGCATGCCCTCCTCGGCCGCGTCCCTGGCCCTGGTCGCGGCGGCCGGCAGGTCCTCCCCGGCGCGAAGCCCCCGCTCGAACGCCGCCAGGGCCGGGACGAAGGCGTCGACGATGGTCTTGTCACCCACCGCGGCCGCCCCCAACTTCTGGATGGCCTCGAGCCCGGCCCGAAGCGCCACCAACAGATCTTCCGGACCGAACTGCGCTTTCGACCCGAGCGCCTGACCCAGACCCCGGAACCCGCTCCCGTACAGGGGCCCGGCCGCGCCGCCCACCGTGAAGGTGAGCGCCGTTCCCACCGCCTCCAGGATGGCCCCCGGCGCCTCCTCCGCCATCCCTTGGAGCTTGGCCACCGTGGCCGTGAGGCCTCGGTCGAGGTTGATCCCGTGGTCCGCGTCGCCGATCGCCGCGTCGAGCTGCGTCAGGTAGTCGCGCTGATCCCTGACCAGGAAGGCCAGCTCGTTCACCCATTGGAAGACGAAGGCCGCTCCCAGGAGGGCCTCGCCGTCCCCCGCCGCCGTCACCGTTCCCCGTGTGGACCGTCGCTCGCGCATGTCCTCCACGTTCCGCTCCTCCGGGGCTGCCTGTCAAGCGCGTGCTCGGCGCCTCCTCCTGGACATCGACAGGGGTGTGCGACGTTCGACGATACCGAACACCGTCCTGAACTGAGCCGATTTGACATGCGAGACCGAACGATCTTGGCTTCGTGTGGACACAGCGGCCACCCGTGATCCGTTGGCGGGGGAAGGGAGGGTGCGCTTGGTGTTGCTCGCCCGAGCCGAGGGGGCCCGGGCTGCTTGCCCTGTCGTCTCGAGAAGGGGGTGGTCATGAACAACTTCACTGCGGAGGCGATCGGAACCGGACTGTTGATCCTGTTCGGCGACGGCGTCGTCGCCGGTGTAGTGTTGAACAAGACCAAGTCGCAGAACTCGGGGTGGATCGTCATCACCTTCGGATGGGGGCTTGCCGTCGCCGTCGCCGTCTACGCCGTGGCACGGTTCAGCGGGGCCCACATCAACCCGGCGGTCACGCTCGCCCTCGCTACCACCGACCAGGGGACGGCGTGGAAGGACGTACCCACGTACATCGCCGGGCAGTACACGGGGGCGATCATCGGCGCGGTGCTGGTGTACCTGGCGTACTACCCGCACTGGGCACCGACGGAGGACCCGGGGACCAAGCTCGCGGTGTTCTGCACCGGGCCGGCCATCCGCAACTACGTGGCCAACTTCATCACGGAGGTCATCGGGACGGCCGCCCTGCTCATCGGGGTGCTCGCCATCACGGCGAACGAGTTGACGGTCGGGTTCGCCCCGCTGCTGATCGGCCTGTTGGTGCTGGCCATCGGCCTATCGCTCGGTGGCCCGACGGGATACGCCATCAACCCGGCCCGGGACCTCGGTCCCCGGATCGCGCACTTCATCCTGCCGATCCCGGGCAAGCGGGACTCGGACTGGTCCTACGCCTGGATCCCGGTGGTCGCGCCGATCGTCGGCGGCATCCTGGGGGCATGGTTCTACAAGGGGATGTTCACGTAGGAAGCGGCCGGTCCGTCGCGGGGAAGGAGCCCATGTGAAGAAGCTGATCAACAAGCCGGAGGACGTCGTCACCGAGGCGCTCCAGGGCATCGCGGCGGCACATCCAGACCTCGTGCGGGTCCACACCAACCCGAACTACATCGTTCGGGCCGATGCGCCCGTGCAGGGGAAGGCGGCCCTGGTCTCGGGGGGCGGCTCCGGCCACGAGCCCATGCACGGTGGCTTCGTGGGGATGGGCATGCTCGACGCGGCATGCCCGGGCGAGGTGTTCACCTCCCCCACCCCCGACCAGATGCTGGAGGCGACGAAGGCAGTGAACGGCGGCGAGGGCGTCGTCCACATCGTCAAGAACTACACGGGCGACGTCATGAACTTCGACATGGCGGCCGAGATGGCCCGGGGCGAGGGCATCGAGGTCGAATCGGTCCTGGTCGACGACGACGTGGCGGTACAGGACAGCCTGTACACCGCAGGTCGCCGAGGCGTCGGAACGACCGTGCTCATGGAGAAGATCGCCGGAGCGGCGGCGGAGGAACGCCGTGCGCTGAAGGAGGTCGCGGAGATCGCACGGCACGTGAACGCGAACGGGCGAAGCATGGGAATGGCCCTGACCTCGTGCAC
>DASSSA010000076.1:0-13919 GCA_035701505.1 Actinomycetota bacterium
CGACATCGATGAGGTCGGCGCCCTCGTCGACCATCTCGATCCCCCGGGCCACCGCAACACCGTGATCGAGGTACCGCCCGCCGTCGGAGAAGGAGTCGGGCGTGACGTTCAGGATGCCCATGACGAGCGTCCGCTCGCCGCAGTCGAGATCCCGATCCCCGAGACGCCAGAGTAGCGCGCTCATGTCGTCCATCGTAACGAGGACTGAAGACGAGCTAGACCGGCCCAGATGTGAACGCGGTTCCGGACGCTTCGGCTCAGCCTCGTTCGATGTGGCTGAGGGCTTCTTGGCGGGTCCGGGCGTCGCTTCGGAACAGGCCTCGAACCGCCGACGTCACCGTGAGCGACCCCGGCTTCTTCACCCCCCGCATGGTCATGCACAAGTGCTCAGCCTCGATCAAGACGAACACCCCCCGTGGCTCCAGGGCCTCGTCGATGGTGTCGGCAATCTCGGTGGTCAGCCGTTCCTGCACCTGCGGCCGCTTGGACAGGATGTCGACCACACGCGCGATCTTCGACAGCCCGGTGATCCGCCCATCTTTGTTTGGGATGTACGCGACGTGCGCCTTTCCATTGAAGGGAAGCAAATGGTGTTCACAGTTGTGCGTCTGGATCCCGCCTACCAGAAAGGTCGGATACGGTTCGCATTCGAAGATGTAGACGCGGAATGGCTTCTTGCCGTCGGCATGGATCGGCCGAAGGCCGCGTACCTCGATCCACTCACTGTCCGCAGGGAGCAGAGGCCAGTCCTCTTGCTGGTAGCCCGGACGTCCATGCCAGCCTTCCCTGTCCCAGTCTCGCGAAACGTACAAGCGCCAAACGCCAGGGTGTTGTCGTCCTACAGGGGCTGGCAGCGTACCCAGCACGCGTCCGAGCTCCTCGAGGAACGTCAGGTTCGAAGAGATGATCATCCGAGCACCTGGCTGGCGCTTCAGGTCGTATCCGTCCCCGTCGCAGTATCCATCGAGGAACCCTTGCATCATCTCAAGCGATCGAAGGACGACGCGGGGGAAGAGGAATCTCCTGGTGGCTTTGGACCCGCCGAACCAATACAGAAGCAACGCCCCGATGCGCCGCGAGACCACTCGCACCCGGTACATCGGCACGTCGTGGCCCCGGAAGGTACTCGGCACCAGGATCTCCTCGATAGCTCGGCGCACGCCGAACGCGGCTTCGAGTGAGTCAGCGAACCTCTCGGCAAAGCCTCGACTCCTCACGACCAATGAGATCCGTCGACCATCCTGGACGGACCCATCGGCACCGACGGCTCCGATGAAGTAGCCGAGGTCGTACCCCTCGCGGACGGCATGTCGAACCTGGCACAGGCGTCGGGGCTCAGTCCATCTGAGCTTGTCGCCCACCGAGAGACGGTCTGCCTCCACCCATCCGGCAGGAGTGAGGAGTGGGTGCTCGGGCGTGATGCGGATCGGTCGATTGCCCGCGTCGATCTCTATCAAGTGACGCGCTGGGCGAGACTGGATGGAAACGACCGTGGTGGTGACGAGCGTTCCATCATCGTCAAACGTCCAAAGCTCCTGCCCGACGCGGATATCGGCCGCCCGCTTCCCGCCGCCGACCGCGTCCAGTCGCTCCCTCGACGGGACGCAGAGCGAATAGAGCGGGATGTCCTTCACCATGATCATCTCGTCGAAGTTGGCGCCGGGAACAACCGACGCGACCGGCGTCGGATCGACTCCAATCCCGGAGAAGATCTCCTCGTACATGTCGCTGACGCGTTCGGGAGTGTCCCTCACTCCTTCTCTGTTGGGGTCGTCGCCGATCCCCTCAAGGATGAGGCGGACACCTTGTTCGATCCTCTTGCGGTCGAACGATTTCCCGCCGGGGGAGTCACTCATCGTGCCGGTACTCTATCGGCTGGCACCGACGAGCCGATCGAGCGTGTCAGGCAAGTCCGCCAGGTCAGGGAGCTCGGCGGCGTGAGGAAGCTCGGAGCGCTCGCCGAGCCGGTTGATCCACAGCGCAGTCAGGCCGAGTTCTCGGCACGGCGCGATATCGTGGAACAGCGACGCCGCGACGTGCGCATGGCGCGAGCGATCCGCCCTCGTCTCCTCGAAGAACGTATCCCAGTGGCCGTGCGCCGGCTTGTACGAGCCCGCCTCCGCGGCGGTGATGCGCAGGTCGACCGGGATCCCGATCAGCTCGAGGGAGGCGTCGAGCATGTCGGGGTCCGTGTTCGACAGGATCCCCAGTCTCCATCCACGCTCCCGCAGCGCCGCGAGCGCCTTCGGCACTTCCGGGAACGCGGGCCAGGCGGGGAGCGAGTCGGCCAGTGCGGCCCGGTCATCCTCCTCGAGGTGCAGGCCCTCCCGGCGAGCCAGGCGGCCCAGGGCCTCGGTGAGCACTTGGCGGTACGGGATCGACCGGCCCCGCTGCACCTCGGGCTCGATCTCGTGGTACGCGCCGAGAAGCAGTTCGGCGTCGCGTTCGGGCCACAGCTCCGACAACGTGTCGCGGATGCCCGACATCCAGTCGATCAACGTGCCATAGCAGTCGAATGTTGCCCACCGCGGATCGCTCACATCGAGGAAGTGTAGGGGCGGGCTAGAGCATCCGCCGATCCGAGACTAGCCGAGGGGATTCGGACCCTGCTCCCTCTGCGCCCGAACCGCCCTCCGGGACACCGCGAGCCCCGCGCCGCGCACGGCCTGGTCCCGCGGCGCCCGCTTCGGGACATCGGTCAGGAGCCGCTCGACGTCCTCCTTGTCGATCGTCTCCCGCTCGATCAGGAGCCCGGCCATCTGGTCCAGCTTCTGCCGGTGCTCCTGGAGGATCTCCAGGGCCTCGTCGTGTGCCTGGTCGATCATCCGCCGGACCTCGTTGTCGATCTCGAAGGCCACCTGCTCGGAATAGTCGGGTTGAGTGGCGAAGTCTCGGCCGAGGAACACCTCGTGCTGTTTCTGGCCCAGGGTGAGCGGGCCGATCGTGTCCGACATGCCATACTCCGTGACCATCTGGCGCGCGATCTTGGTAGCTCGCTCGATGTCGTTCGCCGCGCCGGTGGTGATGTCGCCCACGATTAGCTCCTCAGCAACACGGCCCCCGAGGAGCATCGCCAGCTCGTCCGAGAGCTCCTCACGCGTCATCATGAACTTGTCCTCCTCGGGGAGGGTGAGCGTGTACCCGAGGGCCCGGCCCCTGGCGATGACCGAGATCTTGTGCACCGGGTCTGTGTTCGGAAGGACGTGCGCCGCCAGGGCATGCCCCGACTCGTGGTACGCGATCACGCGCTTCTCCCGCTCGCTCATGATCCGGCTCTTGCGCTCGGGACCGGCCATCACCCGGTCGATGGCCTCGTCCACCTCACGCATCCCGATGGCCTTCTTTCCCCATCGGGCCGCAAGGAGCGCCGATTCGTTGATCACGTTGGCCAGGTCCGCCCCGGTGAACCCGGGGGTTCGCTTGGCCACGGTGTCCAGCGCCACCGTCTCGTCGAACGGCTTGCCGCGCGCGTGGACCCTGAGGATGCCCTTGCGACCTTCGAGGTCTGGCCGGTCGATGACGACGTGCCGGTCGAACCGCCCCGGGCGAAGGAGCGCCGGGTCGAGGATGTCGGGACGGTTGGTCGCAGCCATCAGGATCACCGCGGTCCGCTGGTCGAACCCGTCCATCTCGACGAGCAGCTGGTTCAGGGTCTGCTCTCGCTCGTCGTGGCCGCCACCGAGGCCCGCGCCTCGATGGCGGCCTACTGCGTCGATCTCGTCGATGAACACGATGGCCGGCGCGTTGGTCTTGGCTTGCTCGAACAGGTCCCGCACCCGCGCAGCGCCCACGCCGACGAACATCTCCACGAAGTCGGAGCCGGAAATCGAGTAGAAGGGGACCCCTGCCTCGCCGGCCACGGCCCGGGCGAGCAGCGTCTTCCCCGCGCCCGGCGGACCGAACAGGAGCACGCCGCGAGGGATCTTCGCCCCCATGGCTTGGAACTTGGCCGGGTTCTGGAGGTACTCCTTCACCTCCTGGAGCTCCTCGATGGCCTCGTCCACGCCGGCAACGTCCGTGAACGTGGTCTTCGGCTGGTCCTTGGATACGACCTTGGCCCTGGACTTGCCGAACTGCATGACACGTCCACCGCCCGCGCCCTGCGATTGGTTCATGATCCAGATGAATGCTCCGATGATGAGCACCACCGGGATCAGCTGGAACAGGAAAGACAGGATGGCCGAGCCCTTCTGCGGATCGATGGTGACCACGACGCCCTTGGACTGGAGATCATCGGTCAGGTTCTCCTGCACGGCGGCCGGGTAGGCCACCTCGTACGTAGTCCCGTCGGAGAGCTCGCCCTTGATCTTCGAATCGCCCTCGAGGAACGTCGCGGTCTTGACCCGGCCGTCGTCGACGAGGGACTGGAACCCGCTGAGGTTCAGGCTCTGGCCCTGAGGCTCCCGGTTGGCGAACAGTACGAACAGCCACAGCCCGGCAAGGACGAGCAGGATGTAGAGGGCCGGTCCCCGGAGGATCCGGCGGTAGGGGGGCTCGGGCGGCAGGGAGGCGCTCCTTTCGTTCCGGTCGTGCGGCCGTTCCGACCTACGAGAAAACTGGGGCCCCGCGCGATCGACCCGCGCATTGAGCCCTGGGCGATGGTAGCACAGGGGTGTTGTTCGGCCGATGCCGACGAAACGCCTTCCGCTACCGGATGCCGCTGTCGACGGGGACGTTCACGTCGGTGAACTCGCCGCTCCTCACGGACGCGTCGACGGGCTTGGCGGACATCCCCGGCCCGCCGGGTTCGACCACCGCTTGCACAAGGTACTGGCCGGGATCGAGGGCCACGGCGAACCGCCCGTCGCCGTCCGATCGAACCGTAGACACCACATCCCCGCCCTGGAGCACCTGGATCTCCACGTCGGCGAGTGGCCGGTCCGGGCAGGGGTTCTCGACCGTCTCGACCGGACAGGTGGGGCCGAGGAGGACCGTCCCGCGGATCCCGGTGTCGCCGGAAGAGGACGGCCCGCGACCGGCGCAGGCCACGAGGAAGAGCACCAGGATCGAGAGTGCCAGCATGCGTCTCATGGCGGTTGGACGCTGTACCACCCTGTCCCGTTCCGGCTCATGCCGGGTCGGCGTAGGCCTCCGGTTTCAGTGTGGCGATGTAGGGCAGGTTGCGGAACTTCTCCGCGTAGTCTAGGCCGTAGCCAACGACGAACTCCGGCGGGATCTCGAACCCGACGTACCGCAGGTCCAGGGCCACCCGTTGGATGCCCTTCTTCTGAAGGAGAGCGCACACCTCGAGCGTCGCGGGCCTGCGGCCGCGGAGGTTCTTCAGCAGATAATTCAGGGTCAGCCCGGAATCCACGATGTCCTCGACGAGCAGGACGTGGCGGCCCTCGATGTCGCGATCCAGGTCTTTCAGGATCCGGACGACCCCAGAGGTCTGCGTCGCGGCCCCGTACGAGGCAACCGCCATGAAGTCGAAGTCGACGGGCAGGTGGATCTGCCGCGCCAGGTCCGCCATGACCATGAAGGCGCCCTTCAGCACGGCAACCAGCAGCAGGTCGCGACCCTGGTAATCCCCCGTGATCTGGTCTCCGAGCTCCCGAAGCTTGGCCTGGAGCTCGTCCCTGGTGACCAATACCCTGCTGATATCGCCGTCGTACCCATCGGCGAACGGCTCGCCGACGGGAGAGGTTTCGGCTTGCTTCTCGGTCAGCTCGACCGTGCCCTCCATCTCGCCCCCCTTCACGCCCGGCTCTCGGGGGAAGAGCGGGAGAGGGAAACATACTCCCTGTCCCTCGAGGCCACCAAACCACCGGCCAGGTCGCGCCGCCGGCCGGGACGGCCCGTCGCCAGATCGAGCACCGCTTCGATCGACTCGTGTGTCGGCGTGATTTCCAGCCGGTACATGAGATCACGGACGACCCGGGCTGCGATGGGCCGCGGCACGCTCAGCAGGCCGACCGGGTCGATCCCGAACCCACCGGGTTGCTCTTCCACCAGCTGCTGCGCTGTTTCGAAAGCTTGCCGCTTCAGGAGATGCTCGTCCTGGCGGATGGTGTCGGCCGTGCGCGCGAGGGTGGCGCGCACATCGCGCCTCACGGAGCGCTCGATGGCCGGAAGCACCTTCAGCCGAACGGCATTCCGAAGGAACCTCGTGTCCTGGTTCGTGGGATCGCGTCGAGGCCGCAGCCGGAGGGCGCGGCAGAACGCCTCCACCTCGGATCGCCTGACGTCGATCAGTGGCTGGACCTCTCCACCGAGGGTTGGCTCGATCCCTCCCAGCGCGTCGAGCCCTCCGCCCCGGATGAGGGCGATCAGCACGGTCTCCGCCTGATCGTCGAGGGTGTGGCCCTCCGCCAGGCGCTCGCTCCCCGTCTCCCGCCGGACCTCGGCCGCGTAAAACATGCGCATCCCGCGCCCCCACGCCTCGATCGAGTCCCCGTCCTTGGGCTCGAACTCGCAGACACGGAGATGGAAAGGAAGCTTCAGCCGGCCCGCGAGCCGCCGGACGTACTCCGCGTCCTTGCCGGAGTCCCGTCGGAGGCGATGGTCGAGATGGAACACCTCGAGGTCGATCCGGAGCAGCCGACGCAGGCCGTGAAGGGAGTACAGCAGACATACGGAGTCTGGGCCGCCGGACACCGACACGAGCACCGTCTGTTCGGGAAGGAACATCTCGTACCGGCGAGCCGTGGCCGTGACCCGCTCCAGCACGCGGGCCACCGCCGGCGGCCCGGACATCAGCTCCCGGCGACCCGGGCCAGCCAGAGCTGCGGGTTCGCGACCTCCTCCAGCGAGGGCAGGTTGTCCTCCCGCTGCCAGACGAGATTGAATCCCTCGGTCCCGGCTCCCTCGACGGCGGAGCGAACGAAGAACTCGCCGGCGTCGTATTGGCGGATCTTGGACTCGAATCCGATAGCGCGCTGGAAAGTTCGCTCCATCCCACCCGTACGACGCCGGTCCTTCAGGCTTCGCCGCATCCGCTCCAGGTCGCGCACTCGGCCGACCGCCACTGAATTCATCACGTACGACGCGTGGCCCTCGAGGAGCGACATCAGCGATTGCATCTTGGAGAACAGTTCGCGCTGCTCCGGTGTCATGAGTAGCAACAACCCGCCGGCCCCGCGCCACTCGCGTCCCGTCCGCGCTTCCTCAACGGCGCGGCGGAGCTGGTCCAGGAGTTGGCGGGTATCGAGCTGCACGGTGTCGAGGTAGGCGTCCACGAGCCCCGACAGGTAAGGGCGGAGCCATGGAGTGGAGCCGAATTGCACTCGGTGCGTGACTTCGTGGAGGGCCACCCACAGGTGGAAGTCGTGCGGCGGAAGATGGAACCGACGCTCCACCTCGGCCAGGTTGGGGCCCACGAAATACAGGAGGCCCTCGTCGTCGGGCGGCAGGAACACGTCGTACTGGCCCAGCGCCTTGCGGGACACGTAGCCGAGCAGGACGCCCACCTGGAAACCGAGCGCCTTGCGACGCAGGTCGGAACGGTACCGATTGTCCGCAAGGATCCGTCGGGCGAGCGGTTCCAACAGCCGCTGCAACCCCCGGAGGTTGGTCGAGACCCACTCGCCCCGAGACATGACCCACGCCCGAGAGCGAAACCCCGTCACGGAGAGACCGGTGAACTCCGAGACGAGGGACTCGGCATGCGGGACGATCTCGGCAAGGTCCTCGCGAAGACGCGCGCGCTCGATCGCGTGCAGCGCGGGGCCGCGACCTCCCACGCGGCGGCCGATGTCCGCGGCGGTTCCCCAGTCGACCAATCGGGCCGCGTGTGACCCCATGGACCAGTCGACCTTGGTGATCTCCATGGCGTCCGGCGCTAGCCGGCGGCCTTCTTCCGGGCGGCGATCATGGCGACCCGCTTGGCCTGTCCCTCGGCCACTCGCCGGTCCGTTCCCTTTCCAAGGAGCTCCGCCAGCGTCTTCTCGTACGTCTCCTGATCCAGCGCCACCTCGACGTGTTCCGCAGGGGCAGCGGCAGGTGCGGCAGCGGGCGCGGGGGCAGCGGAAGGTGCGCCGGCGGGCGCGGTTGCGGCTGGCTCAGCAGCGGGCGAAGCCGGAGGTGCCGGGGCAGCGGCAGGTGCAGCAGCGGGCGCAGCTGCGGCTGCGGCCGGCGCAGCTGCGGCTGCGGCCGGCGCGGCTGCGGCCGGCGCGGCCGCGGGGGCGGGGGCGGGGGCCGGTGCGGCAGCGGGTGCAGGTGCGGCCGCCACGGTTGCGGGAGGCGCTGCCGTCGCGGTGGCGATCGGAGCCGGCGCCATGACGGGTGCGCCGGTGATGTTGACCGGCCGCCTCACTTCCTTCCCCGGCTCGAGCCGTGGGGCCTTGACCGATCTCGTCCTTCCCTCCTCGCGTTGGAACCGCGGCGCGAACCGCAGGTACCCGAACACGATGGGGACGATTACGAGTACACCCAACACGACGAGACCTACGGCCATGCCGTAGACCCATCCACCCGTGTTGATCGTCGGGGTCGCGCCCTGACTGACGGACACCTGCGCCAGCATGCGCGCGATTCTAGCAAGGACCTGTGGATCGCCGATGCCGAACGCGATCACCCGCCGTGCGTGTGCGGGTGCGCCAGTGCCTCGCCGAGGGCCTCCGCCACGCAGTGGTAGCAGATCGGCGACCGGCACACCGACTCCTCGCAGAACTCGCAACGGTCGATGCTCGACTGGCACGTCGCACAGGTCATGGCCACATCGTGCTCGGTCACGTTCGTCCTCCGTTCGAATGGTGCTCCCGCTCGTGGAGCTCCGATGCCGCCTTCGCTGCATCCTCTCGCCGCAACAGGCCGACGAGCCGGCCATCCGACGTGGTGATGGGGGAACTCTCGAGATCGTGTTCCATCATGAACGCCGCCATCTCCTCGATGGAGACGAATGGCCGGAAGGTGCTGGGGCCCGGGCGCATGGCCTCCTCGATCCGAAGGTCCGGGCTCGCCTCCAACTCCTTCGACCGGAGGAGGCCGAACACCACGCGTTCCTCGTTCAGGACCACGCAGGCGTCCCATCCAGCCTCGCGGGTCCGGTCCATCACGTCGCCGAGACGCTCGTCCAGGCGGCAGGTCGGAACGTCCTTGCGAGCGACGTCTCCGGCCCGGGGACGCTGCGCGTTCGTGCCCTCGGAGGGGAGCCCTGCCGCAAGCCAATCGAGCTTTCCGTCCTCGTAGTCGAACACCTCGGCGAATCCGAAACTCTCGAGCCGCCACGCGGCTCGTGGGCTGAGGTCTCAGGCCGAGTCCGAGCAGTACACGACGACGGGCCGGCCCGGATCGAGCGCGCTCCGGGCTTCCTTCTCGAGCCGGCGAAGCGGCATGTTGATGGCGCCGGGAAGGTGGTCCTCCTCGTATTCGTTCGCCGGGAGGACGTCCACGAGCTGGGCTCCCCCGTCGACGAGGCGGCGGACCTCGTGGCGGTCGATGGGTCGGGGCATGATCGCCTCCTCGCTTGATCCCCTGCCGCCCCGCTCGGAGCCGGAGGTGGGATTCGAACCCACGACCTACCACTTACGAGGCGGTTGCTCTGCCTGGCTGAGCTACTCCGGCGGGTGAGGCTGAGTGTACCCAACGCGGCCGGGCCGGCCGCGCTCGGGGATAATGCAAGACCGGATGTCGAACCGAGAGCGATCGCGAGGGGCTCCAGCCGTGGCCCGGGTCATGGTGGCCACGGATCGCTCGGAGACCGCCGACCGCGCGGTGGGATGGGCCGCCACGCTGG
This sequence comes from Actinomycetota bacterium, assembly GCA_035701505.1. GTDB lineage: Bacteria > Actinomycetota > UBA4738 > UBA4738 > HRBIN12 > AC-69. The sequence continues at coordinate 9,677 of DASSSA010000076.1, forward strand.
CCGACCGGTACGGCGCGGAGCTCTACGTCGTGCAGGTGGTCGTGCCGGCCAACCCGGCCGCCACGCAGTACGGGGCGGCAGAGGCCAGCCAGGCCGGCGCGGCGGCCGACGAACTCCAGCGGTACGCGATGGGGCTGGCGGGGGAACGCGGCCGGTCTCGAGTGATGGTCGACGACGACCCGGCCATGGCCATCGTGCGGGCCGCCGAGCAGGAGGCGGCCGACGTGCTCGTCGTGGGCAACGCCGGCATGGCGGGCCGCAAGGAATTTCTCCTCGCCAACGTCCCGAACCGGATCTCTCACAACGCTCGATGCACCGTGATCATCGTCAACACCATCTCGCCCGATGGCGACGTGCAGGTGATCCGGCCCCGGACGGCCATCCGGGCCGGAGAGTTCCCGCAGACCGAGCCGCGCCTTGCGGCCCGGGGTACACGGATCGCCGCGGTGATGGCCAAGCACGGCGTGAAGGCGCTCTTCGGCAGGCCCGGGGAGGACGGAGCCACAGGACGACGGGCTCAAGCGCGTCATCTCCGAAGGGCGCTCGAAGAGCTGGGACCGACCTTCGCCAAGCTCGGACAGGTCCTCTCGACCCGTCCCGACCTGCTGCCCCCCGAGTTCATCGAGGAGCTCGCGACGCTCCAGGACAACGTGCCGCCACTCACCGAGGAGGAAGTGGTGCGCGTGATGGAGCAGGAGCTCGGCGTACCGTGGGAGGACGTCTTCGACACGATCGACCCGGCGCCGTTGGCGGCCGGCACCATCGCCCAGGTCCACCGAGCCACGCTGACCGATGGCGAGCGCGTGGTCGTGAAGGTCCAGCGCCCCACCGCCCGCGAGGAGATCGAGCAGGATCTCGCCCTGCTCGAGCTGTTCGCGGAGAAGGTCTCCGACCGCCCGGGGTTGAAGCAGGTCATCGACATGGGCGCGGTGTTCGAGCATCTCTCCGCCTCGCTCCACCGTGAGCTGGACTTCCGTCAGGAGGCCTCGAACATCGAGCGGATGGCCCAGGTCCTGAAGTCCTACTCGCGCCTCGAAGTCCCCGAGGTCTTCGACGGCCTGTCGACCTCGCGACTGTTGGTGATGGAGGAGATCGAAGGAATCCCGATCTCCAAGGCCCCGCAGGGACCCGAACGGAAGGAGGCCGCCCGGCAGCTCCTGGAGAGCTATTACAAGCAGATCCTGGTCGACGGGTTCTTCCACGCCGATCCCCACCCCGGGAACCTCATGTGGTGGAAGGACCGGATCTACTTCCTGGACTTCGGGATGGTCGGCGAGGTGGGGGCCGACATGCGCGAGCAGCTGATGCTCCTGCTCATGGCGTTCTGGCAGGAGGACGTGGGGTTCCTGACCGACGTCTCCCTCATGCTGGCCGGGGCCATCGACCGGAGCGACCTCGACGTCACGAAGTTCCAGGAGGAGATCGGCGAGCTGATGGCGAAGTACCGAACGTCCTCGCTCGCGGACATCCAGCTCGGGCCCATCCTCCAAGAGATGACCGAGGTGTCGATCCGCCACGACGTCCCGCTGCCGGCATCGCTCGCATTGACCGGCAAGGCCCTGGCCCAGATGCAGCTCGCCACCGCGGAGCTCGACCCCGAGCTCGACCCGTTCGACGTGGCCGGGAAGTTCCTGATGCGCCAGGTCATGACGGGGATGGGGGCGAAGCTCGAGCCCAAGGCGCTGTTCTATCGGTCTCAGCGGCTCAAGGTGCGGTTCCTGCGGATGGTGGAGGCCATCGAGCGGCTCGTCGGTGCGCGGCCGGGCCAGAAGCTCGAGGTGAACTTCCGGGCAGCGACGCTCGAGGACACGATCCGCCGGGCGGGACGGAGGCTGGCCATCGGGCTCACCGCCGGGGCTGCGGTCCTGGCCTCGGGGCTCACCGCGGTGTCGGAGCGCGTCCCGCCCTGGGTGCCGGTCACGTTCGGCGTGGTAGGGGGGTTGCTCACGCTGTCGCTGGTCGCGGACCTGTTCGTTCGGCGCCGCTAGTCCCGGCGAAGCCGGTCAGTCGTCGAAGTCGGCGGGCTCGATGTCCGAACCCAGGCCCCTCAGCGCCGTCGGCTGGGACGGCTTCGCCTTGGTCTCGCCCCTGCGGATGGAACGGACGACCGCGCGCTCCAGGAAGAACGCAGCAACGCCCAGGATCAGGCCCACGCCCCACCGCTCAATCCGGCGGAACCGGCTCCTCGGTCGGTTCGTCCGTCTGCTCGGCGAGTCGGCCATGGGCTATTCCTTCTCGTACAGGACCCGGAACGCTTCCACGGTCTCCTGGCGACCCTTGACGTGACGGTGGCCGATGGGTTCGACGGCCACGTCCGGTGCCGCTGCCACCGTCGACACCGCCGCCACGATCTCCCCGCCCGCCGCCTCGCTCTGGAGCCGCTGGGCGATGTTCACGGCGTCGCCCACGACCGTGTACTCGAGACGGCCGCCTCCGCCGATGGTTCCCGCGATCACCATGCCGGTGTTGATGCCGACCCCCATCCGGAGCTCCCCCAGCGTGCCACTCCACCCATCACGGTTCAGCTCCGCCTGTTTCGCCTGCATGGCGATGGCGCACCTGAGCGCCTGGGCGGCGTGGTCGGAGAGTGGATACGGCGCGCCGAAGATGGCCATCACCGCATCGCCGGCGAACTTGTCGATGGTCCCCCCGTGCTCCGCGATGACGTCGGCCATCGCGCCGAGGTGCCGCGCCAGGACGTCGGCGATCTCCGCGGCCGACAGCTGTTCGGCGATGGCCGAGAACCCTCGGATGTCCGAGAACAGCACGGTCACCTCGAGCTCCTCCTGCGTCAGGGCAACCCCGGACTCCAGCTTCTCGGCGAACTGCGAGGGGACGTAGGAGCGGAACGTGCGAGCGGCAGAGGCCCGGTCCACCACGGCGGCGTGCAACCGCTTGAGCTCGTCGACGGCGGCGCCGCCCTCACCTGCCGTCGCGGCCAGCCGCCCGAACAGGTCGGTGACCCGGCGATCCACCGCCTCCTGGGTCGTCCCCAGGGCCTCGGCCATCTCGGCGTATCCGAGGCCCCGGCCCATCATGTCGAGGATCTCCCGGTCGGCGCCCGCGGTCTCGCGCCGACCCGAAAGCCGCTCGGCGATGATCGGATCCACCGCCGACCCTCCGTGGGCCACCTCGCGGATGGCTCGGACCAGCTCGTCGCCCTGGGCGATCCGATCCTTCAACAGGTACGCCAGCCCGCTCTGGCCCTGGCCGAGGAGGGCGATGGCGTAGGCCTCGTCGTCGTGGGCGGAGAGCACCACGACGCCGGTCTCGGGATGCTTGGACCGGATCTCGTGGGCGCAGTCGATCCCCTCGAGCTGGAAGTTCGGCGGCATCTTGATATCGGTCACAACGACGTCGGGCCCTCGCTCCTCGGCCTCGGCGAGGAGGGACGGCCCATCGGCCGCCACGCCGACGACCTCGACGTCCTCGAAGGAGTCGAGCAGGGCTCGCACACCCTCACGGACCAGGACGTTGTCCTCGCCCAACACGACCCGGATGCTCACGCTGCCCGCCCCTACGACGCCTGTACGATTCCCGCATGGTACGCGTGGTCTTCGCGGAGGATAACTACCTTGTTCGCGAGGGGACCGCGGCGCTCCTCTCGGCCTCCGGGGAGGTCGACCTCGTCTCGCTGGCCTCCACCTACGACGAGCTGATGACGGCCGTCGACCGGGACCGCCCCGAGGCCGTCCTGACGGACATCCGCATGCCACCGACGGGCACCACCGAGGGGATCGACGCGGCGCGAAAGATCCGAGCCGACCATTCCGAGATCGGGGTCGTCGTGCTCTCGCAGTATGCGGAAGAGCAGTACGCGTACGAGCTGCTGAAGGACGGCGCCGCCGGCCTCGGCTACCTGTTGAAGGAGCGGGTTGCCGACCTCGACGAGCTCGTGCGAGCCCTGAACGAGGTCGCGCGGGGCGGCTCTGTCCTGGACCCCAAGGTGGTCGAGGCCCTCGTGGCCAGGAAGGACCGGGTGGCTCACTCGCCCCTGGCCCAGCTCACCGAGCGCGAGCGCGAGGTCCTGGGGCAGATGGCCCAGGGAAAGAACAACGCCGCCATCGCCAAGTCCCTGTTCCTCACGGAACGAGCAGTCGAGAAGCACATCAACTCCCTGTTCCACAAGCTGGGCCTCACCGAGGAGACGGAGGTCCACCGCCGGGTCATGGCCGTCCTGGCGTTCCTCCGCGACACGGAGCATCCCTGACGCGGGGTCCGGGAAGTGCACTGCTCCTGGGCC
>DASSSA010000077.1:0-2490 GCA_035701505.1 Actinomycetota bacterium
GTTCCGCGCCGATCCGGGTCCGGGCTACAGTTGCTCCCTGACGAACGGCAGCCGCCCCTGGGGTTGGGGCTTTGAGTGCGATGGAGGTGTCTACTACTAACCCGTGACTTGAGTGGAAAGGGGACTCGTGGAGCAAACTCGCGGGAGCCGAGACCACTCCACCCGCTCACCAGGCGTCGGAGCCGTGACTGTGGCAGCGATTTGGGCGGTCATGACTAGCGTCGGGCTTGCCGTGTGGGTCGCGGTCGCAAGCGGCGAGTTCAGCCCAATTCTCCTCGTGCCCTGCCTCGCGGCTGTGGTCGCATACGTACGGCCACGAAGCGTGTGGGCTTTGACTCTGGCGCTGGTGCTCCTCTCTGCGGCAATCATCCTTCTACTGATTGGCTTCACGGGTCTCCTTTATCTCCCGGCGTGGTTCCTTCTTCTCAGGGCGTTGGTGTCGACCGCGAGGCAGCGGGTTCGCGAGGCATGAGATTGCGCCGAAGCTGAGCGCACTCATTCGGTTCACGCTCTTGAGCAGGGCATCTTGGACCAGGCTCAGGAGGACGAGCAGGAGCGAGATCGTGCCGTAGACCAGAACCATGAACCATGCGGTCTCCCGCCGCCACAGTTTCAGTCTCGCGAGGCTGCGCTTGGATAGCCATTGCTCGAAGATCGCTTCAAGAGCCCAAAGACCCGAATGCCGATACCCGTGACGATCGTCCAGATAGCCACCTGTCCCGCAATTGGCACCTTCCATACGTCAAGCTCGGAGGTCGAAGCGACGGGCTCGTGCCCCATTCGAGGAGAGCGAAGTCTCCCGCAACATACCGATGAGCACCGCCCGGAGCGTCCATTCCTCCTCGCAGTCGATCAGAAGCTCGGCGAAGGCCGACCGACCTGCCCTAACGGATATCCGATCACCACGGTCATGCGGAGAAGGACTCGCCCGTGCCGTCGTTGTCTCTCGAGCTTCCACAAGACGGGGGGGTGCACCCCACAGCGCGTTGAGAGCTGTTGATCGTCGGACGTACGGGATGTGTCCCGCGGTGGTCCAGGAGCGTCACCAATGTGATCGACTCAACGAAGACTCGGCCGACCCGCATCGAAATCCTCTGGATCGAACGAAGGACCCGTGGTCCCCCTTTCTCCAGTCCGGTGCCGTGGTTCTTGATCGTTCGGGGCTGCGCGATCCTTTGATCGTCCTCAGGTCGAATCCGGGGGAGATGTCGTCTCCCTCCTCGGACGCCCCGGCCTCAGAGCGCGCCACGTCTGGGGCGGCCCATGTGCGGCCTTTCAGGGGAGAGCGCCCTCGATCAGGTACACGGCGTCCCCGTTGGCCGCAGTCGCGAGCACCTCGGGAACGCCATCGCCGTTCACGTCATCGAAGCCGATCACGTCGAAGCCGAGCTGCTCGTCCGGCGTCGTGCTCGTGATGCGCCGCAGCAGGGAACCGTCGGCTCCCGAGTAGAGTTCGACCTGGCCGGCCTCGGGGGCCCCATCGCTGCTCATGAACGACCCGATAGCGAGGTCGGGTCGTCCGTCGCCGTCGACGTCCCCGGCACCGCGCCCGGGCCCGAGGCCCTCGTGGTGCGCAGAGCCCACGAACCTGCGGATCTCCACGCCGTTGGAACCGGAGTACACGGCGGCCCGACCGGTCGCGGGGCCGAGCGACGTGTCGCGGAAGTCGGCGACGTAGATGTCGGGGGTCCCGTTGCCGTCTACATCGCCCACCCCGGTGGCGAAGAAATAGCCGAAATCGACCCCGGTCGAGGGCGCCGAGATCTCGAGGATCCGGTCCCCGGTGCGGCCGGAGAACACATACGCCTCGCCGCGGCCACCGGCCCCCGCATGCCGCGCGCCGACGACCAGGTCGGGGACGTCGTCGCCATCGATGTCGTCGGTGGACCCCACGGCGGAGCCGAAGAAGTCGCCGGCGCCCTCGGCATCGAGCGTACGGCTGATCTCGAACGTCCGTCCCGAGTACAGGTACGCGCGCCCCGAGTTGGTTCCCACGCCATCCGCGAGCACTGCGGAGATCAGCATGTCGGGAGTGCCATCCCCGTCCACATCCCCCGGTCCGACGACGTCGAACCCAAACCGGTCCCCGTTCGCGAATCCGACGAAGGTATGCAGAGGCGCCCCGGTCGCCCCTGAATACAGGTAGGCGCGCCCGGGACCCGGGTGGGCGCCGTTCGACGGTGCGCCGCTCAGGAAGTCGGAGACGCCGTCACCGTCCACGTCGCCGAGGTCGGCGAGGGCGAAGCCCTGCAGGTCGCTCTCCATCCCATCGAGTCGGTAGATGGGCGCACCGGTCTTCCCAGAGTGAACGTACGTGGTGCCCGTCTCGGTGTCCGGCTCGCCGATGAGCACGTCTCGGACGCCGTCGCCGTCGACGTCGCCCAGGGCCGCCACCTCCCAGCCGAAGAGCCCGTCGACGCCGGGCGTCGGGTCCTGCAGCGCCCACATCACCGTCACTGGCTCGAGAAACATGCCGCTGGCCCCGGCCGG
>DASSSA010000078.1:0-4874 GCA_035701505.1 Actinomycetota bacterium
GATGCCGACCTCAGGTTCCACGACCTCAGACACACCTGTGCCGCGCTCCTTATCGCTCAGGGCCACCACCCGAAGACCATCCAGGAGCACCTCGGGCACTCAAGCATCCGCCTGACGCTCGACCGGTACGGACACCTTTACCCGAGCCTCACCGAGCGGCTCCGCCAGGGGCTGGAAGCGATCTTCGAGGAGTCCCGTGCGGCCTGGATGCGGCCTGAGCGCAGCTCCGACAGCTCGTCCGACAGTGAAGAGGCAAAGGAAAAGGGCCCTGAACAGGGCTTTCACCTTGAGCGGACGACGGGATTCGAACCCGCGACCCCCACCTTGGCAAGGTGGTGCTCTACCAACTGAGCCACGTCCGCACGCCCCTGGGGGGCACTCAGAGTCTAGGCACTGGGGCTCCGGCCTTCAACGGCCGCCCCTCCGGCGCCGGTCAGGCGCCCGTCGACCCGAACCCGCCCTCACCGCGGCTGGACGGCGGAAGTTCGTCCACCCAGGACGGGATGATCTGTGGCAGGGCCACGACTACGAGCTGTGCGATCCGGTCCCCCCTCCTGATCTTCACCGCCTGATCCCGGTCCAGGTTCACCACCGCGCAGGTGATCTCCCCTCGATATCCCGAGTCGATCAGTCCCGGCGCGTTCGCCAGCGTCAGCCCTTGCCGGGACGCCAAGCCCGATCGCGGGAGGACCAACCCCGCGTGGCCGTCCGGGATGGCGACGGAGAGGCCGGTCGGGACCATGGCCCGCTCCCCCGGCAGGACCTCCACATCGATGGTCGAGCACAGGTCCAGCCCCGCATCGCCCGCGTGCGCCTGCGTAGGCAGCTCCGCCGAAGGGTCCAGCCGCTTAAACGGCAGCTCCACCGCGTCAGCCTACGAGCAGCCGCTGGTCGAGCCGCACGACGGGCACACGTAGCAGGACCCCGCCGGCTGCATCTTCGAGCCGCACGTGTAGCACAGCGGCGCGTCGGCGGCCTGGGCCCGGGGCCGTTCGATCACGTCGCCGGGTTGGGCCGGCACCACGGTCGTGGGCTCGGTGGGCTTCACCGGACCCGGCGAGCCGACTCCCTTGCCCTCGGCTTCGGCCTTCGCCGTCTCCTTGCGCTCGGCGATCGAGCGGATCCCCAGGGCCTCGCGCTTCTCGGGGGGCAGGTGATCGAGGGCCAGCCGCCGGAACACGTAGTCCACCAGCGACGAGGCGAACCGGATGTCCTCGTCGTTGGTCATCCCCGACGGCTCGAACTTCATGTTGATGAACTTGTCGACGTAGGCCTCGAGCGGCACGCCGTATTGGAGGCCGATCGAGATGGCGATGGAGAAGGCGTCCATGATGCCGGCCAGCGTGGACCCCTGCTTCGAGGACTTCAGGAAGATCTCGCCGATCCCGTTGTCCGGATACGAGCTCGCGGTGATGTACCCTTCAGCGTCCCCCACCTCGAACTTCGTGGTGATGGACGGGCGGCTCCGTGGCAGGCGCCGACGCACCGGCTGCGCCAGCGCTGCCGGCTCGGGCGCCTTGGCCTTCTTGTCGGCCGAGAGCGGCTGGGCCACCTTGCAGTTGTCCCGGTAGATGGCCACGGCCTTCAGCCCGAGCCGCCAGGACTCCACGAAGAGCTGCTCGACCTCCTCGACCGTGACGTGCTCGGGCATGTTCACGGTCTTGGAGATGGCCCCGGAGATGAACGGCTGCACGGCCGCCATCATCCGGACGTGACCCATGTACTGGATGGCCCGGTCGCCCATCGACGTGTCGAACACCGGGAGGTGCTCGGCTCGAAGATGGGGCGCCTCGGCCACCGAGTTGTGCTCGGAGATGTACGCGACGATGTCCTCGACCTGATCGGGCTGGTAGCCCAGACGCTGCAGTGCCCGCGGCACCGTCTGGTTCACGATCCGCATCGATCCCCCGCCAACGAGCTTCTTGTTCTTGACCAGCGCGAGGTCGGGCTCGATGCCGGTGGTGTCGCAGTCCATCATCAGGCCGATGGTGCCGGTGGGCGCCAGCACGGTGGCCTGTGCGTTTCGATAACCGTGCTGCTCCCCCAGGGCGATGGCCTCGTCCCAGGCCTGTCGGGCCGCGGACAGGACTGCCTCGGGGACCGCGTCGCCGTCGATCTCATCAGCCGCGGCGCGGTGCTTGCGCATGACCCGGAGCATGGCGTCGCGGTTCGGCGTGAACCCGGCGAACGGACCGGTGACCTCGGCGATCCTGGCGCTGGTCCGGTAGGCCCATCCCGTCATGAGCGCGGTGATCGCGCCGGCCCATGCCCGCCCGCCGTCCGAGTCGTACGGGAGCCCCCGGGCCATCAGCAGCGCACCGAGGTTCGCGTACCCCAGGCCGAGCTGGCGGAACGCCTTTGCGTTCCGCCCGATGGCCTCGGTCGGGTAGTCGGAGTTGCCCACGATGATCTCCTGGGCCGTGAACACGATCTCGACGGCGTGGCGGAACGCCGCGACGTCGAACCTCCCCTCGTCGTCCACGAACTTCATGAGATTCAGCGACGCGAGGTTGCACGCCGAGTTGTCGAGATGCATGTACTCGGCACAAGGATTACTTGCGTTGATCCGGCCGGACGCCGGGGACGTGTGCCACTCGTTGATCGTGGTGTCGAACTGCATCCCGGGGTCAGCGCACTCCCAGGCGGCCTGGGCGATCTCTTTCATGAGGTCCCTGGCCCGCACGGTCTCGAGCGTCTCGTCGGTCAGGACGGCCTTCAGCTTCCAGTCCCGGTCCTCCAGGTAGGCCTGCATGAACTCATCGGTCGCCCGAACCGAGTTGTTCGCGTTCTGGTACTGGATGGAATAGCTGTCCCTGCCGTCCAGGTCCATGTCGAAGCCGGCGTCTCGGAGGGCTCGGGCCTTGTGCTCCTCAACGGCCTTGCACCAGATGAAGTCGTGGACGTCGGGGTGGTCCGCGTTCAGCACGACCATCTTCGCGGCCCGCCGGGTCTTCCCCCCAGACTTGATGGTGCCGGCGCTGGCGTCGGCCCCTCGCATGAAGGAGACGGGTCCGGAGGCCGTGCCGCCGCCGGCGAGCGGCTCCTTGGACGAGCGGATCCTGGACAGGTTGATCCCCGAGCCGGACCCGCCCTTGAAGATCGTCCCCTCCTCCACGTACCAGTTGAGGATGGAGCTCATCTGGTCGTCGACGGCCAGGATGAAACACGCCGAGCACTGCTGCGGGGTGTTCGGAACGCCGACGTTGAACCACACCGGCGAGTTGAAGGCGGCCTTCTGGGTGGCCAGCAGGTGGGTGAGCTCGTCGCCGAAGACGTCGGCGTCCTTCTCGGTGGCGAAGTAGCGGTCCTTCACGCCCCATCCGCGGATGGTGTCCACGACTCGGCCGATGAGCTGGCGGACGCTGGACTCCCGCTCGGACGTTCCGAGCGTGCCGCGGAAGTACTTCTGGGCCACGATGTTCGTGGCGTTCTGCGACCAGTCCCTGGGGAACTCCACGCCGCGCTGCTCGAAGGCGTTCCCCCCCTCTTTGTAGTTCGGGATCACCGCGTCTCGGGTCTCCCATTCGATCTCGTCGAACGGGCGAACGCCGTCGTTGCTGAAGTGCCGCTTGAACGTCAGGCCGGTTCGAACGACCTCGACGTCCCCTTCTTTCGTCGCCACCAGAACGCCCCCTTCCCTGCCTCGGGGAAGTCTCACCGCCGGAATTACAGCCCCGTGATTCTGCACCCGGCCGGGTCCCCGGTCAAGGGTCGTGCACGGAACATCTAGTGCTTTCTCACAGACTGAACCACTACATCTAGTAGTTTACCGGCTCCTGGGCTTCGCGGGCACGCGCTTCTGGAGGGCCCCCAGCTCCCGCTCGAAGTCCGTGATCCCCTGGAAGTCCTTGTAGACCGAGGCGAACCGCATGTAAGCCACCTGGTCCAGCTTCTGGAGTTGAGACAGCACCTCCACGCCGACCTGGTGAGAGCTGACCTCAGGCCCCTTGCGCCGCAGCCGCTCCTCCACCCTGTCGGCCAACGCGGCGACTTGCTCCTCGGTGACCGGTCGGTTGACGATGGCCTTTCGGATGCCCGCCAGGACCTTGTCCCGCACGTACGGTTCCCTGGAGCCGTCGCGCTTCGCCACCATCAGGCCGACCTCCTCGATCCGCTCGAACGTGGTGAATCGCCGTCCGCAGGACAGGCACTGACGGCGGCGGCGGATGGCCGCGCCGCGCGCGGCCGGCCGGGAATCGACCACCCGGTCCTCGCCGTGGCCACACCAAGGGCACCGCATCACACCCACCACAATATCTGGTGGGTGCGCGGATGCCAGACTCCACATGTAGCCTCTCGGCGTCCCAGGCGAGTCTCGTAGTCCTGGCTCAGCCGGCCGCAGGGATGAGCAGGACCTCCCCGGGCACCAGGGCGCCCGGGTCGGCGCCGTTCGCGGACTGGATCGCGTCCACCAGCGCTCGGGGGTCGCCATCCTTGATCCCGAGGGCAATCGACCACAGCGTGTCGCCTGGACGCACGACGTACCGGTGCGACGGGACGTCAGACGGTCCAGCGGCTGCCCCTCCGGAAGGAACCACCCACGCCAGGCCGATGGCCAGGAGGAGCAGCACGATGGCCAGTGGTCCCCTCCGAACGTGTGTTCGACTCATGGGGACCATCCTACCGAACGCCTGTTCGAGGTCAAGAGGGGAAGCTCGAACATATGTTTGAACCCCTTGCCATCTCGTGCTAGCCTCCGCAGCGTACGAGGGGGGTCTGACATGGCCGAGACTGACGACCTCACGCCGCGGCAGCGGAGGATCTTGGAGTTCATCGCCGACACGGTGCTGGACCGGGGCTATCCACCGACCGTCCGCGAGATCGGCGAGGCGGTGGGCCTCACGTCCTCCTCCAGCGTCCACAGCCAGCTGGCG
>DASSSA010000079.1:0-8593 GCA_035701505.1 Actinomycetota bacterium
CATGGCAGAGTACGTAGGAGCACTGGACCAGGGCACGACCAGCACGCGGTTCATGATCTTCGACCACAGCGGCAAGGTGGTCGGGATCGACCAGAAGGAGCACGAGCAGATCTATCCGAAGCCCGGGTTGGTCGAGCACGATCCGATGGAGATCTGGCAGCGGTCCGAGGATGTGATCACCGGCGGCCTGAAGAAGGCCAAGATCCAGGCGAGCGAACTCGCGGCGGTGGGCGTCACGAACCAGCGCGAGACCACGGTGGTTTGGGAGAAGTCCTCGGGCAAGCCGGTCTACAACGCGATCGTGTGGCAGGACACCCGGACCGACAAGATCTGCAACGACCTGGCAAAGGACGGTGGCCAGGATCGGTTCCGCTCGAAAGTCGGGCTGCCGCTAGCCACGTATTTCTCGGGACCGAAGATCAAGTGGATCCTCGACAACGTCGACGGGGTGCGCGAGCGCGCCCAGCGGGGCGAGGTCGTATTCGGCAACATCGACACCTGGTGCATCTGGAACCTCACCGGCGGCCCGGAGGGCGGGGCGCACGTCACCGACGTGTCAAACGCCAGCCGGACCATGCTCATGAACCTGGAGACCCTCGATTGGGACGACGAGATCCTGGGCATCATGGGCATCCCCCGGGCCATGCTGCCGCAGATCAAGCCCTCGAGCGAGGTCTACGGCGAGGCCAAGGGCGCGCTGGCGGGGATCCCGGTGGCCGGCGACCTCGGCGACCAGCAGGCGGCCGTATTCGGCCAGACCGCGTTCGACGTCGGCGATGCCAAGAACACCTACGGGACGGGGAACTTCCTGCTCTTGAACACGGGAACGACACCCGTCCAGTCCAAGAGCGGCCTGCTGACGACGCTCGGGTACAAGATCGGCAGCCAGCCCGCCGTCTACTGCCTGGAGGGAGCCATCGCCATCACCGGCGCCCTCGTGCAGTGGCTGCGGGACAACCTGGGGCTGATCAAGACGTCGCCCGAGGTGGAGGATCTCGCCAAGACCGTGGAGGACAACGGCGGGACCTATTTCGTACCGGCCTTCTCCGGCCTGTTCGCCCCGTACTGGAGAAGCGACGCCCGCGGCGCGATCGTGGGCCTCACCCGATACGTCACCAAGGGCCACGTCGCCCGGGCGGCCCTGGAGGCCACGGCATGGCAGACCCGCGAGGTTGTGGATGCCATGAACGCGGACTCCGGCGTCGCCCTGAAGGAGCTGAAGGTCGACGGCGGCATGGTCTACAACGACCTCCTTATGCAGTTCCAGGCCGACGTCCTCGGCGTGCCGGTGATCCGGCCGACCGTGGCGGAGACCACTTCGCTCGGCGCGGCCTACGCGGCGGGCTTGGCCGTCGGGTTCTGGAAGGAGGTCAATGACCTCCGGGCCAATTGGGGCAAGGACAAGGACTGGAGCCCCAAGATCGACAAGGCCGAGGTCGATCGGGAGTACAAGCAGTGGAAGAAGGCCGTCACCCGCACGTTCGACTGGGTGGAGGAGTAGAGGAGGCCGCGTAACGAAGACGGCGCCCGGCAATACCCAGATCGCAGGCAGCCCCGAGAGGGCGTCCCCTTCCGGAGGGAGGGAGTGATGAAGGACGATCAGGAGGGCGACTTCGCGGCCGGCCAGGAGACCGAGCACCCGGAGCAGCACCGCAAGGGCGATTTCGCCGAGGGCCAGGAGAAGGAGCACGAGGAGCACGAGGAGGGCGATTTCGCCGAGGGCCAGGAGAAGGAGCACGAGGAGCACCGCAAGGGCTCCTTCGACGAGGGCCAGGCCTAGCTCGTGACGAGGGGAGCTCGGGGTGCGGCGGTCTGGCCGCCGCACCCCGCTCGCCGTTCATCCGCCGCGTAGGAGAATCGACGGGATGGCCACGCTCCAAACCGACGTGCTCGTCATCGGAGGAGGCTCGACCGGCGTCGGCGTGGCCAGGGATACGGCGATGCGCGGGTTCTCCACCGTCCTGGTGGACCGGGGCGACCTGGCCACGGGGACCACCGGACGGTTCCACGGGCTCCTGCATTCCGGCGGCCGGTACGTGGTGAAGGACCCCAAGGCCGCAGAGGAGTGCATGCACGAGAACCGGATCCTCCGGCGGATCGCCAGCGACTGCATCGAGGATACCGGCGGGCTGTTCGTGACGACGCCTATCGACACCCCGGAGTACGCCGACCGGTTCGTGGAAGGGTGCCGGGCCGCCGGCATCCCGGTCGAAGAGATCCCCGTCGCCGAGGCCCTCCGCCGCGAGCCACGGATGAACCCCTCGATCTCCCGGGCGTTCGTCGTTCCCGACGCCAGCGTGGACTCGTGGAAGACCGTGTGGGCCTGCGCCCGGTCGGCCCAGTCATACGGGGGCCGCATCCTCCCTTACCACGAGGTGATGGACCTCACGGTGGAGGGCGGGGCGGTACGGGGAGCCCTGGTCAAGGACCGCCGGGGCGGTGACGACGTCCGGATCGACGCCGACTACGTGGTGAACGCCTCGGGGGCGTGGGCCGGGCGGATCGCGGCCATGGCCGGCTGTGACGTCACCGTTCTCCCGGGCAAGGGCATCATGATCGCCATGAACCACCGGCTGGTGAACACGGTGGTCAACCGGTGCGAGATGCCGGCCGACGGCGACATCATCGTCCCGATCCGCACCGTTTCGGTGATCGGGACGACGGATCAGAAGGTGGCCGATCCCGACGACTGGCAGATCGACCGGGACGAGGTCCAGAAGATGATGGACGCGGGCGAGAACCTCGTCCCGGGGTTCCGCCGGGCCCGAGCGCTCCGGGTATGGGGCGGGGTCCGGCCCCTGTACCAGGACAAGCCCGAGGGGGCCGACACGCGGGACGTCACCCGGGCCCACACGTTGCTGAACCACCGGAAGCGAGACGGCGTCGAGCGGTTCCTCACGATCACCGGCGGCAAGTTCTGCACGTTCCGGCTGATGGCGGAGGATACCGTCGACGCCCTGTGTACAGAAGTCGGCGTGGACCAGCCGTGCCGCACCGCGGACGAACCCTTGCCCGATTCCGAGCAGGGCCGGTACTACTGGCTCGGCTCGCGGGTGGAGCGTCGGGAGGCCACGCTCCACGAGGACCAGCTGATCTGCGAGTGCGAGCTCGTTCCCCGGCGTCGCCTCGAGGCGGCCATGCTGCGCCGCGAGACGGTCGACCTCGACGACATCCGCCGGACGATCCGGCTGGGGATGGGGCCCTGCCAGGGCGGTTTCTGCATCTACCGGGCCACCGGGATCCTCCACCAGGTGGGGAAGATGGCCGGGGAGGCCGCCAACCGCTCTCTGCTCGACTTCGTCCAGGAACGGTGGAAGGGGGTCCAGCCGATCCTGCACGGCGACCAGCTCCGCCAGGCCAGGCTGGACGACTGGATCTTCCAGGGGATCCTCGACGTCGCTCACCTCCCGGGTGCCTGGGTGGGCGCCGCATGAGCCCCGACGCCGTGGTGGTCGGGGCGGGCCTGGCCGGGCTGGCCGCGGGGGTTCGCCTGGCCCAGGCGGGCCTTCGAACCACGTTGGTGGCGAAGGGACCGGGCGCCACGCATCTCGCCCCCCCCACGATCGACGTGCTGGGGTACGCCCCCGACCTGGTGGAGTGCCCCGCCGCCGCCCTTGCCTCGTTTGCGGCCGAGCGACCGGACCATCCCTACGCCCGGCTACCCGCGTACACGGTGGCGGCGAGCGCCGAATGGCTCAGGGCGCTCGTCCCATCGCTCGCGTACGTCGGGACGATCGAGGAGAACCTCCTGCTCCCCACCGGAGTGGGAGTACCCAAGCCATCGGCGTTCGTCCCGGAGGCCATGGCCGTTGGGGATCTCCGGTCGGGGGGCCGGTTCGCGTTCGCAGGCCTCCGGGCCCTGAAGGACTTCTATCCCCGGCTCCTGGCCGAGAACCTGTCCCAGGCCAAGCTCCCGACGGGCGTGACCGTAGACGCCCGGGCCGTGCAGCTCACCGATCCGGGCGCGGAAGCCGACGTGAGCCCGCTCGGCTACGCCCGGATGTTCGAGGATCAGGAGTTCCGTTCGGTGGTGGCGGCGGAGCTCCTTCCCAAGCTGGAGCCGGGGGAATCGGTGGGGTTCCCGTCCGTGCTCGGCCTCCACAAGCACCGAACGACTTGGTTCGATCTCCAGGATCGCCTGGGACGGCCGGTGTTCGAGGTGCCGACGCTGCCGCCCTCGGTGGCCGGCATCCGGCTGTTCCACGCGCTGCGCGACGCGTTCGTCCTCGCGGGAGGCCGGCTCCTGATGGGTTCGACGGCCGCGGGCGCGGAGACGAACGACGGCGTGGTGAGGAACGTGGTCATCCAGTCCGCGGCGGCCCGCACCACGCCCATCGAGGCCAAGTCGTTCGTGCTGGCGACCGGGGGGTTCGCCGAGGGCGCCCTGTTCCTGGACTCCTACGGCGAGGTTCACGAGTCGGTGTTCGGGTTGGCGGTGTCGGGGGTGCCAGCCGGCGAGCCTCGGTTCGCCCCGCGGTATTTCGACGACCAGCCCATGGCCCGAGCGGGGATCTCCGTCGACGAACGCCTCCGGCCGCTCGACCTCGAGGGGAACGTCGCGTTCCGAAATCTCTTCGCCGCCGGCGCCGCACTCGGGGGCGCCGAGCCGTGGCGGGAGCTGTCCGGCAACGGCCTGGCCCTTGCATCGGGGTTCGCCGCGGCATCCGCGATCGTGGAGGGGGTGTCCTGATGGACACGATGGAGTGGGTCCGAGGATCGTTGGACCACTGCGTGAAGTGCACGATCTGCGAGACGTTCTGCCCCGTGTCGAACGTCACTCCGCTCTTCCCCGGACCGAAGTACGTCGGGCCGCAGCTGGAACGGTTCCGGACGCACGACGGCTCGCCCGATGCGTCCCTCGACTACTGCTCCGGATGCGGGATCTGCACGACGGTCTGTCCCCAGGGTGTGAAGATCGCCGAGATCAATTCCCAGGCCCGGGCGAAGATGAAGGCCCAGCGAGGGATCCCCCTCCGGGACCGGATCATCGCTCGGCCGAGCGCCATGGGCAGGGTGGGGACGCCGCTCGCCCCCATCGCCAACTTCTTCCTCGAGAACAGAACGTTCCGGTGGCTACTGGAGCGAACCCTCCGGGTCCACCGGAAGGCGCCGATGCCTCTGTTCGCCGGCAGGACGTTCCAGTCGTGGGTCCGCCGCCACCCTCCGCTCACGCAGGCCACCAAGGCCATCGTGTATTTCCACGGGTGCAGCGCGAACCACTTCGAGCCCCGGGTCGGGCAGATGGCCGTGGCCGTACTGGAACACAACGGTTACCGGGTGATCGTCCCCCGGCAGGACTGTTGCGGGTTGCCGCTGCAGTCGAACGGGCTGTTCGACGACGCGCGGCGATACGTCCGCGAGCTCGCCGAGCGCCTCGAGCCGTACGCTCGGCGCGGCTACGACATCGTGGCCACCTCGACCAGCTGCGGGCTGATGCTGAAGCGTGAGGCCCGCGAGATCCTCGAGCTGGAGGACGACGAGGACCTGCGAACGGTTTCGGCCCACATGTTCGACATCTGCGAGTTCCTGCTGGACCTGCACGAGCGGGGAGCACTACGAACCGACTTCCAGCCGCTCGACATGCGAGTCCCCTACCACGCGCCGTGTCAGCAGCGGGGCCACGGTATCGGCAAGCCGGCGCTCGAGCTGTTCGACCTGATCCCCGGGCTCGAGGTGGTGGACAGCGATGTCGAGTGCTGCGGCGTGGCCGGGACCTACGGGCTGAAGACCGAGAAGTACGACATCGCCATGGAGGTGGGTGCGCCGCTGTTCCGTCAGGTCACGGAGGTGGCGACGGAGGTCGCGGCGTGCGACAGCGAGACCTGCCGGTGGCAGATCACCCGGGCGACGGGGATCCCCTCCGTCCATCCGGTCGAGCTCCTGTACCGGGCCTACGGATTGTCGTGAGGGCGGGCCACCTCCGCCCGGTTGGCTTCGCGAAGGATCCGGTGATCACGTGATCGGCATCGTCCTGGTCTCGCACAGCCCGAAGGTCGCCGAGGGCGTGGCCGAGCTGGCGCGCGAGATGGGCGGGGCCGACGTCCGCCTGGAAGCGGTAGGCGGCCTCGACATGCCCGACCGGCCCATGGGGACCGACGCGGTCCTGGTCATGCAGGCCATCGAGCGCGCCTGGTCGGAGGATGGCGTGCTCGTCCTGATGGACCTGGGGAGTGCCGTGCTCTCGGCGGAGATGGCCCTGGACATGCTGTCGACCGATCGAAGGGAGCGGATCCTGCTCTGCGAGGCGCCGTTCGTCGAGGGTGCCGTGGCTGCCGCGGTGGCGGCCAAGCTGGGGAGGTCGCTCTCGGAGGTCGCCGAAGAGGCCCGAGGGGGACTCGGGCCCAAGGCCGTGCATCTCGGGACGCCGGCGCCGACCGCTCCGGTCTCCCATGCCGCCTCTGCAGAGGCGGGCGGACCACACGCCAGGGTTCAGCTCTCGGTGGAGAACCCTCTCGGGCTCCACGCCAGGCCCGCCGCTCGGTTCGTCCAGACTGCGGGGCGGTTCGACGCGGAGATCCGCGTGATCAATCGCACCACCGGCGCGGGGCCGGCCAACGCCAGGAGCCTCAACGCGGTGGCTACCCTGGGGGTCCGCCAGGGCCACCAGATCGAGGTGGTGGCGCGGGGACCGGAGGCCCAGGCGGCCATCGACGCCATCGGGGCCCTTGCGGACGAGCGATTCGGCGATGATGTCGAGAGCCAGGCCTCTGGGGCGGCTCGGAGCGACGCCGGGGCCGCCGAGGCGCCGGCGCGCGTCGCGGTCCACGGCACCCTGTCTGGCTTGCCGGCGTCCCCGGGTGTCGCCGTGGGCCCTGCCCGCCACGTCCGCCCTCCGGACATCGAGGTCCCGGCCGGGCCGGGCGGCGAGCCGAAGGAGGAGTGGGCAGCCCTGGAGGCGGCGATCGATGCCACGCGGGCGGACATCACGGCCACCCGCGCGACCGTCTCCGCCCGGGCCGACGAGCAGAGCGCCGCGATCTTCGACGCGCACCTGCTGTTCCTGGAGGACGAGGAGCTCCTCGCGCCGGTCCGGTCGGCGATCCTCGAGGGACGCCGCGGGGCGGGGGAGGCATGGAAGGAGGCCGTCGATCGAGTAGCGGAGACGTGGCGGGCCCTGGACGATCCGTACCTTCGCGAGCGGGCCGGCGACGTCGAGGCGGTTGGGGCGCAGGTTCTCGCCCACCTGCTGGGGGGCGCGAGCGCCCGGCCCTCTCTCGGAGGCGAGGGCGTGCTCATCGCGGCGGACCTGACCCCGGGCGACACCGCGGGCCTGGACCCGGCGATCGTGGTGGGGATCGCCACCTCGCTGGGCGGCCCCACCTCCCACTCGGCGATCCTGGCCCGCTCGCTTGGGATCCCCGCCGTGGTCGGCCTGGGCAGGGCGGTCCTGGAGATCGCCGAGGGAGCGACCGTGATCGTCGACGGCGAGGGGGGCACGGTCAGATCCGAACCCCAGCCGGCGCAGATCGCAGAGGCGGAGCGCCGGGCCGAGTCCTTCCGGGCGACGGAGGCCGCTGCCCGGGCCGAGGCGACCCGCCCCGCCGTCACCCGAGATGGAACGTCGATCGAGGTGCTGGCCAACGTGGGCCAGGCGGCCGACGTCGAGGCCGCGCTGGATGCCGGTGCCGAAGGGGTCGGCCTGCTTCGTACCGAGTTCCTGTTCATCGGACGGGATTCGATGCCGAGCGAGCAGGAGCAGGAAGCAGCCTATCGCGGCGTCGCCGAGCCGCTCGGGGGCCGTCCGCTGATCGTTCGAACCCTGGACATCGGGGGTGACAAACCGCTCCCCTATCTCCCGGTGCCCGCCGAGGCGAACCCGTTCCTCGGCCTGCGCGGCCTTCGGCTCGGACTGGCGCGGCCGGACGTCCTTCGGACGCAGCTGCGGGCGATCCTTCGGGTGGCGGCGGATCATCCGGTGAAGGTGATGTTCCCCATGGTCACCTCGGTCGCGGAGCTCCGAGCGGCGAGGGCCCTCGCGGAGGAAGCCCGACACCAGGTCGAGGGCGCCGGCGGCCGGGTCCCGTCGTACCTCGAGGTGGGGGTCATGGTGGAGGTCCCGGCGGCGGCCCTCGCCGCCGAGGCATTCGCGGCAGACGTCGACTTCTTCTCGATCGGGACGAACGACCTCACGCAATACGCGCTCGCGGCCGAGCGCGGCAACGAACGCGTCGCCGGCTTCGCCGACGCCCTGCACCCGGCGGTGCTTCGGCTCATCCGGATGACGGCCCAGGGCGCCGGATCGCATGGACGGATGGTCGGCGTGTGCGGGGAGATCGCCGGTGACCCGGTCGCCGTGCCCATCCTCCTCGGGTTGGGCGTCCGGGAGCTGTCGGCGGCGCCGCCCGCGGTGCCGCGGGTGAAGCGGGCGGTCCGGGAGACGGACCTCGGATCGGCGCGCATCCTGGCCGACCGGGCCCTCGCGCTCGATTCCGCCGAAGCCGTACGTGCCGCAGCGGGCTGAGGCCGCTGCTAGGGTTGCCGGGGGTCACGTCGAGCCGGGGGTCACGTCGAGTGGATGAACGGGAAGCCCGGGCTGCGTCGATCCTTCGACTGCTTACGTACCTGCGGGTGATCCTGGTCCCCATCGTGATGT
>DASSSA010000080.1:0-10910 GCA_035701505.1 Actinomycetota bacterium
GACGACCTCACGCCGCGGCAGCGGAGGATCTTGGAGTTCATCGCCGACACGGTGCTGGACCGGGGCTATCCACCGACCGTCCGCGAGATCGGCGAGGCGGTGGGCCTCACGTCCTCCTCCAGCGTCCACAGCCAGCTGGCGAACCTTGAGCGGAAGGGCCTGCTCCACAAGGACCCCACCAAGCCCCGGGCCATCGGGCTGGCCGATGAGAGCACCAGGCCCGAAGGAGTGGTCATCCCTGTCCTCGGACGAATCGCTGCCGGAACGCCCATCCTTGCGTCCGAGAACGTCGAGGAGTACCTCACGGTGCCCGTCGGCTTCGCCAAGGGGGGGGAGCACTTCGCCCTCCGGGTGACCGGCCAGTCGATGACCGGAGCGGGCATCCTGGACGGCGACGTCGTGGTGGTTCGGCGGCAGGACAGCGCGGGTGACCGCGACATCGTGGCCGCCCTCCTGCCCGGCGTAGCGGAGGAGGAGGCGACGATCAAGCGGCTTCGACGCCTGGCCGGGAAGGTGACCCTGCATCCGGAGAACTCCGCCTTCTCCCCTATCCCCATGACCGACGGGAGGATCCTGGGCAAGGTCGTGGCGGTCCTGCGGAAGCTCTAAGGTCCACGCCGATACCTTTTGTAGGGAAGAGGAAAGGGAACCGTCGATGTCGGAGACGGCGCTGGAGCGCCAGATCCGTTCGCAGCCCCAGGAGCTCGATCGCCTGGCGGCGCATCCCCTCGGCCACGATGTCGTGGAGCGACTGGCCCAGTGCCGCCGGATCTGGCTGGTGGGCACGGGCACGAGCTTCCACGCGGCCGAGCTCGGAGCGGCGATGTTGTACGAGGCGGGCCGAGGCGCCCAGGCCATCCCGTCAATGCATTTCGTCAACTGGGCGCCGCCGGTCGACCCTCGCGACGGAATGGTCCTGATCAGCCACAACGCGGGCGGGGAGACTGCCTACGCCGCTGCCGCGTATCGGCAGGCCAAGGATGCCGGCGTTCGCGTGCTCGCCCTCACCCGTCAGGGCACTGAGCTGCCCGACGCCGTGGAGACGGTCCCCAAGGAGACGTCGCAGACGTACACGGTGAGCTACACGGCCGTCCTGCTGCTGCTGGCCCGCATCGCGAACGCGTTGGGCGCCGAGAGCCTGAGCCCCGAGGCGATCGGCAAGGTCCCCGGAGCCGTGGCCGAGGCCATCGAGAACCCGGGGCTCGACCGGATCGTCGCCCCCCGCCGGCTCCTCGTGCTGTTCGGAGAGGGGCCGGCGTCGGTGACCGCACGAGAGGGCGCACTGAAGCTGCGTGAGGCCTCACGGTTCCCGGCTGAGGGATATGACGTCGAGTACCTGTTGCACGGCTCCGCCGTCCCGCTCGGGGATGATGATCACCTCGTCGCGCTCACCCCTCCCGACACCGACGGGCTGGTCCGGACCGTGGGGGATGCGGCCGAGCATGAAGGGACACGCGTGACCACTCTGTCGGAGCCAGCCGACCTGCCGCCGCTCCTGGCCCAGATCCCGCTGACGGTTCGCCTGCAGATCCTCGCCCTGCGGTTCGCCCAGGCCCGAGGGCAGAACCCGGACCGGGTGATCACCGGTGCCTGGGACGACCCGGGACTGTGGGCCATCGGGCCGCGGTAAACCGGCGGGTCGGCCGCGCCCGAGGACAGCTCTCAGAGACTCGAGGCCCGGCGACGCCGCGGCTGGACGAGGTAGTCCCCAACGGTGGCGAGCTCGCGGTCACCCACCCGAGCGCGGACGAGCGTTCCTTCGGGGCCCGCTTCCGTGCCCAGGACCTCGGCATCTCGGTAGAGGAGCGCGATCACCTCGTCCCGCCCGTACGGCACGAGGAGCGTGACCTCGACCGGGGGCCGCGGAAGCTCGAGGGCGACGCGTTCCAGGAGCGCCTCCGTACCCTCACCGGTGAGGGCAGAGAGGGCCACGGCATCGGGGAACCGCCGAGTCGCACGCTCCCGGTCCATCTCGGAGAGCACGTCCACCTTGTTGAGCGCGAGGACTTCGGGGATCCCTCCCGCTCCGATCTCGCCCAGGACGCTCCGAACCGCTTCGACCTGCTGCTCCACCTCGGGTGACGAGGCATCGGCGACGTGCAGCACGAGGTCGGCCCGGGTCACCTCCTCGAGGGTCGAACGGAACGCCTCGACCAGGTCGTGGGGCAGCTTGCTCACGAACCCCACGGTGTCCGAGATCGTCGCGTGCCGCCCACCGGGCAATGCGATCCGCCGGATCGTGGGGTCGAGGGTGGCGAACAGCTGGTCCGCCACCAGCACGCCTGCCTCCGTGAGCGCGTTCATGAGCGTTGACTTTCCCGCGTTCGTGTAACCCGCGATGGCGATCTGCTGGATGCCGGAGCCCTCGCGGCGGGCCCGCTTGACGTCGCGTGTCCGTGCCAGGTCCTTGATGTCCCGCCGGAGCTTGGAGATACGCCGCTTGATGTGTTGCCGGTCCACCTCGAGCTTCGTCTCGCCCGGTCCGCGGGTGCCGATGCCACCTCCCAGCCGGGACATGGCTTCGCCCCAGCCCCGGAGCCTGGGCAGGAGGTAATTGAGCTGCGCCAGCTCCACCTGGGCCTTGCCCTCCCGGGACCTGGCGTGCAGGGCGAAGATGTCGAGGATCAGTGCCGTCCGGTCGATCACCTTGGTCCCCAGCCGCCCCTCCAGGTTTCGGAGCTGGCCCGGCGTGAGCTCGTCGTCCAGGATCACGGCCTCGGCCCCGGTCGAATGGACCGTCCGGTGGATCTCCTCGAGCTTGCCCTTGCCCACGAACGTGGCCGGATCGGGGTCGGACCGGGTCTGGACGATGCGCGAGACCGCCTCTGCCCCCGCCGAATCGGCCAGGGCGGCCAGCTCGTCAAGGTCCGACCAGTCGATCCCCCGCCCCACCCCGACCAACACGGCCCGCTCCCGGACCCGAGGGGTCCACGTGGCCGACAGGGGCGACTCGAGGACGGCCGTCCGGCGTCGCTTCCCGTTCCGCTGGGTCATCAGGCGAGCATCCGGGCGATACGGTCCATGGCGTCTGCCAGCCGGTCGTCTGGCGCGGTCAGCGAGAACCGGACATAGCCCTCACCGCGCTCCCCGTACCCGTTGCCGGGGGCAACGAACACGCCCGCGCGATCCAGGAGGAGGTCGGCGAAATCGACCGAGGACATGCCGTCGAGCGTCGGCGCCCACACGTAGACCGACCCGAGCGGGGGCTTGAGGGACCACCCGAGCGAGTTCAGCGTGCCCACCACGACGTCGCGCCTTCGCTGGTACACGGCGCGGAGCTCGTCCAGATGGTCCTGGGGTCCGGTGAGCGCGGCAATGGCCGCCCGCTGGATCGCCGTGAACTGGCCCGAGTCCAGGTTGGTCTTCACCACCGACAGGGCCCGGATGGCATCGGCGTTCCCCGCGCACCAGGCGATCCTCCACCCGGTCATGTTGTAGAACTTCGACGTCGAGCCGAACTCGAGCGCGACGTCCTTCGCTCCCGGGACCTGGAGGATCGACGGCGCGACGTAGCCGTCGAACGTGATCTCCGAGTATGCGGCGTCGTGGGCGAGCAACAGTTCATTCCCGCGGGCGAAGGCCACCGCCCGCTCGAAGGTAGCCCCATCGGCCACGGCCGCGGTGGGGTTGCTGGGGTAGTTCAGCCACAGCATCTTGGTCCGGCCGGAGACGGGTGCGCCGTCGAGGTCCGGCTGATAGTCCTCATCGGCGAGCAACGGGAGCGGCACCGGCGTGCCGCCCGCCAGGCGCGTCGACACCCCATAGACGGGATAGCCGGGATCGGGAACGAGCGTCTCGTCGCCGGGATCCACGAACGCGACCGGCAGGTGGCCGAGGCCCTCCTTCGACCCGATGAGGGCGAGCACCTCCGCCGAGGGATCGAGGTCCACGCCGAACCGGCTCCGGTACCAGACCGCCACCGCCTCGCGGAACTCGACGCTCCCCCAGTAGGAGGGGTACCGATGGGTGGCCGGATCGCGCACGGCCTCCCGCATGGCGTCCACGATGTGCTGCGGAGTGGGAAGATCGGGATCGCCGACGCCGAGGGAGATCACGTCGACCCCCTCCGCCCGCTTCGCCGCCAGCTTGCCGTCCAACACCGCGAACAGGTACGGGGGCAGCGACTCGATCCGTCGGGCGATCCTCACGCCAGCCCTCGCGACCGCAGCCAGGCATCGTCGAGCGTTGCCTGAAACACGCGCTCGGCCGGTCCGGTCAGCAGGACGTCGTCGACGGTCCGCTCCACGGTCACGGTGCCTCCGGGGAACCGCACCTCCGAACGAACGGGGACGAGGCCAGCCTCGTTCGCGGCCACGAGCGCGGCGCAGGCCCCGGTCCCGCAGGCCATGGTCTCCCCCACGCCCCGCTCCCACACTCGGACGCTCAGCCCATCGCCGGCCACCGCGACGAACTCCACGTTCGCCTTCTCGGGGAACATGGCGTCGTTCTCCGCGGCGGGGCCGATCCGGGCCACGTCCGATCGAGCGGGATCGTCGTCCACGAACAGGACCAGGTGCGGGTTGCCCATCGACACCGCGCTCGCCTTGAACGTGTGGCCCAGCACCTCGAACGGCTCTGCGAGGTATGGCTCATCGGCCGGGCCCAGCATTGGGATCCGCGAGCGGGCGAACGCCGGCGGCCCCATGCCCACGGTCACCGATCGAACCACACCCTCCCGCACATCGAGCAAGACGTGCTTCACGCCGTCGCGGGTCCCGATGTCCAGCTCGGTCAGGCGCGTGTGTCCTCGCTCGTACACCAGCTTGGCCAGGCATCGCACGCCGTTGCCGCACATCTCGGCCACACTGCCGTCGGCGTTCCAGTAGTCCATGAAGAAGTCGCCCCCGGCCACATCCGGTGTCACGCGGATCACCCCGTCGGCACCCACGCCGAACCGCCGGTCGCACAGGGCCGCGACGAGCTCGGAGGACATGGGACGCTCGCCATCGAGGTCCTCGAGCATGACGAAGTCGTTGCCGGTTCCGTGGTACTTCCAGATCCGCAGCTCAGTCACCCTGGAGGTACTCCGTCAGCTCGTCCACAATATCGATCGCGCCACGCTCGCCGGCGGGGAACCACCGGATCCGGGGGTCTCGTCGGAACCAGACCATCTGGCGTCGAGCGAGTTCCCTCGTCCGACTCACCGTCTCTGCGGTTGCCTCGGCGAGCGTGATCTCGCCCCGGAGGTGCCGCGCGAATTCAGCGTACCCGATGGCCCGGCTGGCGGTCAGCCATCCGAACAGGCCCCGGTCGAGGAGCGCCCGCACCTCGTCGAGCAGGCCCGCATCGACCATCGCTCGGACGCGCGTCTCGATACGGCGGGCCAAGACGTCGCGTGGAACGTCCATCCCCGCGGCCCGAACGCGCTCGTCCGGGTAGCGCTCCCACCGGGCCGCGTAGCTCGAGAACGGGCGCCCGGTGACCGCGGCCACCTCGAGTGCCCGGACGGTCCGTCGGACGTTGGTGGGCTCGATCCGGGCGGCCGCGGCCGGATCGAGCTCCGCCAGGCGCCGATGCAGGCGATCCGGTCCGAGGACCTCGGCCTCGGCCCGGAGTTCATCGCGGGCGTCCGGGTCGGTGGCGGGGAACTCGAGCTCATCGACGATGGCCCGGAAATACAGGCCGGAGCCACCGACCAACAGGACCCGGCGCCCTCGCGCGTCGACGCCCTTCACCACGGCCCGGGCGAGCTGCTGGTACCGAGCCACGGAGAACGGCTCCTCGGGTTCGGCCACGTCCACCAGGTGATTCGAGGTCCTCGCTCGCTCCGCCGGAGTCGGCTTGGCCGTCCCCACGTCCATCCCCCGATACACCAGCATCGAGTCCACGGAGACGATCTCGGCCCCCAGCCGCTCGGTGAGGGCCACAGCGGCCTCGCTCTTGCCGCAGGCGGTCGGTCCGACCAGCGCGAGGAAGGGTCGAGCGCCCGGCATCAGCTGGCGGCGGCGGGCAAGCGGGGCGAGCCCGCCGCGGCGGACCCGGTCGCCCGAACCACCTCGCCGGCCAGGTGGTGCGGGTGCGCGGCTACGATCCGGACGTCGAGGAACGACCCGGGAGGGATCGTCCCCGCGACGTGGACCACCTTGTTGGTCCGGGTCCGCCCCTGGACCCCACCCTTTCGGCCCACGCCCTCCACCAGGACCTCGAACGTGCGGCCGACCGTCTCCCGCATGTGCCCGAGCGAGATCGACTCCTGCACCCGCACGAGCCGCTCGAACCGCTCCTGGACGACCTCCTTGGGGATCTGGTCCGGCATCGTGGCCGCCGGGGTCCCCGGCCGAGGCGAGTACTGGAACGTGTAGGCCTGGTCGAACCGGGCGGCCCTCACCACGTCGAGCGTTCCACGGAAATCCTCCTCGGTCTCTCCGGGGAAGCCCACGATGATGTCGGTGCTGACGGCCACACCGGGGATGGCCTGACGGATCCGATCCAGCCACGAAAGGTAGCGCTCGCTCCGGTAGGACCGCCGCATCGCCCGAAGGATCCGGTCGGAGCCCGACTGGAGGGGGAAATGGATGTGCTCACACACCTTCTCGCATTCGGCCATGGCCTCGACGACGTCGGAGGTGAAGTCGTGTGGGTGCGGGCTGGTGAATCGGATGCGGTGGATGCCTTCAACGGCGTTCACTGCCCGAAGCAGCTCGGCGAACAACGGGCGCCTCCTGGACCCCGGCACCGTGAGGTCCCGCGCGTAGGTGTTCACGTTCTGGCCGAGGAGGGTGACCTCCACGACGCCGCGACGGGCCAGGCCCTGCACCTCGGCCAGGACGTCGCCGATCTCCCGCGACAGCTGGGGCCCCCGGACGAGCGGCACGATGCAGAACGTGCAGTGGTTGTCGCAACCCATCGCGATCGAAACCCACGCGTGGTGCGCCACCTCGCGCCTGGCGGGCAGCGCGCTGGGGAACACCTCGGTGAACTCCCGGACATCCATTTGGGGGCCTTCGGTCTCGGCCCGCCGCAGGAGCTCGAGCAACCCGGGCAATGCATGGGTCCCGACCACCACGTCCACCCACGGGGCCCGCCCCTGGATCTGGCCGCGGTCCTTCTGGGCGAGGCACCCGGCCACCACGATCCGCAGGCGGGGGTTCGCCTGCTTCAGCGGCCGCAGGTGCCCGAGGTTGCCGTACAGCCTGTTGTCCGCGTTCTCCCGCACGGCGCATGTGTTCAACACGACCACCTGAGCCTCGGCGACGTCCTCGGCTCGGATGTAGCCATCTGACTCGAGCAGGCCGGCGATCCGCTCGGAGTCGTGCTCGTTCATCTGGCACCCGAAGGTGCGGATCAGGTACCGGCCGCTCATCGCCACCCCAGGCTATCCCCGTCGGGACCGCTGATCACCGCGCGAACTCGACCGCCCGGGTCTCGCGCACCACGGTGATCTTGATCTGGCCCGGGTACTGGAGCTCCTCCTCCACCTGCTTGGCGATGTCCCGGGCCATCACCTGAGCCTGGAGGTCGTCGATGTCGCCGGGCTTGACCATCACTCGGACCTCCCGGCCGGCCTGCATTGCGTACGTCTTCTCCACCCCGGGGTAGGACGAGCAGATCTCCTCCAGCCGCTCCAGGCGCTTGATGTAGGTCTCCAGGCTCTCCCGCCGCGCCCCCGGACGCCCGCCGGAGATGCCGTCGGCGATCTGGGCCAGGACGGCCTCGATCGTCCGTTGCTCCACCTCACCGTGGTGGGACTCGATGCAGTGCACGACCTCGGGCGCCTCCCGCAGCCGGCGGGCGATCTCCGCGCCGATGATGGCGTGGGACCCTTCGACCTCGTGGGTCACCGCCTTGCCGATGTCGTGCAGGAGCGCGCCCCGCTGGGGGACCCGCTGGTCCAGGCCCAGCTCGGCGGCGATGGAGCCGGCGATGTGTGCGGACTCGACCAAGTGTTTCAGGACGTTCTGCCCGTACGACGTCCGGAACTGGAGCCGGCCGAGGAGCTTCACCAGGTCGGGATGCATGTCGGTGACCCCCACCTCCATCACCGCCTCCTCGCCGGCCCGCTTGATCTGCTCGTCGATCTCCTTCTTCGATCGCTCGAACGTCTCCTCGATCCGGGCGGGGTGGATCCTGCCGTCGGACACGAGCTTCTCCAACGTCATGCGTGCCGTCTCCCGCCGGACGGGGTCGAAGCACGAGAGCACCACGGCCTCGGGCGTGTCGTCGATGATGAGGTTCACCCCGGTCACCGACTCGAATGCCCGGATGTTCCGGCCCTCCCGGCCGATGATCCGGCCCTTCATGTCCTCCGACGGGAGGGAGAACACCGAGACGGTCGACTCGGCGGTCTGCTCGGAGGCCACCCGCTGGATGGCGATCGTGACGATCTTTCGAGCGCGTTCCTCGCCCTCTTCACGGGCCCGGTTCTCGATCTCACGGACGGTGGCCATGGCCTGCCGCTTGGCCTCGTCCACGACCTGCGTGACCAGGGCCTCCCTCGCCTCCTGCGACGTCATCCTCGCCACGGCCTCCAGCTGCTGGCGATGCTGCTCGGCCGACTGCTCCAGCTGCTGGCGCACCTTCTGGAGCTTCTTGTCGCGGTCGTCCATCTCCGTCGCTCGCGTCTCCACGTCCGCGAGCTTGTTCTCGATCGCCTCCTCCTTCTGGCTGAGGCGCTGCTCCGAACGCTTCATCTCCTCACGCCGGGAGCGGACCTCCTGCTCCGCTTCCCTTCGCATCCCGCTGATCTCGTCCTTGACCTCCCCGAGCGCCTCGCGGGTGAGCCTCTCCGCCTCCCGCTCGGCCTCCAGGATGACCTTCTGTGCCCGGGACTCCGCGCTCAGGGCCTTGGTCGCGGCGAATGCCGCCCGGATCAGGAAGCCCAGCGCGACGCCGGACACGAAGACCGCGATCACCACCAATGCCGATGCCATCTCGGTTGCCTCCACGTATGAGAAAAAGGCCGAACAGAGGCCGGTCAGGCCTCTGTTCGGCCGTGCGTCCGAATGGTACGAGAGCTAGCTAGGCGCTGAGGATCCCTCGGGTCCCTCACGCCCCCCTAGCCGGAATGCTTCGTCGCGTTTCGTGTCGGTCACTTGTAAGGCACAAGTCGAACAGATCGTTTCCTGAAAGAGCCTCTCAAATGCACAATCTAAGGCCTGACGGCGTGAGACGCAAGGGGTTGCACCGAGGGGCTACCCCTCGGAGAAGCCCTCGGCCCCCATCTCCGGCCTCAGCGCCGAGGCTGCCGCCCGCCTGGCCACCGCCCCCTCGTAGCCCCGGCGGGCCAGGAACGAAACGAGGCGACGGTAGGCCACCTCCGGTGCCAGGCCCCGAAGACGCGACGCCCTCGACCGGGCCAGTTCGGCGGCACGGACGTCGTCATCGACTTCGACATCCTGGAGCGCCAGCTCGATCGCGGGACGGGACACGCCCCTGGCGGCGAGCGAAGAAGCCACGGCCCGCCGCCCCGAGAGCCGCCGGCCCAGCGCCTGCTCCGCGAACTCCTGAGCGAACCGCTCGTCGTCGACCAACCCGACCTCTTCGAGGCGGGCGAGCTCCTCGGCCACCGTCTCGGCATCGAACCCCGCCGAGCGGAGCCGGGACTCCATCTCGCGGCGCGAGCGCGGCCGCACCGCGAGGAGCCGGAGGGCCCGGTCGTGGCATGAGGGCGGACGTTTGGGACGGCGTGTGCGAGAGGCCTCGGGCATCTGCCGGCCCGGCTACGAGGCCGGCGCGGGCTGCGCCTCGCGCTCCTTCTCTTTGGCCTTGGCCTTTGAGGGAGCCGGGGGCTCGTTGGTCACCGCCACGTCGGGGACGACCGCGACCGGAGCCTCCCCGTCCCCGAAGGCCGTGAGGCCCACGGCTTCCCGGATCCTCCGCTCGATCTCGCGGGCCATGTCCGCGTGCTCGGAGAGGAAGTTTCGCGAGTTCTCGCGGCCCTGGCCGAGCTGGTCGCCCTCGTAGGTGAACCAGGCACCGCTCTTCTTCACGATCTCCAGGTCCACGCCGACGTCGAGGAGGCTCCCCTCCTTGGAGATGCCCTCTCCGTAGATGATGTCGAACTCGCACTGCCTGAACGGCGGGGCGACCTTGTTCTTCACCACCTTCACCCTGGTGCGGGACCCCACCACCTCGGTGCCGTCCTTCAGGTTCTCGATCTTGCGGACGTCGAGCCGGATGGACGAGTAGAACTTGAGCGCGCGGCCGCCCGGTGTGGTCTCGGGATTGCCGAACATGACGCCGATCTTCTCCCGGAGCTGGTTGATGAACACGGCGGTGGTGTCGAACCGCGACAGGGAGCCGGCCAGCTTCCGCATGGCCTGCGACATGAGCCGGGCCTGCAAGCCGACGTGGGAATCGCCCATCTCTCCCTCGATCTCGGCCCGGGGCACGAGCGCGGCCACCGAGTCGATGACCACGAGATCCATGGCCCCGGATCGCACAAGGAGATCGGCGATCTCCAACGCCTGCTCGCCGGAGTCCGGCTGCGACACCAGGAGCTCGTCGATGTTCACACCGAGCTTGCGAGCGTAGGTGGGATCCAGCGCGTGCTCGGCGTCGACGAAGGCCGCGATCCCGCCCATCCTCTGGGCCTCGGCGATGACGTGAAGGCACACGGTGGTCTTGCCCGACCCTTCAGGGCCGAAGACCTCCACGATGCGCCCCCGGGGGATGCCGCCCACGCACAGGGCCATGTCGAGGGCGATGGAGCCGGTGGGGATGACCGAGATCCCCTGGCCAGCGGGATGCTCCCCCAGCCGCATCACCGCCCCCTTGCCGTACTGCTTCTCGATCTGCGTGAGCGCTACGTCGAGCATCTTGTCCCGGTCCATCCGCGAAGCCTCCTTCTGGTCCCTCGCCCACCGGCGCACGGACCCGGCAAGCTCTTCCCCGCTATCGGGACGCACGGTACCGCGAGGGTATGACATGGATTACACCCCTGTCATTCGAAACCTGCAACCCCGAGCCTA
>DASSSA010000081.1:0-4638 GCA_035701505.1 Actinomycetota bacterium
AGCAGGCCCAGAGCTGGGAGGACCTGCCCGAGGACATCCGGGGGACCTGGGACAGGCTCGGGATCCCCGAGGCGGAGAAGAAATACCTCGGCGGAGTCAGCGCGCAGTACGAGAGCGAGGTCGTGTACCACAAGATCAAGGACGAGCTGGACCAGATGGGCGTGCTGTTCAGCGACATGGACAGCGCGCTCCGCGATCATCCGGACATCGTGAAGGAGTACTTCGGCACAATCATCCCGCCGAACGACAACAAGTTCGCCGCGTTGAACTCCGCGGTCTGGTCCGGCGGGTCATTCATTTACGTGCCGCCCGGCGTGCACGTGGACATCCCGCTTCAGGCGTACTTCCGGATCAACGCGGAGAACATGGGCCAGTTCGAGCGAACGTTGATCATCGCCGACGAAGGCTCGTACGTGCACTACGTGGAGGGTTGCTCGGCGCCGATCTACACCAGTGACTCACTGCACTCTGCGGTGGTCGAGATCATCGCCAAGAAGGGCGCGCGGGTTCGGTACACGACCATCCAGAATTGGTCGACGAACGTGTACAACCTGGTGACCAAGCGGGCCGCGGCGCACGAGGACTCCGTCATGGAGTGGATCGACGGCAACATCGGCTCCAAGGTCACGATGAAGTACCCGTCGATCTACCTCCTGGGCAAGGGTGCGCGGGGCGAGGTGCTGTCGGTGGCATTCGCCGGCAAGGGCATGCATACCGACGCCGGCGGCAAGGCCATCCACGCCGCGCCGTACACGACCAGCATCATCAACTCGAAGTCGGTGTCGAAGGACGGAGGCCGCACCGGGTACCGCGGCCTGGTTCGGGTGGAGCCCGGGGCCGAGCACGCGAAGTCGATGGTCCGGTGCGACGCGCTGATCCTGGACGAGGAGTCGCGCTCTGACACGTACCCGTACGTCGAGGTGGAGGAGGAGACGGCCCAGCTGGGGCACGAGGCCAGCGTGGCCCGGATCGGGGAGGACCAGCTGTTCTACCTCATGAGTCGGGGCCTGACCGAGGCCGAGGCCTCCGCGATGATCGTGAACGGGTTCATCGAGCCCATCACCCGCGAGCTCCCCATGGAGTACGCGGTCGAGCTGAACCGCCTGATCGAGCTCCAGATGGAGGGCGCGATCGGCTAGCGGCGCGCAAGCCGCAGGCTGACGAGGGCAGGCCGCGCGGTCTGCCCTCTTGCACGGATGGAGACGAGCGACGTGATGGAGCGAACGGCGGACATCGGTTTCGGCGAAGAGGCGCTGGCGGCGCTTCCCTCCACCGCGCCCTTCGCCGAGTCCATCCGCAAGCAGGCCTTCCAGGAGTACCTGGCTCAGACCATCCCGTCGCAGGAGACCGAGGAGTGGCGCTACACGGACCTGTCCGAGCTCGAGTTCGACTTCCGTCCGTTCACCGAGGGGGGGGCCGCCGCGAACCTGGACGGCGTGCCGGAGGAGATCCTGAACGCAGCAGGGGTGGTGGGGGAGCGAGCCGGCCTCCAGATCCAGCGGAACTCCGAGGTCATGGTCACCCACCTCGAACCGGAACTGGAAGCCAAGGGGGTCGTATTCTGCGACCTGGACCTGGCCATCGCCGATCACCCCGACCTGGTCGAGCGGCATCTGAACGGCCTGGTCCCCACGGACCGCAGCAAGTTCACCGCGCTGCACGCGGCGTTTCGGACCGGTGGCACCTTCCTGTACGTCCCACACGGGGTCGAGATCGCGGTCCCCATCCAGACCGTCACGTGGATCGACGAAGACGGCTCTGCCGTGTTCCCTCGCACGCTCCTCGTCACCGAGGAGGGGGCCGAGGTCACGTTCATCGACCGGTACGTCTCGCCGGACCTCGGGCGGGCCCTCTCCGACGCCGTGGTCGAGATCTACGCCGGGCCGAACTCACGGGTGGGCTACGTGGTCCTGCAGGAATGGGGCGACGGGGTCACGCACCTGGCCGTCCAGCGGGCTCGCGTGGCACGCGACGCGCGCCTGCGATGGCTCGGTGTGGCCCTCGGCGGCTCGTTGGCCCGAGCCGAGGTCGAAAGCCTGCTGGCGGAAGACGGCGGTTCGAGCGAGATGCTGGGCCTGTACTTCGGCGATGGGGACCAGCACATCGACCACCGCTCGCTCCAGGACCACGTGGGGTCCCGAACGTCGAGCGACCTCCTGTACAAGGGGGCGATGAAGGGCCGCTCGAACGCCATCAACACCGGCACCGTGATCATCGAGCAGGGGGCGCACCGCTGCGACGCCTATCAGACCAACCGGAACATCCTGCTGTCGGAGACGGCCAGAGCACATTCCGTGCCGAACCTGGAGATCCTGACCAACGATCCCACCCGGTGCGGCCACGCCGCCAGTGTGGGCCCGGTGGACGAGGACCAGCTGTTCTACCTGATGAGCCGGGGGATCTCGCGGAAGGAGGCCGAGCGCCTCGTCGTGTTCGGGTTCTTCCGAGAGGTCCTGGACCGGGTGGAGCTCGAGGAGATCCGTGCCGGCCTGGAGCGGGCCATCGAGACCGAGCTGGCGAAGGAGGACTGAGTGGGTTGGGTGCGCGTGTGCGGCATCTCGGACGTCCCGGCCGGCGAGGCGGGGCGGTTCGAGGTGGGCCACCGCCCGTTCGCCGTGGTGAACTTGGGCGAGGAGGGATTCAGGGTGGTCGACGCCATCTGTTCGCACGCCCACTATTTCCTGGACGAGGGCGAGGTGGACGTGGATGACGAGACGATCGAGTGCCCCAAGCACGGGTCCACGTTCGACCTCAACACCGGCAAGCCGACGACGCTGCCGGCGACGCAGCCGGTGGAGCGGTTCGACGTGAAGGTGGAAGACGACGACGTGCTGATCGAGGTGACGGATGACTGATACGGCGATCGCGACGGTGACGCTGGAGATCCGGGGGCTGCACGCCTCCGTGGAGGGGAAGGAGATCCTGAAGGGGATCGACCTGGTGGTGAAGCAGGGGGAAACCCACGCCCTGATGGGGCCGAACGGGTCGGGGAAGTCGACCCTTGCGAACGTCCTGATGGGCCGGCCCGGTTATCAGGTCACGGCCGGCGAGGTCCTGTTCAAGGGCCAGGACATCCTGGGCCTTCGGCCCGACCAGCGGGCTCAGCGGGGTCTGTTCCTGGCCATGCAATACCCGGTGGAGGTCCCCGGCGTCTCGGTGGTGAACTTCCTTCGGACCGCGTACAAAGCCGTGAAGGGTGAGGAGATCTCGGCCCTGGCGTTCCGCAAGCATATGAAGGAGAAGATGAATCTCCTCGGGGTGGAGGACGCCATGGTGAACCGCTACGTGAACCAGGGCTTCTCTGGCGGCGAGAAGAAGAAGAACGAGATCCTCCAGCTCGCCGTGCTGGAGCCCGACATCGCGGTCTTGGACGAGACGGACTCCGGCCTGGATATCGATTCGCTGAAGGCCGTGGCCACAGGGGTCGAGGAGTTGATCGGACCGGACCTCGGGGTGCTCCTCATCACCCATTACCAGCGGATCCTGAACTACGTGTCGCCCGATTTCGTCCACGTCATGATTGGCGGGCGTATCGTGAAATCGGGCGGGAAGGAGCTGGCCCACGAGCTCGAGGAGAAGGGCTACGAGGGCATCCGCCAGGAGCTCGGGATCGAGCAGGAGAACGGCGAAGGGGAAGCGTAGAGGGGGCGAGCGCACGATGTCGGTGACGAAGGAGCGGGCGGAAGGAGCGTTGGACGTGGCTCGGATCCGGGCCGACTTCCCCATCCTCTCCCGTACGGTTGGGAACAAGCCGATGGTCTTCCTCGACAGCGCCGCCACCTCTCAGAAGCCGCGTCAGGTCATCCAGGCAGAACGCGAGTTCTACGAGCGCCACAACGCGAACGTCCACCGAGGCATCTACATGCTCTCGGAGGAGGCAACGGAGCTGTACGAGGGGGCGCGGGAGAAGATCGCCCGGTTCATCGGGGCGAGCGACCCGGCCTCGATCGTGTACACGCGAGGCACCACGGAATCGATCAACCTCGTGGCCCATGCCTGGGGGCGGAAGTTCCTGAAGGAGGGGGACGAGATCCTACTCTCGGACCTGGAGCACCATTCCAACATCGTGCCGTGGCAGCTGTGTGCCCGGGACACGGGTGCCGTGCTCCAGTACATCCCCCTGACCGACGACGGCCTCCTGGACCTGTCCGACCTGGGATCGCTGCTGAACGAGCGGACGAAGATCCTGTCCGTGTCGGGCATGTCGAACTCGCTTGGGACCCTCCCGCCGGTTCGCCAGCTGGCCGACGCGGCCCATGACGTGGGAGCGGTCATCTGCGTCGATGGGGCACAGCTCGTGCCGCACGTGCCGGTGGACGTGGCCGAGCTGGACTGCGACTTCCTGTCGATCTCCGGCCACAAGATGCTCGGCCCCACGGCCTCCGGCGGGCTGTTCGCCCGCCGCGAGCTGCTGGAAGCCATGGACCCCTTCATGGGCGGCGGCCACATGATCGAGGAGGTCCACCACGACCATTCCACCTGGAACGAGGTGCCGTGCAAGTTCGAGGCCGGCACCATGAACATCGCCCAGGAGGTCGGGCTGGGCGCGGCAGTGGACTACCTCCGGGCTCTGGGCATGGACGCGGTCCGGGCCCACGAGGAGGAGATCACGGCGTACGCGATCGACCGCCTGCTGGA
>DASSSA010000082.1:0-6940 GCA_035701505.1 Actinomycetota bacterium
GCGGTTCTCGCGGCCTGCCCCGAGCCGATCCCCGAGGTGGTGAGCGGCCACGCGCCGGACGGATCACGCAGCGAGCATCCCCACCTCGCCTGAACGGGATCCAGATCAGGGACGGGTTGAACTGGAAGTGGTTCGACTTCGACACCACCGTGACCTCGACGTCGCGTCCGAGTTGGTGCTTGACGCTGAGGGCGGCGGTGAGGCCAGCGAAGTTTCTCCGAGGACCAGTACCTTGTTGTTCGACATCGCGCACCTCCTTGGCGATCGCTCCATCCTAGGGGGCAAGTGGGAAGGCGGTCGCGGATCCGGTCCGAATGCCGGGGACCGGCATGGCAAACGGCTGGCCTCAGAACTCTGAATGAAGGAGGGGGGAGATGGACGAAGAGAACAGCCTCCATGTGGTCCTGGGTACGGGTCCGCTCGGCCTCGCCGTGGCTCCACACCTGGCGGTGCGAGGAGACCGAGTGGGAGCCGTGAGCCGAGGCGGCCGGGCCGACCTACCGGAAGGTGTGGAGGTCATCGCCGCGAACGTGGCCGAGGCATCTGAAGCAAAGCGGGCATGCGATGGGGCCACCGTCGTGTATCACTGCGCCAACCCGCCGTACGCCCGGTGGCCGGATCTCCACCCGCCGCTCATGAAGGCCATCATCGAGGGTGCGGCCTCCGCCGGGGCCAAGCTCATCTTCGGGGACAACCTCTACGCCTATGGCCCGGTGGACGGTCCCCTCACCGAGGATCTGCCCCACCAGGCCAGGGGTCCCAACGGGCGAACCCGGGCCCGCATCGCCGACGACCTCCTGGCGGCGCATAAGGATGGCCGGGTCCGGGCGGCCATCGGGAGGGGATCGGACTTCTTCGGACCGCATGCCCACCAATCAACCGTGGGCGACGGGGTGTTCGCCCGCGCCGTGGCGGACAAGCCGGCCCGGGTGCTCGGCGACCCGGACGCCCCCCACACGGTCACCTACCTCGATGACTTCGCTCGGGCTCTGGTGACGTTGGGGGAGCGGGACGAGGCCCTGGGCAAGGTCTGGCACGTCCCGAACGCCGGGGCGGTCACTACGCGGCGGTTCGTGGAGATGGTCTTCCGCGAGCTCGGCCGTCCACCGCGTCTGCGGGCGGCACCCCGGTTGGGCCTGGCCCTGGCGGGCCTGTTCAACCCGACGATCCGGGCGGTGAGGGAGCAGCTCTATCAGTCCGAGCGCCCGTGGGTCGTCGACAGCAGCAGGTTCGAGCAGACCTTCGGGTGGCGGGCCACTCCGCTCTCGGAAGCCATCCGCGCGACGGTGGATTGGTTCCGGGAGCACGTGCGGGGCATGGGGAGTTGAAAAGACTGCACGGTTCGCTTTGGCGCAAAGGCCTCAGGCGGCCGCCGGTCCCATAACGAACAGCCCTACGAAAGAACGGAGTGACGGTCATCCCGGTGGCGAGAGGCCAGGGTGGCGCCGGCGGAGGAGGGGGCGAAGGCCCGGAGGGCCAGGGGAAAGGCTCCGGTGGCGGGTTTGGCATGAGCGACGCCTGCCCGCGAGCAGAGCTGATGAACGAGGCCCCGACATTCCAACGGCCGTCAACTCCCCCCGAGTGGCTGAGTCAGGCGAGACAGGCGTCCCGATTGGTTCGTCGGTCACCGATGGAGAGGGCTGGCCGATGAGTTCGTGCGCCGAGTAACGGA
The DNA here is from genome assembly GCA_035701505.1 of Actinomycetota bacterium. Taxonomy (GTDB): domain Bacteria; phylum Actinomycetota; class UBA4738; order UBA4738; family HRBIN12; genus AC-69. The sequence continues at coordinate 1,673 of DASSSA010000082.1, forward strand.
GCGAGTGCCCCTCTTGACCCCGAACATCATCGAGATGATAGGGACCCGCACGAGCGTTGTCGCCACCGCCGCCGAAAGGGCGAACGAGCCGAGCACGATGACGCCCCACTTCACGGCGATCCCAGCGTCCCACCGAACGACGAAGAACGCGATTGCGAGGATCACCGGCTGATGGACGATGAAGAACGGCATGGCCGCCGCGCTCACCGAGCGTGGAAGTGGCCGCTGGAACGAGCGTGCCCGCATGCCCAACCCGAGCAGGACCTGGACCCAGGCCCAAGCCTGCACGCCGATCAAGAAGTAGGCCCATGAGTACATCCACGAGTACGAGGGCGCGTCCTGCCACCGGTCGACGAATGCGGGGACGCCTGTGAGGAGGATCGCCACGTCCCCGACGACCGCCAAGCAGAGGGCCGGCACGACACCTCGTCGCACGGCTTCCATCAACCGCGGGTCCGACATCAGCACATAGCCGGCGACGAAGAACCCGAACAGGTAGACCAATGTGCCCCAGTCCTCGGCCTCGGGCCACAACGGCAAGATCGTGAGCGGCACGAGCGCGACGGGGACGGCGAACAGCAAGGTCGATCCGCGCCGTCCGGCACGCTCGCCCAGCCACGCGGAGAGGCGCCGCCCGCTGGGCCCGCGCAGCCACAGGAACACCGGGAGGCCCAGCAGGGAGAACCAGAGCAGGAAGACCACGAACCATAGGTGGTACGTGCGGTCGACCAGGAGCGGATGGGACACGGTGCCTCGCAGGTTCGACCAAACCTCCTGGAAGAACAACGGTAGGCCGGAAACGAACGATCCCGTGTACCGACCGAAGTGGCGTTCCTCGATGAACGCCTGCACGGGGGACAGGAGCAAGTACGCCACCACGAGTGGGACGAGGAGCCGCATCAAGCGTTCGCGTAGGTATTGGCCGGTCGTGCGCCATCGCAGGGCCAGGAAGGTGCTCGCACCGGCGATCAGGAAGAAGAACGCGATGCCCCAGGGGTCCACGAACGAGATCACGCCGTCGATTGCATCGCTCAGCCGGTCGTTCTTCACGTGCCAGTCGTGGGTCGAGAACGGCTGCAGCGAGTGGTAGACGAAGACGCCCAGGACGGCCAGCGCCCGGAGCCAGTCCACGTAGTGGACGCGGATCCCCGGAGTCTGCCGCGCCTCTCCGCTCGACACAGCCTCACGGATCGCAACTCGTTCGGTCCGCATCGCCGCTATGCCCTCGAACCGCTGGTCAACGACCGGATCACACGTGTGACCCTCCGGCACTCATCCTTCACAGCTGCGGCGAAGGAGGGGAGGGCCGAACGTACCAAGCGTCGCGGGACCCTCTGTCCCGGTTTCACCGGCCCAGAAGCGGACGCCACGAACCGCCGCCCCAAGCGGCCACGCACCTCTCGTGCATACCGCAGGAATGCCACAAGATACCTGTGACGAGCAAGAACCTATACGAACCTACGGGAGCCGAGCGAGGGCCTTGACCAGAACCCTACTTGATGGTCAGCGCTTTCTTCATCCCGGCCTGGTAGTGCCCGGGGACGAAGCAGCCCATCTCCCACGTACCGGTCGCGTCGGCCGGGACCGCCAGGCGAAAGGTTACGGCGCCGCCCGGCGCAACCTCGATGATGACGCCGCCTGGCCCCCCTGCCGTGCCTTCTTCCGTCTCCACCAGCCGGTATCCTGTGCCGTTTAGGACCTCCGGCTCCATCATCGCCAACAGGTCATCCTCGTAGCCCCCGCCGGGGAGGAGGGTTCGTCCGACGCTCCAGTGGTGCACGATGCGCCCAACGTTCCGCAGCGTGACGAGGACCGAACGACCGGCCGGCAGGGCAGCGGTCGGTGGGGGGAAACCCGGGGGCGGAGGGGGGCCCGCCACGGTGAAGCTGAACTCGTCCATCAGAAGCACCAGCCGCTGTGCCGCCGGCGATCCCGTTTTCTTAACCTCCTCGGTCGGGCTCGCCGTCGGTTCGGGGCCGGCCGGTCCGCAGCTTGCGCCCAGTACCGCCGACAGCACAACCACCCCGATCAGGGAGCCAGGTCTGGCCCACCAGGTTCCGACGCCCCACCCCGATGCAGGAATATCGGGTGAGCCGTCTCGAGCAGCGTGGGCGTTCGTCTTGACGGTCACGTCAGTGCCCCGGTCTCGGTTCCGAGTGTCTCGCCCACCCGGTCCAGGAATTCCTTGAGCGTCGCCTCGGCGATCCGGTGGAGCAGCGCGCGATCGAGAACCCTGCCAACGGCTCCGAGTGGCGGCCGGTACCGGGCGCTGATCGAGAGCTGGGTCCGGTTCTGTCCGAGGGCCGCGATCTCCAAGTCCGCCTCGAGGGACGGGAACAGTCTCTGCGGTCCGGTGGCCGTCCAGGTGAGCGGCAGAATGCTCTTGGACGGGTTACGGAAGGGGGTTCCCAGCTCGATCTGGACTTCCTTGCCCACTCGATGGTCGTCAACCGGGAACCCCACCTCGGCCAGCAGGTGCTCCCCGCCATCTTCGGCGTCGCGGGCCAGCCCCGGCACCCAGACCTCAGGCGCAGCGAGGAGTCTCGCTTCCGCGTATTCGAACGGGAGCGGCAAATCCAGGAAGTAGCGGATGAACATACCGACAGAATGGACCGAAGCGGAGGCCGCCGCAGGGCCGATGGTCCCTGTCGCCCAGGGACTTCCGACGCGTTGCATGCCGAGGGCTGTAACGCATTTCGGGGGACTGTTGCATCGGCTGAAGGCCGGGCGCGAGGGAGCGATCCAGCGCTGACGCCTATCAGATCACGGGGGCCACTTCGGAGAAGGCGGCGGCGAGACGAGGCCGGACGCACATGGGTCCCGAGATCATGGAAGCCCAGCGGAGGTTCTGAACGAAGGCGTGGGCGGCCGCCATCGAGCTCGCCTAGCGGCGGTGCACATGGTCGGCGTCACGAGGAATCCCGATTCAGCGTGGGTGATCCAACGGGCTCGCAACCTAACTCGGTGTCCGATTCCAGTCCGGCACGGGCTGCTGGATGCCATCAGGGCCAACGGATCCACTCTGGTAAGGCCGGATGGCCTGTTTCATTCATCGAAGCGCGAGCCCTTCTCGCCCAGCGCTGGGTGCGGCGACGCCGGAAGCCTCATATCCGAACAACCCAACAGCGTGAAACGGCCCGGGCCCGAGGGCAGGAGGGCTCATCGCCTTGGGTTGTTGGCGGGCCGCGGGATCCAGCCCAGCAAGGGTCCAAGGTCCCGGGAGGGTCGGGACCTCTGGTCCTTCCGCTTCCCGGGCGCGGTACGAGAGTGAGTCTCGGAGGAGGTGATGGAGGGCCGGGCGACCCACCCCGGGCCACCCCCATCAAAGGTGTCCGAGTCATCGGCAGACCAGGAGGCGAGATCGATGGAGACTGGGCTCATTGTGAAGTTCGGGAAGCTCGTTCCCGGACGCGAGCAGCGGGCGATCGAGCTGTTCGCGGAGGCGAAGCAGTACTTCGAGGAGCAGTTCAGGACAGGCGTCATCACCTACTACGAGCCGTACTTCTATGGGAGCGGTGATCTGGAGGCGCAGACCGGCTTCTGGATCATCAAGGGAGACCGGGACGACCTCTGGAAGATGGTCGAGGACGAGAGGTACCGCTGGCTGACGGCCAAGGCTCAGTTCGTCGTGGACCACCTGGAGGTGGACTGGCTGACGGTCGGCGTGGGAATCGATGAGCAGGTCGAGCGGGGAACGAAGCTCGCCGCTGAGTTTGCGCTGACCCACTGATTTCCCGTCGAGTGGCACCGGGTGGAGCGCCACGCTCCTCCCGGTGCTCGCACGTGGCCCAGGCTTCGGCCGAGGTTCAGACGTGGAGCTGGTGGGCGAGGTAATTGGCCTCGCCGATGCTATCGATCAGGGAGAGCTGGGTCTCAAGCCAATCGACGTGCCCCTCCTCGTCAGGAAGCCGACCGGCCAGGAATTCGCGCGTAGCCTGATCGTCCACGTCCAGGGCGGTGGCGATGCCCTGTCGAAGGAGCTTCAACGCTTGCCTCTCGGTCTCCAGCGCGGACCGCAGCTGCTCCGGAACGGTCGGACCGATGGTCACGCCGGACGGCTGCTCCATCCTGGGCCTCCCGTCGAGGAAGAGGATCCGCTCGATGATCTCCTCCGCATCCTTCATCTCCTCGAGCGAGATCTGCCGGAACCGCTCGGCGAGGCGCTCGTAGCCCCAGTTCTGGCACATCTTCGAGTGAGCCAGGTATTGGTTGATCGCGCTCAGCTCGAGGCCGAGGAGATCGTTCAGCCGACCGATCACACCCTCGTTCCCCTTCATGGCGACCGAATCCCTCCTCGCCCCGGGAACGTGAAGGTACCTGAATCGAGAAGTCACGGCCGGGGAGTCTGCAGCCCTCGTCCAGCGTCGGTTACCCTCGACCGGTCGTTCTTCATTCGAGGGACAGGCCGGGGCAGCAGGCGTGTACCGCTTCTGGCTCTTCGTGCACATCACCGGACTTCTGGGGTTCGTGGGAGTCCACGGGACCTCCGCAGCCGTTGGGCTCGGACTGCGCCGAGAGCGCGACCCGGAGCGGATCCGAGCGATGCTGGAGCTCTCCGCGGCGACTCGGGTGCCGATGTACGCCTCGCTGGCGCTGCTCCTTACGGGCGGTGTGGTGAACGGGTTCCTCGGACACTGGTGGGGACAGGGCTGGATCTGGATAGCGCTGGGCCTCTTCGTGGCCATGGCGGCCACGCTCGTCGGGCTGGCCATGCCCTACTACCGGCGCGTTCGGGCCTGCCTCGAAAGGCGGGACATCGCCGATTCCGAACTCCACCGCCTGCTCCGGTCGCCGGTCCCAGTGGCCATCTTGCTCGTCGGCGGCGTGGGGCTCCTCACGATCCTGTGGCTGATGATCTACAAGCCGTCCTGACCGCCCACGCCGCGGCCCTGCTTGGGAAGTTCTGCCCAGCCTTCCATTCCCCCTTCGAAAACCCAGTGAGCCATTACCAGGGACGGAGTAAGCTCCTGCCTGTCCATAGGGAAGAGGGGGAGCGCAATGGAACGCCGGTTGATCATGGCCTCGATCATGGCGCTTGGCCTCGTGGCCGCCGGGTGCGGCGGAGGCGGCGAGGATGTCGATATCACACTCCAGGAGTTCGCGGTCGGGGCAGTCCCCTCGAGCGTCCCGGCCGGGTCCGTGACCTTCAACATCGAGAACAAGGGCCCGGACGACACCCACGAGTTCGTGGTGATCCGCACGGACCTGGACCCGACCGCGCTACCGACGGAGGAGAACGGCTCCGTCTCCGAGACGGGTGAGGGGATG
>DASSSA010000083.1:0-45976 GCA_035701505.1 Actinomycetota bacterium
CCACCACCTCGGTGCCGTCCTTCAGGTTCTCGATCTTGCGGACGTCGAGCCGGATGGACGAGTAGAACTTGAGCGCGCGGCCGCCCGGTGTGGTCTCTGGATTGCCGAACATCACGCCGATCTTCTCTCGGAGCTGGTTGATGAAGATGGCGGTGGTGTCGAACCGCGACAGCGAGCCGGCCAGCTTCCGCATGGCCTGCGACATGAGCCGGGCTTGCAGGCCCACGTGGGAATCGCCCATCTCGCCCTCGATCTCGGCCCTGGGCACGAGCGCGGCCACCGAGTCGATGACCACGAGATCCATGGCCCCGGATCGCACCAGGAGATCGGCGATCTCCAACGCCTGCTCGCCGGAGTCCGGCTGCGACACCAGAAGCTCGTCGATGTTCACCCCGAGCTTGCGAGCGTAGGTGGGATCCAGCGCGTGCTCGGCGTCGACGAAGGCCGCGATCCCGCCCATCCTCTGGGCCTCGGCGATGACGTGAAGGCACACCGTGGTCTTGCCCGACCCTTCAGGGCCGAAGACCTCCACGATGCGCCCCCGGGGGATGCCGCCCACGCACAGGGCCATGTCGAGAGCGATGGAGCCGGTGGGGATGACCGAGATCCCCTGCCCGGCGGGGTGCTCCCCCAGCCGCATCACCGCCCCCTTGCCGTATTGCTTCTCGATCTGCGTGAGCGCCACGTCGAGCATCTTGTCCCGATCCATCCGCGAAGCCTCCTTCTGTCCCATCGCCCACCGGCGTACGGCTCCGGTGAGCTCTTCCCCGATGTGGGGGCGCACGATAGCGCGTGGGTCTGACACGGATTACACCTCTGTCATTCCGAATCTGCAACCCCCGACCCTACCCGAACGTATGTTCGGGGTCAATCACCTCGGGACCCGAGTCCGAACTCCCCGACGGGCTCGTAGATCGGCGCGGGACGTCGGAGGTGGCTCCGATACACGACCAGCCGGTCGACGGCGAACGGCTCCGAGGCGACGTCCGCCGCCGCGATCTCCTCCCCGTCCACCGGGACCGGCGGATCGAACCTGGCCACCGTGAGATGAGCGGTGAAGGGGCGCTTCTCCGGTGTGAACTCCTTGGCCAGCGTTCCCTCGAGGTCGGCCGCCAGCGAGGCCAAGCGACCGCTCGGATCGTCCAGGCCCGCCCACAGCACCCGCGCTCGCCGCGTCGTGGGGAACGCGCCGAGCCCGGTGACCCGGGTCTCGAACGGCTCGCTCTGTCGAGCGACTGCCTCGACGGTTTCCATGACCCACCCCACGAGCCGCGGCCACGTCGAGCCGAGGAACTTCAAGGTCACGTGCTGGTTCTGCTTGGGCACCCACCTCGCGCGGGGGAAGCGCTCACGCCACGGCCCGACCGCGTCCTGCACCCGGTCACGGACCTGCTCGGGAACGTCCACCGCCACGAACAGCCGCAGGGGTTTGGCCTCCGGTCGCGACGCCCGGTCTCGCGCCATCACCTGGGCCGAGGCCCATCGGGCAGGGGCGCGCCCTGGACATGGCGGCGCACCAGGTCCAGCCCCACCTGCTCCGCCCACCGTCGCACCAGGTCGCGATCGCCGGGTGAGCGAAGGCTGCGCTGGTGCGAGACGCCCTCGGCCTCAAGCGCCGCCCAGATCTGGCCGGGCTCCGCCCCCGCGTGAGCCTGCGGTCCGGCCGCGCCGGTCAGGGCCAGGGCGAGGTCGGCGCCGAACAGCCGGCGTGCGCCCGTCGCCATCTCCCGGGCGCACTCCGCGCTGACCAACCCCGGCCCGTCGATCGTCTCCTGCGAGACGCCGAGGATCTCCCGCTTCGCCCGGGCCGAGTAGCACACAGCGGAGCCCAGGAAGTAGTCGGAGGCCCCCGACACCGATGTGATCCTGGCACCGAGCTCACCGCCCGTCAGCGACTCGGCGCAGGCCAGGGTCTTCCCCGAGTCGCGCAGCAACCGGGCCACGGTCTCTTCCAACTCCTCGTCCGCCGTCGTGAACGCGTGATCCCCGAGCCGCCGGACCACCTCCTCGACCAACGGCTCGAGCAACGCCTCGGCGTCACCGCGACTTCGCGCCTTCGCCGTCAGCCGGACCTTCACCTCTCCACCGCCGGCGAGGTAGGCGACGGTGGGGTTGGCGGAGGCCCGGAACAGGTCGTCGGTCAGCTCGGCGACGCGCGACTCCGGGATCCCGACGCACCGGACGACCCGCGACGCGATCGAGGCCGGCCCGGCCAGCGATGACAGCTCCCGCAGCACGGTCCCCTCCATCATCTCCCGCATCTCCGCGGGGACGCCGGGGAGTGCGTACAGGCGCGTCCCCTCGATCGCGACCGCGAGGCCCGGCGCCGTCCCTCGGTCGGGCAGGATCACGCGCGCACCCTCGGGCACGTCCGCCTGGACGAGGTTCGACTCCGTCATGTCCCGTCCCGCCCGGTCGAACTTCGCGCGAATCATGTCCTCGAGCTCGGGACGGCGGAGCATCCGCGCTCCGGCAACCCGGGCCAGAGCCTGGCGCGTGATGTCGTCCTGCGTTGGTCCCAGGCCGCCCGTCACGATCACTACGTCCGCATGGGAGAGTGCATGCCGAAGCGCCTCCTCGATCCGCTCCGGGTTGTCCCCCACCGCTTGGTGGTACAAGACGTCGACCCCGATCTCCGCAAGGCGCTCGGAGATCCACCGGGCGTTCGTGTTGGGGATCTGCCCGAGCAGGAGCTCGGTGCCCACCCCCACGACCTCAGCCCTCACCGGCCTCTCGCGTGGTTCGGTCCGGCTCGCGCTCACGCCGCCGGCGACGGGGTGAGGCCAACGTTCCCGTAACTGTAGGTCTGGTGCCACGGACGGTTGCGCCTTCCCGGGAACCCCTTGTCATCGCCGTTCACCGTCACATGGGCGCTGGCGCCGTGGTCCAGCTGGATCGTGAGCGACAGGTCGGCCTCGAAGGACCGGCTCTCGCCGGGCTCCAACGAGAAGGGCTGCGGCTGCGCCGCGTCGATCGTCACGGTGACCTCGACCGGTTGTGCCGCCGCCACCAACGCCACGATCCCTGGGCCCGGTCCTGCCAGGCCCGCCGAATCGGAGGACAGGTCGGCCGGGGGCGGGGCGGACGCCCTCGTGGAGATGATCCCGAACGACGCCGCCAGGATCAGCAGCACCGTCGCGATCATCACGAACAGCAGGTGGCTGTCGCGACGGCGTGGTGCGTCGATGGGGTTCTCCGGCGCAGGTGGCCCCGTCGGCGCCGGCGCCTCCGCCGGCGCCGACGCGAACCGCGCGTACGCGTGCACCATCTTGTCGGAGGGGAGCCCGAGGTACGATGCGTACGACCGGATCGAGCCGCGAACGTACACGTCGCCCATGAGGCGATCGAAGGCCTCCTCCTCCAGGGCTACGAGGAACTCGCGGCGGATCCTCGTGTCGCGGCTGGCCTCGTCGAGGGTCACGCCGCGGGCCGCGCGGGCCCTTCGAAGCGCCGGGCCCACGCCGATGGTCGATCGCTGCACGCTTCCTCCCGGATCCGGCGTGTGGCCTGGGAGTATAGGCAGTGGTCTCACGGACCGCCGGGTGGGTTGGACCAGGAGAGGGCGGAGTGGATGCCGGGTTCAGAAGTCCCGCCGTCCCTCGAAGTGGGCCGCGACCTCGGGCCGGGTGAGCTGGTACAGGGCCACCCGGTGCCCTCCGGCCGTCCGAAAGGAACAGCAGGGTCCGTGAGGGATCTCGAAGGTGCCAGCCGGCTGCCATCCCCTGGCCTGGAGCTCGGCCAGCGAGGCCGCAAGGTCCTCCACCCGATAGACGAAGATCGGCCGATCGCCCTCGACGTGATCTGCCAGCAAGAGGAGTGGCGGGCCGGCGGTCAGCCGGACCGCTGCGACCCTGGTCCCGCCGGACTCGATGGCGAAGACCAACTCGCCACCCAGGACGTCGGTGAAGTACGAGGCTTCGGCAGCGACGTCGTCGCTCGGGCAATACAGGAAATCGAGCTGCGCGAAGGGCGCGGCCATCGAACCTGGCGACTCAGGTCGTGCGGGCCGAGCGGGACTCCTCCCACTCCTCCCACGTGATCAGGACGTCACGAGCCCGCGAGCCCTGCGAGGGACCCACGATCCCCCGCTCTTCCATCAGGTCCATCAGCCGTCCGGCTCGGGCGAACCCCACCTTGAGCTTTCGCTGAAGCATGGACGTCGAGCCGAGCTGCGACCGGATCACGAGCTCCGCGGCCTGTTCGAGGAGCTCGTCGCCGGCACCGAGGTCGTCCTCGCCTTCCATCGGTGGGCGCCCAAGAGCCTCGACGCTGGCCGCGTACTCGGGCTCGCGCTGGGCTCGGATCCATTCGCACACCGACGTGACCTCCTTCTCGGTGACCCACGCCGCCTGCAGGCGCGTCGGCTTCGACGCGCTGGACGGCGCGAACAGCATGTCGCCGTGCCCGACGAGCTTCTCCGCGCCGTTCATGTCGAGGATGACCCGCGAATCCGCCTGTGACGACGTCATCAGGGCGATCCGGGAAGGGATGTTCGCCTTGATCAGGCCGGTGACGACGTCGACCGATGGCCGTTGCGTGGCCACGACCAGGTGGATGCCGACGGCCCTGGCCATCTGGGCGATGCGGACGATCGTGTCCTCCACGTCGCGCGGTGACACCAGCATCAGGTCGGCCAGCTCGTCGATCACGACCACGATGTACGGGAGGTCGGCGAACTTCTCGTCCTGGCCTGGCGGGATCCGGAGCGTGCCCGATGCCAGACCCTCGCGGTATCCGTCGACGTCGCGGACGCCCACCATGGCCAGGGCCTCGTACCGCTGCTCCATCTCCCGGACCACCCACCCAAGGGCCTCGGCGGCTCGCTTTGGATGCACGATCACCGGCGACAGGAGATGCGGCAGGTCAGCGAAGTGCGCAAGTTCGACTCGTTTGGGATCGACCAGCACCAGCTTCACCTGGTCGGGCGTCGTTCGCATCAGGATGGACGTGATGAAGCAGTTGATGAGGGAGGACTTCCCTGCGCCGGTGGCCCCGGCGATCAGCAGGTGCGGCATCTTCGTCAGGTTCACCATCTGAGCCCGGCCGTGGACGTCCTTGCCCAACGCCACCGCCAGCGGGTGCCGGTCCTCCTTGGCCGCCCTGGCCCGAAGGACGTCCCCGAGCATCACGAAGTCGCGCACCCTGTTCGGCACCTCGACGCCGATGGCGGACTTCCCGGGGATCGGCGCGATGATCCGGACGTCGGGCGTGGCGAGCGCGTAGGCGATGTCGTCGGCCAGGGACAGCACCTTGTTCACCTTGGTGCCCGCCTCCACCTCGACCTCATACAGTGTGACGGTCGGGCCGCGGTGAGCTTTGGGCACGCGGGCGGCCACGCCGAACGTGCGGAACGTTCGCTCCAGGGCCGCCGTGGTTTGCTCCTCGTCCCGCGTGGATCCGGCCGACGCGGGAGCGGTTCGCAGCAGGCCGATCGGAGGCAGTTTGTACGCCCCACCTTTCGGCGCCGGGGTGGGGACGAAGGCCGTGTCGGATCCCGTTCCGGGCGGCGGCGACGCGGGTTCCGGTTCGGCCTCGTTGTCGCGGAGGTCCACCACGACCGGGACGTCCTCCTCGGTGCGGTCCCGGCGATCGCGCTTGGTTCGCGTGGCCCGCCCCGGCTCGGCCTCCTCGTCGTCACCGGCCGCAGCCGACAGCTCGCGGACCCTGGCCCACGCCGCGGACAGCGGCGTGCCGGTGAAGATCAGCACCCCGAGCATCGCCACGCCACTCCAGATGATGCCGGCGCCCAGTCGCGACACCCCGCGAGAGATGGTCCATGCGGTGACCGCGCCGACGAACCCGGCCGCGTCCCGGGCGCTCGACGTGCCGGAGAACGGCGCGGGGTTGTCGTGCGTGAGCGACCACAGCGCGAGCAGGCCCACCGACATGAGGGCGAACCCGATGAACATCCGGGCCCGCACTTCCTCGGCCGTCCCCCGAAGGAGCAGGATTCCCGAGTACAGCGCGAGGAGCGGGAACAGCACCGCGGCCTGCCCCACCAAGGCTTCCAGCACGAGCTCGATGCCCCGGCCAACGAACCCCGCCGCGTCGAACCACAGCCCCAGGATCGAGATCAGGGCGAACACCATCAGGCCGATCCCCAGCGCGTCGCGGGCCCAGGGTGCGAGGTGCTGGCGGACCTTCGGGCGCGCAGGCTTGTCGCTGGTGGAAGGGCGCCGGCGCGCCGGCGCCCTTCGGCTGGACTTCGCGGGCATCAGACCTCCATGATCACGGGCAAGATCACCGGCTTTCGCTGGGTGACCTCGTAGAAGTACTTGCCCAGTGTCCTCCGGATGTTCTGTTCGATCGCGCTCCGGTCGACGACTCGCGCCTGAGCGCTCTCCTTCAGGGAGAGCATGACGCGATTCCTGGCCTCTTCAAGGATGTCGCCCGAGGTCTCGATGAACACGAACCCCCGGTTTACGATGTCCGGGCCGGCCACGATCTCGCCCTGGTGGGCGTCGATCGTGACCACCACGACCACCACGCCATCGGCCGAGAGCTTCCGCCGATCCCTGAGCACGACCTCGCCCACGTCTCCGATCCCCAGCCCGTCCACGAAGGTCATCCCTGCCGGGATCCTTCCTGCGATCCGGACCCGCTCCCCCACCTCCACCAGGTCCCCGTCCTCGCAGATCAGCACGTGGTCGGGGGGGATGCCCACCTCGGCGGCCAGCTTGGCGTGATGGGCCAGGTGCCGTCGTTCCCCATGGACGGGGATGAACCATCGCGGCTGGACGAGCGAGAGCATCAGCCGGAGCTCCTCCTGGGCTGCGTGCCCCGACGCGTGCACCGGGGCCGCCGGCTCGTGGTACACGTCAGCCCCCGTGCGGTACAGGCCATCGATGACCCGGTGGATGGCTGGCTCGTTCCCCGGGATGAGCGAGGAGGACAGGACCACGGTGTCGCCCTGGCGAAGGTCCACGAACTTGTGCTCCCGGGCCGCCATCAGCGAGAGCGCCGAGTAGGGCTCGCCCTGGCTGCCCGTGCACACCACCACGACCCGCGACCGGTCCAGCCTGTCCAGGTCCTCGATCAGGACGATGTCCTCATCCGGTACGTGGAGCAGCCCCAGCCGACGAGCGGCGTCGACGCTCTGGTGCATCGAGCGGCCCAGGACCGCTACCGCCCGCTCGTTCGCCCGAGCGGCGTTCGCCACCTGCTGGATGCGGTGGATGTGGCTGGAGAAGCAGGCCACCACGACGAGCTCGGGAGCCCGGGCGATGATGTCCTGCAGAACCGGGCCGACGGTCCGCTCGCTCGAGGTGTACCCGGCCTCCTCGGCGTTCGTCGAGTCGGACAGCATGAGGTGCACGCCGCTGTCTCGTCCGGCCTCCTCGGCCAGACGGTGCAGGTCGGTGGGCCGCCCGTCGAGGGGCGTCTGGTCGATCTTGAAGTCCCCCGTATGCAGGATCGTTCCGAACGGGGTGTCGATGGCCACGGCCATGCCTTCCGGGATGGAATGCGTCACCCGCATGAACCGCATGGAGAATGGCCCCACACTCGCCGCTCCGCCCGGCACCACGGTCTGGAATATTGCCCGTTCCCTGACCTGGTGCTCCTCGAGCTTTCCCTCCAGTAGCGCGAGGGTGAACGCGGTCCCATAGATCGGCAGAACACCCTCGAACTCGCGCAGCAGGTACGGGACGGAGCCGATGTGGTCCTCGTGCCCGTGGGTCAGCACCACGGCCTCGACCCGGTCCATGTTCTCCCGCACGTATTCGAAGTCCGGCAAGACGAGATCGATCCCGGGCATCTCGGCGTGAGGGAACGACAAGCCCGCGTCGAGGATGAGGAGGCGGTCATCCAGCTCGACGCAGGCCATGTTGCGGCCGATCTCGCCCACGCCGCCGAGGAATGCGACCCGAGCCGGCCGCCGCCCCGGCCCGCTAGAGGAGCCTGGCATCCACCAGCGCCTTCTCGATCCTCGCCCGCTCCTCCTTCGTCGCAGGGACGAGCGGCAACCGGGGGGGGCCGGCCGGAAGGCCGAGGATCCCAAGCGCGGTCTTCACCGGGATGGGGTTGGTGGTGATGAACAGCGTGTTGAACAAGGGCGAGAGCTCCTCGTGGATCTTGCGGGCCGCCGGGATGTCTCCCCCCGCGACGAGGTCCGTCAGCTGCCGGATGCGGTCGCCCACCAGGTGGGAGGCCACCGATACCACGCCGACCGCCCCGAGGCACATGTAACCGAAGGTGGCCCAGTCATCGCCCGAGTAGACCTCGAAGGCAGGGGGCGCCTCGGTGATCAACCGGGAGATGGACTGGAAGTCGCCGGTCGAGTCCTTGACCCCGATGATGTTCGGGACGTTGGCCAGCTGGAGCAGGGTCTCGTGCTCGATCCGCACGCCGGTCCGGCCGGGGATGTTGTAGGCCACGATCGGGATCGACACCGCCGCGGCGATCCGCGTGTAGTGGGCCACCAAACCTCGCTGCGGCGGCTTGTTGTAGTACGGGGTCACCAACAGGAGGCCGTCGGCTCCGAGCTTCTCCGCTTCGCGCGAGAGCTCGAGGGTCTCGGCCGTGCTGTAGGTCCCGGTTCCGCATACGACCTTTCCCCGCCCTTTCGCGGCGTGGATGACCGCGCCGAACAGCTCGAGCTTCTCCTTGTGGCTGAGCGTGGGGGACTCCCCGGTCGACCCAGCAACCACGAGGGTGTCCGAGCCGTGGTCGAACAGGTGATCGGCGAGCCTGCGCGCGCCATCGAGATCGAGCGAGTGGTCGTCCCGAAACGGGGTGACCATGGCGGTGACGACCGCCCCGAATCTACCGGCCATGCCTCCTCCTTTGCTGCCGGGTGCGGCGGCGGCCCGAGGAGGCCGCGCAACGTGGGGCGGGGCGGTCGGGCCCCGCTCAGGCGCCCCGGCTTGCGCCGGACGCCCGTCCTCACGATTGGGGCCGGAGCGTATCACCGTGCCACCTGCCGCACAAGAGCCACAAGAGTCACATGTTGCACATCAGCCCCCCGTGGCCGGGGAACCCAGTGCGCTCACCGAGGCTCCACTTGCACAGGAAGGGTAGGTGCATCGGGGGGCCCTTGACCACAGCGTGGCTCGGGGTGCTCCCGAGCCTGCCACCCAAAGGGTTCCACCTGTTCACCTCGTCGCGGGTGGCTTTCGGGGGCCACATGGGCTGCGGGTTGCTCGCATGACGTGTGGTTGTCGATCGGCTCGGCGTCGGCACCGGGTGCAACCTGTGGCGCGCGAAGCTCGGGCTATCCTAGCGGCGTGCCCAAGATCTACACGAAACGGGGCGACGACGGCACCACCGGCATGCTGTTCGGCGGCCGGATCTCCAAGACAGACCCGGCGACCGAGGCGTACGGCACGACCGACGAGGCGGTCGCGGTGCTCGGCCTGGCCCGAGCGCTTTCCGACGACCCGGCATTAAACGAGGAGATCCTGGGACTCCAGCGCGAGCTATTCGTGGTCGGCGCAGACCTGGCGACCAATCCGAAGGAACGGGCCAAGCTCGAGCCAGGCGTGTCGCTCGTCACGGCCGAGATGGTGTCGCGCCTGGAATCCCGGATCGACGAGCTGGTTGCGAAGCATCCCCTGCCGAACGCGTTCATCGTGCCCGGCGCGAATCCGGTCTCGGCGTCGTTCGACGTGGCCAGGAGCGTCATCCGCCGCGCCGAGCGCCATGTGGTCGAGCTCCGTGACTCAGGTGCCGGGGTCAACGATGAGGTGCTTCAATATCTGAATCGACTCTCGGATCTCCTGTTCGTCCTGGCCCGGGTGGCGGGGGGCGAATCCGAGCCCACGAGCCGTCCATAGCCGCGCACGTTCCAGGGTTCTACTTTCGGGTGAAGGCCCCATAGTTGTCGTGGCCGATCACCAGGATCACCAGGCCGATGTCCTTGATCCCCAGCCCGGAGAACGAGACCCGATAGGTCTTCATCTCGCCGTTCGGGATCACCGTCGGATCCTTCACCTCGCCACCCACGCGATCGCCGGTGCGGGCGTCGAGGATGTAGAACCCCGGCGGCGGGAGTTCGGCGCCGGTATCGTTCTCGATCGTCAGGGTGCCCGAGTCGCCGTCCAGACTCATCGTGGCCAGCAGCCCGGGGTTCGCGTACCGGTAGACCGCCGTCCCTGGCGGGCCCGTCGCCGTCCCTTCGGGAGTGACGTTGCCGGTTCCGGCTCCGCTCCCGATCGTGCCGGTCGCGCGGGGCTCCCTGGCGGTGCTCCTCGTGCACGATGCCGCGAGTGTCGCGGCAATCACGATCCACAGGAAGAGCAAGCAACGGTGGGTAGTCTTCATGCGGTCGGGCATCATACGGGAAGCCCACGAGGAAGGTTCGCCGTTGAAGACGCTCGAGATCCGCCGGCACGCTCGCCGCGATCCGGACGAGGACGCCCTCTCGCCGGAGGGCCGGGTCCAGGCCGAGGACGTCGGCCGCACGTTGACGGGAGGCTACGACGTTGTGTTCGTCTCGCCGGCCAAGCGGGCTGCCGAGACCGCCGCCTGGTTCCTGCGGGCTACCGGCCAGCAGTTGCCGGAGCACGCCGTCATCCCCGGGTTGGCCGGTGACGGAACCGACAACTCCCCGGAGCAGCTCGGGGAGGTGCTCCATGCGGCCATCGCGGCGATCCCGGAGGGAGGACGTGCCCTGGCGGTCGGGCATAC
The DNA here is from genome assembly GCA_035701505.1 of Actinomycetota bacterium. Lineage (GTDB taxonomy): Bacteria > Actinomycetota > UBA4738 > UBA4738 > HRBIN12 > AC-69. Next base: position 10,627 of record DASSSA010000083.1, read on the forward strand.
GCCACTGATCGAGGGGGCGGTCCAAGGCCTCACGAGCCGCGAGATCCGTCCGCTGGCCGAATGCGAGGGAGTGCTCCTGACCGACGACGGCGGAGAGATCCGGGTCGAGGAGCTTCGGCTCTCCTGACGTGGCATCCGATCTCACGCACCCCGCGGCGGCGTTCGGGCTTGGCGTGGCGCTGGGTGCATCGCCCGGCCCGGTGCAGCTCCTTGTGTTCTCGGAGGCTGCCCGAGGCGGCGCGAGCCGAGGCCTCCGGGCGATGGCGGGAGCCAACGCCACGTTCTGTTTCATGCTCGTGCTGTTGGCGGCGGGCCTCTCCTCGATCGACCCCGGCCCGACGTTCCTGTCGGTGGTGCGCGTCGTCGGCGGCGGGTTCCTCGTGTTCCTGGCGATCGACGCGCTCCGCGAGAACCGGCGACGGCGGCATGTCGACGCGGCGCCCGGTGGACTCCACCCCGCGGTTCGAGGGATCGTCGCCGTCCTCCTGAACCCCGGGGCCTACGTGTTCCTGGCGACCACGGGGACCGCGGTGGTGGCGGACGCGGCACACGACGGTGGACGTGGTCTTGCGTTCCTCACGGTGACCGCGTTGTTGGCCGGGGTGTCGCTGATGGATTCCGGAATGCTCCTTCTCGGAACCGGCGCCCGCCGGGTGAGCGAACGCTCGCTCAGGATCCTCACTGATGTGTTGGCCCTGACGCTCGGCGCCCTCGGTGCGTGGCTGATCGTTCTGGGGTTCGCAGGCTGACCACGGGCGAGCGCAGCGCTCAGAACACGAACGAGCACCACGGCGCCGGGTCCCAAGCGAACAAGGCGTCGACCCGGGTCAGCGCCCCCGGCCGTTCCTCCCGTACCCGTCCGGCTCGATGCAGCTGCCGGAAGCTCACGCCGCCCAGGTACGCGGCGCCGAGCTCGTTCACACTCATCACGAGATCGGGTTCGGCGTGCGTGGTGACACAAGAGGCGCCATCCGGCCCGCCCTCCACCATGTAGCGCCCCTCGTTCCACGGGCAGAACAGGTCTCGGACCTCGATGGTGACCCGGCCCTCGGCCGCATATCTCCGGGATTCGAACGACCTCGGAACGTCCACCGGCCGAACCCACAGCGCGTCCTTGATCCGGAGCCGGAGCCGGTCGGGTTCCTGGAGCACCTGGAGCAGCGGGTCGTCGATGGGCCGGTTCCACGCGGTGATCCGTTCGATCAGATCGACGTCGAACAGGTAGCGCCACATCTCCGCGTAGGCCTGGGGCGAGGACGCCTGGACCTCCTCCACGGCAAGCCCGTTGCGGTGATCGCCGTACTTGCCGTGTTCGACGCGGTAGACGGCGTATGCGTCCAAGCCATCGGCGCCTTCGTGCACCGCGTAGAACCACTTCCGGTCCTCGCCCCAGTTGCTCTCGGCGAACCGGTACGCGAACCACGTGGGATCGAGCCCGATCCCACCGGGCCGGTCGAGCCGAACCCGGTCGTACAACGGTCGCATCGCCGCCAGCGCGTCCTCTCGGCGGAGCAGCCGCGTTCGGCCCGAGGAGCGGTAGCCACGGACGAAGGCCGTGCGCTCCCGCTCGACGTCCATCGAGCAACGGAACGAGCCGAGCCCGTAGCCGAACCGGCCGTAGATGCCTCCCTCGGAGGCATACAGGATGGCGATCGGCTCGCCGTTCGCCCGGACGTCGTCGAGCTGCCGCCGCATGAGCGCCGAGTTGATGCCCTGTCGCCGGTGGGTGGGCTTCACCGCCACGCCAGTCACCCCCGCAGCACGGACCGAACCGCCCGGCACGGTCAGCGTGAACGAGGCCGCGGACGCGCCGCCGACGATCTCCGGCCCGTCGAGGGCGGCGAGGCACCGGTCGATCTCGGCCACCATCCGCTCGCGCTCGATGTCTTCGGGCCGTGCGTGGCCACCGAAACCCGCGGTGAGGGCATCGATGTAGGCCGCGTATTCCTCGGGCGCGATGGTGCGGATCTCGATGTCCACGGTGTCCCCGAGCTTACGCGCCCAGGAGTCCTCGAACACATCGGACAGGACGGGATCTCCCGGCGCGCGCTCGGGCCACGCCATGACGAACACCTCTTTGCCCAGCACCTGTCGTCGCGGGGTGGGCGAAGACGGCGGCCAGGGGCCGGCTCACTGCTCCGGGAGGTCGAGGAGCGGCTCCAAACCGACGGTCAGGCCCGGCCGGGTGGACACGGCCCGGATGGCCATCAGCACGCCGGGCATGAAGGAGCTCCGGTCGGTGGAGTCGTGGCGGATGGTCAGGGTCTGGCCCTGCCCACCCAGGATGACCTCTTGGTGGGCCACCAGGCCGGGGAGTCGAACCGAGTGGACGCGCACGCCCTCCACCTCGCCTCCCCGAACTCCCTCGATCGATTCCGTCGAGGGACCTCGATACTCGCCACCGCGCTCTTCGACCAGCCGCCTCGCGGTGGACAGAGCGGTCCCGGAGGGGGCGTCGGCCTTGCCGTCGTGATGGAGCTCGATGATCTCCGCAGCCGGAAAGAACCGGGCCGCCTCGGCGGCGAACCGCTGCATCAGCACCGCGCCGAGGGCGAAGTTCGGCGCGACGATCACGTTCGGTTCGCCGCCCTCGTCCTCGATCAGCTTGCTGATCTCATCCAGCTCGTCCTCAACCAAACCAGTGGTGCCTACCACCAAGTGGATGCCGTGCTCGATGCACCACCGGACATCGTCCATCACGACCTCGGGGTGCGTGAAGTCCACGGCCACCTCCACCTCCGCCTCGAGCAGGCGATCCAACTCGTCGGAGATGGGGACGTCCAGCTTGGGATGGCCGATCTGCGACCCGATCGACTGGCCAACCTTGGACCGGTCGATCGCGGCGACAAGCGCGAGGTCGGGCTCGCCGGCCACCGTTCGGCACACCATCTGTCCCATCCGTCCCGCAGCGCCAACCACGCCGACCCGGATCACGCGGCAGGTTCCTTTCCGCCCTTGAACGGGCCGAGCATCGCCAGGGCAAGCGGCTGGGACAGGACCCGCTTGGCCACCCGCCGAGCGTCGTCGAGGGTCACGCTCTCGATCCGTTGGAGGATCTGATTCACCGTCAGGATCTCGCCGTGCGAGATCTCGGATTTGCCCAGGCGCGACATCCGGCCGCTCGGGTCCTCCAGCGACAGGACGAGCGATCCCTTCATGTGCCCCTTGGCCCGCTCGAACTCCTCCTCGGAGAGCGCGCCGTCGGCGACGTCGGCCAGCTGCTCGCGAACGAGGTCGAGCACCTCCTTGGCCCGGCCAGGGGTCGTTCCCGCGTACGCGGCGAACAGGCCGGCCTCCGCGTACTGCGAGTGGTAGCTGTATACCGAGTAGGCCAGGCCCCGCTTCTCCCGGATCTCCTGGAACAGCCGCGAGGACATCCCTCCCCCGATCGCCGCGTTCACGATGCCGAAGGCGAAACGTTCCGGGTCGTTGCGGGCCAGTCCGTTCGTCCCCAGGCAGATGTGTGCCTGCTCGGTCTTCCGCCGTTTCACCAGGGTCTGCCCGGAGGGCGCGGGGGGGTTGCCGGCGAGACGCCGGTTCCAGGAGCTCGGGCCCTCCGAGCGGATCGGGCCGGTCGGCATGCCGGCGCCCAGCAGCTCGAGGAGCGAATCGTGCTGCACGCTCCCCGCGGCCACGACCACCAGGCTCCCCGGCAGGTAGTGGCGCTTGTAGAACCGTCGCACCTGATCGCGGGTTGCGGCGGTGATGCTCTCCACGGTCCCCAGGATGGGCCGGCCGAGTGGGTGGTCGGGCCACAGCGTCTGGTTCAGCAGGTCGTGGATGAGGTCGTCGGGGGTGTCCTCGTGCATGTGGATCTCTTCCAGGATCACCTGGCGCTCGGCCTCGAAGTCCGACGTGCGGATCACGGAGCTCTGGAGCATGTCCGAGAGGTGGTCGACGGCCATGGGCAGGTCGCGGTCCCGGACCCGGGAATAGAAGCACGTGTACTCCTTGGCGGTGAACGCGTTCACGTCCCCGCCCACGGCGTCGAAAGCCTCGGCGATGTCGCGCGCCGTCCGGGTCTTTGTCCCCTTGAACAGCAGATGCTCGAGGAAATGGGACGAGCCGCTGATGGGGGGCGGCTCGTCCCGCGATCCCGCCAGCACCCAGAACCCCAGGGCCACCGACCGGACGCCGGGCATGCGTTCGGTCACGACTCGCAGGCCCGACTCGAACTCGGTCCGGCGGATGGGCATGGGCGAGAGCCTAGTGCGAGGGCCGGTCCCGGCGCTCGCGGTCTCTCGGCCGCCGGTCCCGGTCCCGATCGCGACCGCGACCGCCTCGCGAGTCGCCGTCCCGCCGCTCACGGCGGGGCTGCTCCTCGACCTCCATGCCCTCGGGGATCGCCCACTCCTCCCCCACCGGCTTCAGGCTGACCTTGCCCATCTGGTCGATCTCCTGGATCTCGACCTCCAGGGTGTCGCCCTCCTTCACCGCTTCCTCGACCGAGGACAGGCGCTTGCCCTTTCCCAACTTGGAGATATGCACCAGCCCGTCTCTGCCGGGCACGAGGTTCACGAACGCGCCGAAGGTCGTGGTCTTCACCACCTTGCCGGTGAACCGCTCCCCCACCGAGAGGGGCCTGGGGTTGACGATCTCGTCGATCATCTTCGCCGCCTGGTCCGCCCCGGCGCCTTCCCGGGAGCCGATGAACACGGTGCCGTCATCCTGGATGTCGATGTCGGCCCCGGTCACCGCGATGATCTCGTTGATCCGCTTGCCTTTGGGTCCGATGACCTCGCCAATCTTGTCGACCGGGATCTGGATGGTGAGGATCCGCGGCGCCTTGGCGTTCACCTCGCTGCGGGGCTCGGAGATCGTGCGGAGCATCGTGTCCAGGATGAACAGGCGAGCCTCCCGGGCCTGCTTGAGGGCCTGGGTCAGGGCCTCGGCGGGCAGGCCGGTGACCTTCATGTCGAGCTGGATCGCGGTGACCCAGTCCTTGGTCCCCGCAACCTTGAAGTCCATGTCCCCGAGCGCGTCCTCCGCCCCCAGGATGTCGGTGAGCGTGACGTATCGGTCGAACTCGGCGATCAAGCCCATCGCGATGCCGGCCACCGGCGCCTTGATCGGCACGCCTGCGTCCATGAGCGAGAGCGTCGAGGCGCACACGCTGGCCATGGACGTCGAGCCGTTCGACGAGACGACGTCGGACACCAGGCGGATCGCGTAGGGGAACTCCTCCTCGGGAGGCACCACCGGCACCAGCGCACGCTCGGCGAGCGCGCCGTGGCCGATCTCCCGCCGCCGGGGTGAGCCGATCCGCCCGACCTCGCCGGTGGAGAACGGGGGGAAGTTGTAGTGGTGGATGTACCGCTTGGACTCCTCGGGGTCGAGCGTGTCGATCATCTGGGTCATCCGCAGCATCCCGAGCGTCGTCACGTTCAGAACCTGGGTCTCTCCCCGCTGGAACAGCGATGACCCGTGGGCCCGGGGGACCAGGCCCACCTCGGAGGACAGGGACCGGATCTCGTCGGCCTTGCGGCCGTCCAGGCGGACGCCATCCTCCAGGATCCGCTTGCGCATGACCCGCTTCTGGAGCTCCTTGAACGCCGGCGAGATCTGGGCGGCCTGGACCGCGAACACTTCCTCGCCCCAGGTCACCAGGAGGTGGGCCTTGAGCTCCTCCTTGATCCGGTCGATCGCCGCGTCCCGAGATCGTTTCTCGGGAACCAGCGCGGACTCGATCCGGCTCTCGGCGAACTCCGCCACCGTCTGGTAGGTCTCCTCGGAGAACAGGACCTTGGGCTCGAACGGCTTCGGCGTGGCCTCGATCTCGGAGAGGAACTCGAGCTGGAAGTCGATCATCTCGCCGATGGCACGTTTGGCGGCCTCCAGCCCCTCGGCCACGCTCTCCTCGGTTGGGGCCACAGCGGCGCCGCCCCCAGCGAGCAGGCTCCACGTGTTGTCGGGGGCTTCCCCCTCGATCATCAGCAGGTCGATGCCGGCGGACTCGTTGCGCCGACCGGCCACGACCACGTCGAACGTGGCCATGTCCAGGTCCTGGTACGTTGGATTGATGCGCCATTCCCCGCCGATCAGGCCCAGCCGGACCGCGCCCACCGGGCCATCGAAGGGGAGCCCGGCGATCATCGTCGACAGGCTCGCCCCGTTGATCCCGGGTACGTCGTACGGGTTGGCCAGGTCCGCGGAGAGCACCGTGACCACGACCTGGACCTCGTCGTTGTAGCCATCCCGGAACGTTGGCCGGAGTGGGCGGTCGATCAGCCTGGCGGTGAGGATGGCGGTCTCCGACGGCCGGCCCTCCCGACGGAAGAACCCTCCGGGGATCTTCCCCGCCGCATACATCCGCTCCTCGACGTCAACGGTGAGGGGAAAGAAGTCGATACCCTCACGGGGTGCTGCGGTGGTGGTGGTGGCGAGGACCTGCGTCTCACCGTAGGTGACGACGACGGATCCCTCCGCCTGCATTGCGAGGCTGCCGGACTCAAGGGTCATGTCCTGCGAGCCCACGGTCTTCGTACGCTTGATGACGGCCACTGGCCTTCCCTCCTTGGATGCGTCCTGCGCGGCTTCTCCGCGAGGACCGTTGGGTGGTGGTACCGGGAGGCGGGGAGGCTCGGCCAGTTGTCAGTGGTGAGTCTCCGGAGTCCGGGGACTCGCTACTGATAACCGACCCCCTCCTTCGCCGATCTCAGCTGCTCGTGCGCATCACTCCCTTCGGTTCGGGCGGCCTCGACTGCCGCCTCGTCGGCTATCGCCTCAGTCCCAGGCGGCCGATCAGCGTCCGGTAGCGCTCGATGTCCTTGCGGCGCAGGTAGTCGAGCAGCCGGCGGCGCCGGCCGACCATCTGGAGCAAGCCGCGCCGGGAGTGATGGTCCTCCTTGTGGGTCTTCAGGTGCTCGGTCAGCTCGCTGATGCGCGTGGACAGCACCGCGATCTGGACCTCGGCCGAGCCCGTGTCGTTCTCGGCGCGCCGATATTCGGCGATGATCTTCGAGCGGGACTCCGTCGTCAGTGCCATGACCAGGGAAAAGGCTACCAGACCCTGCCAGCGCAGCACTGAGAGCGGCGGCCCCATCAGGCCGGCCGTGCCTCCGGCGTCGGCACGAGCTCTCGGGTGCGGCGGACGTCCTCGGCCATGGTCAGGGTGAGCGCCTCGGGCGAGTCGAATCGCTCCTCGTCGCGGAGTCTGGCCCAGAACTCGACGGTGAGCGCCTGGCCGTGGAGCTCGCCCGCGAAGTCGAGGAGAAAGGCCTCGACATGCACCGGTTCCCGGCCGAACGTCGGATTGGTCCCCACGCTGATGGCCGCGACGAAGGGTCGCCCCTCTATCGACGCGCGCCCCGCGTAGATGCCGATCTTGGGTAACAGCACCCGTGGATCGGTCTCCAGATTCGCCGTGGGGAAGCCGAGGTCCATCCCTCGACCCGCCCCGGTGACGACGGTCCCCTCGACGGCGTGCGGGCGGCCGAGCGCCGTCGTCGGCCACTCCAGGTCGCCGTCCGCGAGCGCCTCGCGTATCGATGACGAGGAGACGGGACGGCCATCGAGCTCGAGGATGGGGACCTCCTCGGCGGTGAACCCGTGGGCCGGGCCGAGGGTGCGGAGGGTCTCCACGGTCCCCCGGGCCTCGTGGCCGAACGTGAAGTTCGCCCCCACGACCACGTGCTCCGCATGAAGGCCCTCCGCCAGCGCTCGGCGGACGAACTCCTCCGCGGGGATGAGGGAGAAGGCTCGGTCGAATCGGAGGACGAGGAGGACGTCCACGCCGGCCACCTCGATGAGCCGAGCCTTGCGGTCTGGCGTGGTCAGGAGCTTCGGCTCCCTCCCCGGGGTCAGGGTTTCCCGGGGATGCCGATCGAACGTGACGACGACGGATCGGAGTTCGCGATCTTGGGCAACCTCGACGGTTCGGCGGAAGACGGCCTGATGGCCTCGGTGAACGCCGTCGAAGAACCCCACGGTCACCACCGTCGCGCCGGAGCCGAGCGGAAGCGACTCCAGTCCGTGCCGCAGCTCCACGCGCGGCAGCCTATCGAACAATCCTCCCCAGCCACGGAACGCGAGCCTTTCGAATAGCCTTGGCCGGTTCACGCGCTGGAGGAGGACGGTCGTGCTTCAGTGGGGAACCGCCATGCTCCTCCCGTTCCTCCTCCTCGCGACCTGCGGCGCACCCCGGGGGGCCCGGACGAGCGCCCTCGACGACGCCGCGATCACCGTCGCGTCGTTCAACTTCTCCGAGAGCGTGCTGCTCGCGGAGCTCTACGGGCAGGCCCTTCGGTCGGCCGGCTTCCGCGTCGAGCTCGCGCTCGACCTCGGCGCGCGCGAGTTCGTCCAGCCAGCGCTCCAGAAGGGATTGGTCGAGCTCGTCCCGGAGTACGCGGGGAGTGCGCTCGAGTTCGCGGCGGGGAATGGATCGGCATCGGCGGACGAGCGCGCGACGCATCGCGCGCTTGTGCGCGCGATGGCGTCGCGCGGCCTCGTCGTTCTCGCCGCGTCGCCGGCGCAAGACCAGAACGGGATCGTGGTCACGAGGGAGACCGCGACCAGGTTCGACCTGCACACCATCAGCGACCTCGGCCCGGTCGCGCCGCAGATGGCCTTCGGAGGGCCGCCCGAGTGCCGCGAGCGCCCACTGTGCCTGGGAGGGCTCGTGTCCGTGTACGGCCTGCGGTTCGAGTCGTTCGTGCCGCTCGACGAGGGAGGCGCGCTCACCGTGGCGGCCCTCCACGCCGGGCAGGTGCAGGCGGCCCTGCTGTTCACGAGCGACGGACAGATCGACGCCCACGGCTTCGTCCTGCTGGAGGACGACCGCCATCTCCAGCCGGCGGAGAACGTCACGCCGATCATCAGGACCGACGCCCTGGCCAGGTTCGGGCCCAGGCTGACGGAGGTCACGAACGCCGTCTCAGCCGCCCTGACCACCGAGGACCTGCGACGTATGAACCGCGACGTCGCCGGGGGCGAGGCATCCGCCGCGGTGGCCGCCGGGTGGCTCGCCGAGCGCGGGATCACGGACGCCCTGGAGTAGAGTCGGGCTTTCGACGATCGGGCGATCATTTGGATGTCACCGACGAGACCTTGGGCGGGGCCATGGAGCAGCGCAGCCGTGGGCCCGGCCAGATCGGCAGGCGTCACCGGCGACCCTCCGGGGAAGCGCCCCCGCTCCCCCACGAGCTCCGTCGGAGCGGCAAGTTCTGGATCGTCATGGTGGTGTACTTCGTCAGCGTCCTGATCGGCGTGGCGTTCTTCCAGCCGCTCGGAAGGATCTTCGACCGGTTCGACACTCAGCGGCTTCGTTGGATCGCGAACCTGCGGACCGACTCGCTTACCGACGTCGTGCTGTTCGTCAACTTGCTGGCGTCGAGGTGGACGATCCGCGCGCTGCGATGGGGCACCATCGCCGCGCTCGTTGGGTTCCGGCGTTGGCGGCACCTGTTCGTTTTCCTGGCGAGCATCCTGGCGGCCGAGATCGTCGCGTACCAGATCTCGACTCTCCTCGGGCGGAGCCGGCCACTCGGCATCACGATCATCGCGCCGTGGGAGGGATACTCCATGCCCTCCCGGCCGTTGGTGGGACTGGCCGCCTCGCTCGTCGGCATCATGTACGCGATCGTCGTCCCCGGTCGTCCACGCGAGATGGCGAAATGGGTCGTCGGCGGCCTGATCCTCTCGCTCCTGTTCGCCCGCCTGTACCTCGCGGTGGACCATCCCACCGACGCCGTATTCGGCGCCATCATGGGCATCGCCATCCCCCTCGTGGCCTTCCGGTGGTACACGCCGAACGATGTGTTCCCGGTGACCTACCGCCGGGGGAAATCGGCTCACCTCGATGTCGGTGGCCGCCGGGGCGAGGCCATCCGTCGGGCCGTCCAGGACCAGCTGGGCTACGAGATCCTCCAGATCAAGCCGGTCGGTCTGGAAGGCTCGGGCGGATCCACCCCGCTTCGCCTGCGGGTCGCGGCCACTGAGGACGAACCCGAGCAGTACCTGTTCGCCAAGCTCTACGCGAAGAGCCACGTCCGGGCGGATCGCTGGTACAAGCTCGGCCGCTCCATCCTGTACGGGGCGCTGGAGGACGAGACCCCCTTCCAGTCCGTTCGACGGTTCGTCGAGTACGAGGACTACACGCTTCGCCTCCTGTACGACGAGGGACTCCCCACTCCCAAGCCCTACGGCGTCGTGGAGATCACGCCGGAGCGCGAGTACATGATCGTGATGGAGTTCTTCGACGGAGCGGTCGAGATCGGTGATGCCGAGATCGACGACGCGGGCATCGACGAGGGCCTCCAGATCGTGCGGAAGATGTGGGACGAGGGGCTCGCTCATCGGGACATCAAGCCGGCGAACCTCATGGTGCGGGACGGCAAGGTCCTGGTGATCGACGTCTTCTTCGTCCAGGTCCGGCCGTCTCCGTGGCGACAGGCGGTGGATCTGGCGAACATGATGCTGGTCCTTGCCGTGAAGAGCGACGCCAAGCGGGTCTACCAGCATGCGCTCGGGCTCTTCACCGAGGACGACATCGCCGAGGCCTTCGCCGCCGCCCGGGGCGTGGCCAGCCCCACGCAACTGCGGAGCATGCTCAAGCAGGATGGCCGGGACCTCGTCGGCGAGTTCCGAGCCCTGGCCCCGGACCGAAAACCCGTCTCCATCCAGCGGTGGAGCGCGCGGCGCGTGGTCAGGACGGCCGGCGTGCTTCTCCTGGCGCTCGTGGCCCTCCTCGTGGTCGTCAACAACTGGACGGTGTTCGCGTGAGGCGGCAGGGACGGCTCGGAGCCGCCATCGTCTCCGTTGGCATTACCGCCATGCTCGTGCCGGCGTGCGGGGGCGTGTACCCGCAGCCGCTCACGTGTGGTGCCGAGAACACGAACGCGCTGATCCTGATGGCACAGGCCGTCCCATCGGCCACCCTCGTTCCCTGCATCGCGGAGTTCCCGGCCGGCTGGTCCTACAACGGCTCGCGCATCAGAAGCGACTCGGCGCAGTTCTGGCTGGACTCCGACCGTGCCGGCTTCCGCGCGCTCGAGGTGGAGCTGACCGAGTCCTGCGACGTGTCGAACGCGATCGAGGTGACGACGGGGGCGAGGGTCGTCCCCGGCGTTCGCGTCTACGAGGAACCCCTCAGCCTTCCGCCGACCTTTCAGGCCAACCGGTATCTCCTGTTCCCCGGCGGGTGCGTGACCAATCTGTTCCGGTTCACCACCGGCGCGTCGGCCACGCTCGCGCTCGAGGCTCAGCAGGCCCTGTCGTTCGTCTCCCGCTCCGCGCTGGTGGAACAGGCCAGGAAAGAGACCGGGCTCAGCCTGTGTGGAGCGGAGGCCCCGCCTTGCCCCGGATAGGCAAGGCCACGTGCTGAGAAACCATCGACGGACCTTCCTGTATTCGCTCTGCCTGCTGCTCTTCCTGGTCCTGCTGTTCGTCGGCGTCGGGCGCCATCCTCCCGCGGCCGCGCCGGGGACGACCTTCGCCCCCATCGGGCGCCTCGACCAGTCCACCTACCGGGCCATGGACGACATCCGAAACGTGGTCCTGTCGGCGCTGGCTCGAGCCCTGAACGTGATCGGCGGCGGGTACGTGACGATCCCCATTCGAGTTTTAGTGTCGTTGTGGCTGGCGTTCCGCCGGCGGTGGCGTGCCCTCGGAGCGTGGATGCTCACCTGGGTCGCGGCCGAGGTGCTCCTTACCGGGGCCAAGGCATATTTCCACCGGGACCGTCCACCCGATCCGCTCGTGGCCATCGACGGTTACTCCTTCCCTTCCGGCCATGCGGTGGCCGCCGCCGCTACCGCGGTCGCGCTGGTGTTCGTGCTCATGCCCTCCGGACCACGCCGGCGGAAGTGGGAGGCCATCGCCGTGCTGTTCGCGTTCGTGATGGCCGTCTCGCGCGTGTACTTGAACGCGCACTGGCTCTCCGACGTCGTGGCCGGCGTGGTCCTGGGGGCCGGCCTGGCGCTCGGCTCGGCGGCCCTGGCCACCGAGGTCCGGGACGTGGCCATGCGGATGCGAGGCTCGCCGGTCCGCGCGGGCGCGCCGCCCGAGGCTTAGGCGGGCGCGCCGCCCGAGGCTTAGGCGGACACGCCGCCCGATGACGGCGCGACCGGCGTGGCCGCTTGCGGCTCGCGGTCCGGCTCCACGGGCTTGCGCCAGCTCTTGTTGAGCCGCCAGATCACGTAGGTGAACGCTCCCAGCGGGATCTGGATCCCATAGGTGAGAGTCCGGAACACGAGGACGGCCGCCGCCACCTGCGCGTGGAAGACTTCCGTCGGCACGTTCGCGTGCGCCCTGCCCGCCAGGATCAGGCCGCCGATGTAGCTCAGCTCCACGAGGCCGAGACCGCCGGGCGTGAGTGGGAGCGCCGTCACCAATCGTCCGAAGGCGAACACGCCGAGGACCTGAGCCGTGCTGATCTCGCTCTCGGAGACGCCGACGTGGCGGACCGCCAGCAGCAGGACCAGGAAAAGCGCCAAGTGGCTCACGACGGTGGTGACCGTGAGCGCGATCCCGCGCTTGGACACCAGGTCGATGGTCTGCCGGCGGAATCGGACCGCCGCCTCTCCCCACTGCTCCACCGCCGGCCTGCGGATCAGCCGCAGGAGAACCGAGACGGCCCGTCCCAACGCGTCGCCGATGCGGTGGGCGAACTCCTTCTTCCACAGCACCAGGGCGAAGAGCACGATCCCGGCGGCGAGAACGGCGACGCCGACCAGCGAGGCCAGGACGAGTCCGCCGCTCGCCTCGCCCTGGACGGCGAGGATGGCGAGCGCGATCACCGGCAGACCGAGCTTCATGAACACGTTCCAGATCCCGGTGACCAGCGCCGAGAGGGCGATGGCCGAGGTCGGGAACCCCCACGACCGGTACATCGTGTACCCCACCCCGACCGCGATGTAGCCGCCCCCCGGGATGGTATTGGCGATCGAGGTCGTGGTCTGGTTGTTCACGGCTGCCTGCCACAGCCCGAGCCCAGGCATCGACGTCATGTTCTGCCACCAATAGGTCAGCAGGTTGAACGCCGTTGCCACGACCAGCGACGCGAGCTCGAGCCAGGTCATGTTGGTGAAGGCCAGCCATACCGACCGGTAGTCGGCGATCTTCGGGATCGCGTAGGCGAAGATGGCCACGACGAGCACGATGGAGATGAGGATCTGCACGAGCCGCCAGATGATCTTCTTGCGCACGGCTCGAGAGTCCCGTTCGGCCATGGGACCGGAGCCTACGCCAGGATGACCTGCGGGCGGGCCTTGGCGCCGTCGTCGCGATACACGCCGATGAGCCCCCGCTCCGAACCGAATACGGCATACGGTCCCTCGATCCCCGCCGGACCGAGGATCCGACCGTGGGTCGCCGCGGTGGCCTCCTCGACCTCGAGGTCGATCCGAGGAAGATGCGCCACCGCGGCCTCGATGGGGAGCGGGTCGGCGGCCTCGCCCATGGCGACGGCATCTCGCACGTGGAACGATCCGATGGCAGTCCTGACCAATCGGATCAGGTGAGCACCGCTGCCGACATCGGCCCCAACGTCGGCCACGAGGACCCGTACGTACGTCCCACCCGAGGTGACGACGCGGAAGTCGAACCGCGGAGGGTCGAACGCCAGCAGGTCGAACGTGTCGACCCGAACGGGGCGCGGCGCAGCCTCCACCGGTTGGCCGGTCCTCGCCGCGTCGTACAGTCTGCGTCCGCCCACCTTGACCGCCGAATACGCTGGAGGCGGCTGCATCGATGCGCCAACCCGCGCCGCCATGGCTCGTTCGAGCGCCGGCCCGTTCACGCTCACGGCCGCGGTCCGGACCATCTCGCCCTCGGCGTCGAGCGTGTCGGTCTCCACCCCCAGCAACCCGGTGCCCTCATACGTCTTCGAAAGGTCCGCCAAGAACCGGAGCAGCCGGGTGGCCCGGCCGACTCCGAGGATCAGGAGACCGGTGGCCATGGGGTCGAGCGTTCCGGCGTGCCCGATCTTCCGGATGCCGAGCGCCCGGCGGGCCGCGTCGACCACGTCGTGTGACGTGACCCCCTTCGGCTTGTCTATGAGCAGGAGCCCCTCGATGGGCCTCACGGCTCCACGGACTCGCCGCGCACCGCGGCCTCCAGTCGTTCCACCGTCCCCGCCAGGCCGTGGTTCGAGGTGTATCCCGACGCCAGCCGATGGCCGCCTCCACCGAAGATCGATGCCACCTTCGACACGTCGTGGCCACCTCGAGAGCGAAGGCTGACCCGGAACCTGCCGTCGCGCTGTTGCTTCATCACCGCGGCCACGTCGGTCTCCCGCGCCGTTCGCACGACGTCGATGAGGTCGTCGGTCTCGCTGGGGTGCACCCCGGCGCCGGCCAAATCGGCCTGCGTCAGATACGTCCATGCCAGGTCGGCCCCCTCGGCCAGCGTCATCCGATGGAGCGCGACGCCCAGAAGCTTCAGGTACGCCGTCGCGTTGTCCTCGTACAGCGCTTGGGCCAGTCGCGCGTGGTCGAACGGATGCTCGCGGAGCTCCGCCGCGATCCGCAGCGTCTCTGGCCGGACCGCGGCGTACTGGAACCTTCCGGTGTCGGTGACCAGCCCGGCGTACAGGCACATGGCGGCCTCGTCCGGCAGGCCGCCGCCGATCGCTTTGACCAACCGGAAGACCATCTCGCACGTGGAGGAGGCCGACGGGTCGATCAGCGGGATCGTCCCCAGCCCCTCGTTGCTCACATGGTGATCGATCCAGACCAGCTCCTGAGCTCGTGACGCGTTCGCGCCGAGCGAGCCCAGCCGGTCCAGTGACGCCGCATCGCAGGTGACCATGATCTCGGGCTCCTTGGGGAACGTGGCCGGAGGGATCAGCGCCTCGGTGCCCGCCAGCACGCCGGCCCACCGCGGAACCTCGAACGGCTCGTTGGCGAAGGAGCAGACGGTGTGGGCCCCCCGCGATCTCAGGACGATCGACAGGCCGAGCATCGAGCCGAGCGCGTCGGTGTCGGGGTTCACGTGGCAGGCCAGCGCGACCTCCTTGGCGCCCGACAGGATCTCGGCCGCACGGGCCAACTGATCGCTCACCCCTCCTCCTCGTGCAGCCCGCGGATCAGCCGGTCGATCCGATCAGCGGCCTCGATCGATCGATCCTCCTCGAACTGGAGATCCGGAAGGGTCTTGATCCGGACCTGGCCCCCGATCACCTGACGCAGATGCGCTCGGGCCGAGCGGAGGCCCGCGGCAGTGGCCCTGCGCTCCTTCTCGTCCCCCATGGCCGTGTAGAAGACCCGCGCCAGACGGAGATCGGGAGTCACCCGTACATGCGTCACGGTGACGAACCCGATCCTGGGGTCTTTCAGCCTCGGGATCTCTTCCGCCAGGATCTCCCGGAACTCCTCCGACACCCTTCCGGGGCGAGTCCCCTCAGTCATCGGGTGAGTGCATGGTGAGGTCCGCGTCGATGACCTCGACCTCGGCCCATCGCTCGACGAACTTCTCGACCTCGTGCATGACGCGCTTCGCGTGGTAGGCGTCGCCGGATACGGCCGAGACGGCGATGGTCGTCCGCTGCCACAGGTCGTGGTGGTCCACCTCCGCCACCGCGACGTTGAACTTCGACCGGATGCCCCCGGTGAGCGTCTTCACCACGTGGCGTTTCTCCTTGAGCGACCCGCATCCGGGGATCCGCAGGTCGAATCGTTCCAGCGCAACGAGCATCTGGCCCTCCGGGCGGCGCCTACAGCTGCCGGGCGACCTCCCGGACCTCGAACGCCTCGATGATGTCGCCCTCGTGGACGTCCTGGAAGTTCTCGATCGAGATCCCGCACTCGAAGCCCTCAGCGACCTCCCGGACGTCGTCCTTGAACCGACGGAGCGAGCCGATCCGGCCCTCGTACACCACCACGCCGTCGCGCACGACGCGGGCCCGCGAATTGCGCGTGATGTTGCCCGACACCACATAGGAGCCGGCCACCACCCCGACTCGGGGAACCCGAAACAGGGCCCGGACCTCTGCCCGACCGAGGTCGATCTCCCTTTCCTCGGGCTTCAACATGCCCGAGAGGGCGCTTCGGATGTCGTCGATGGCCTCGTAGATAACCCGGTACAGGCGGACGTCGACGCCCTCGCGGTCCGAGAGTTCCCGGGCGTTTGCGTCGGGGCGAACGTTGAATCCCACCACGATCGCGTTCGACGCCACGGCCAGCGCGATGTCGCTCTCGGTGATCGCCCCCGTTGCTCCGTGGATGATGTTCACCCGGACCTCCTCCTGCGGCAGCTTCAGGAAGGCGTCCATGACGGCCCCGAGCGAGCCCTGGACGTCGGCCTTCACCACCAGGTTCAGATCGGGAACCTCGGCCTGGCGAGCCTGGGCCATCAGCTCCTGCAGCGTCGGGGGCCGGCTGGTCACCAGCTCCGCCGCCCGGAACTTGGCCTCGCGCTCCTGCGCAAGATGCCGTGCCTCGCGCTCGTCCTGAACCTCGCGGAAGTCGTCGCCGGCGTTGGGTACCGACGACCACCCAAGGATCTGCACGGGCTTGCTGGGACCGGCCTGTTTCACGGGCTGCCCGTTCTCGTCCAGCATGGCCCGGACCTTGGCCCAGGCGCTGCCGGCGACGAGGGCGTCCCCCACGTCGAGCGAACCCCTCTGCACCAGCACCGACGCGACCGCCCCCCGGCCCTTGTCCAGATTGGCGTCGATGACGGCACCACGAGCCCGGCCCTCGGGATCGGCGTTCAGCTCCTCGAGGTCGGCGACCAGGAGGATCGTCTCGAGCAGGCCGTCCAGGTTGGTCCGGGCCTTCGCCGACACGTCGACGAACTCGACGGTGCCACCCCATTCGGCGGGCACCACGCCGAGCTCCACCATCTGCTGGCGAACCCGCTGGGGGTCGGCCTCGGGCTTGTCCACTTTGTTCACGGCGACGATGATCGGCACCCCGGCGGCCCGCGCGTGGTCCAGGGCCTCGACCGTCTGGGGCTTGACCCCGTCGTCAGCGGCCACCACGAGCACCGCGATGTCCGTGACCTGCGCCCCTCGAGCCCGCATCGCCGTGAAGGCCTCGTGGCCAGGCGTGTCGATGAACGTGATCTCCCGCCCGTTCACGTGCACCTGGTAGGCCCCGATGTGCTGGGTGATGCCTCCGAACTCCTGCGAGACGACATCGGTCTTTCGGATGGCGTCGAGAAGGAGCGTCTTGCCGTGGTCGACGTGTCCCATGACGGTGACCACGGGTGGCCGGGGTCGCAGGCGACTCTCGTCGATCTGTTCCTCCTCCTCGAGCTCCTCCTCGAAGCCGACCACTTCGGCCTCGTACCCCAGCTCCGTGGCGACGAGGGAGATGGCCTCGTCAGAGAGCGACTGCGTCGCGGTGACCATCTCTCCCAGCGACAGGAGAATCTTCACGATGTCGGCAGGGGTCCGGCCCACTTTCTCGGCGAGGTCCTGCGCGCTGGAGCCTCGAACCACCTTGAGGGACGGCAGTGCCGGCTTCGCCGGCGCTGTCGGCGAAGGCTTCGCCTGTGGGGTGGGGCCAACCGCGGGAACGGCCACCGTCGCCGCCCCGTCGGGTGGAGCCTCGGCGGGTTCAGGTTCGGGCTCCACCTTGGGTTCTGGTTCGGGCTGGGCCTTGGCCCTCGGCCTGGCCCTGGCCTTGGCCACAGGCTCCTCCCGAGCCGCTTTCGGCTTGGCGCCGGGGACGGTCTTGCCGCCCGAGGCCCGCAGGCGGGGAACGGCCTCGTCGGGGACCGAGGAGGATGCGGTGCGGCCCTCGAACCCCATGGCGTCAAGGGCGGCGAGCAGGTCCTTGCTCGTCACGCCCAGTTCCTTCGCCAGCTCGTGAACCCTCATCGCCTCACGTCCCGTTCGATCTCCCGTTCGATCTCCTTACCTAGCCTAGCTGCTTCCTCCGCTCGCAGACCCACCCGAAGGGACCTGGCCAGCGTCCCGCGCGCGATGGCCGCCGTCGCGCACGCCCCAACGGCGTGCACGTACGCGCCTCGTCCCGGCGCCCTGCCGTTCGCGTCCACCAGGAGCTCGCCCGTTGGCGTTCGCACGATCCTGATGAGGTCGAGCTTGCCGGCAACCTCCCGGCAGCCGACGCAGGTGCGTTCGGGCTCCGTGCGGGGAGCCACGCCTCAGCCCTCGATAGTCTCCTCGACCACGGCGGGCGCGGGTTCGACCGAGGTCACCTCGTCGTCGACCTGGACGGCCGGCGGCTCCTCGACGGCCGGGACCGCCGTCCGAGGTGCGCGAAGCTCCTCCGCATGCTGGGTCTCGCTCTTGATGTCGATCCGCCAGCCGGTGAGGCGAGCCGCCAGGCGTGCGTTCTGCCCCTCCTTGCCGATGGCAAGCGACAACTGATAGTCCGGAACGACGACCATGGCGGTCTGGGTGGTCGGATCGGTGATGACCTCCTTCACCTTCGCCGGCTGCAAGGCGTTCGCCACGAACTGCGCCGGGTCGGCGCTCCACGGCACGACATCGATCTTCTCCCCCCGAAGCTCGTTCACCACCATGCGAACGCGTGAGCCCTTGGGCCCGACGCAGGCGCCGACGGGATCGACCGCGGGCTCCCGCGAGGCCACGGCGATCTTCGAGCGGTGTCCCGGCTCCCGAGCGACCTCCTTGATCTCGACGATGCCCTCCTCGATCTCGGGGACTTCCATCTCGAACAGCTTCCGCAGCAGACCGGGATGGCTCCTGGACACGACGACCTGGGGACCTTTCGTCCCCCGCCGGACCTCCGTGATGTACGCCTTCACTCGCTCGCCGTGGCGGATCTGTTCGGAGGGGATCTGCTCCGTGTGGGGCAGCAGCGCCTCGACCTTGCCCAGGTCGAGCAGGATGCTCCGCCGGTCCCGCTCCTGGGCCTGGACGATGCCGGTCACCACGTCGCCCTCACGTCCGGCGAACTCCTCGTATGTCATCTCCCGCTCGGCGTCTCGGAGCTTCTGGAAGATCACCTGCTTCGCCGTCTGTGCTCCGATCCGGCCCTTGAATTCATCGGTGACCTCCACTTCCTTCTCCGAGACCACCTCGGGCTCGCCCTCCTCGGTCTCGGCCAACTCCTGGATCCAGACCCGCAGGTCCCCGGACTCGGGGTCGATCGACGCGCGCACGCCGAAGCTCTCGTCTTCCAGGTCGGGATGCTGCTGCTTCCACCACGACTTGTAGGCCGAGGCCATGGCCTCCTCGAGGCCTGCCAGGATCGTCTGGAACGCGATCCCCTTCTCTCGCTCCAGCTCCCGGAGCGCCGCGATCATGTCTGGATTCATCGTCTGCTCCTGTCGGCACCCCACTCGAACACGGTCCGCGCCGAGGCGACGTTCTCGTAGGGGACGCGCAACTCTCCGCCGTCGGTGGCGAGCACGATCGCCTCCGCATCGGCCGAGACCAGCGCGCCCTCGTACACCTTCGCGCCGTCGATGGGCTCTACCGTCTTCACCTTCACCTTCGCTCCTACGCTTCGCTCGAAATGTCGCGGGTGACGGAGCGGTCGCTCCAGGCCCGGCGAGCTCACCTCGAGCTCGTAGCGACCTCGTCCGAAGTCTTCCAAGTCCAGGCGTCGCGACAGGCGCTCCGAAGCCTCCGAGATGGTGTCGAGATCGACCCCTCCCACCCGGTCGACCACCACTCGGAGCACCATCCGGCCCCCCTCTTTCCGGAAGGTGGCCTCCCACAGCTCCAGTCCTGCCGACTCGACCACCGGCCGGACCAGCGCCTCCACGTCCATCGCGCCCCTCGAAAAAGAAAGTGGGCGCGCGCCCACTTCCGGGTGAAACCGCTCCTTTGCATTTGGAGTATACCGAACCGGTGTTCTGAAGGGGGCGAGCGAGGCAATCAGAGGGCTCGGCGCTGACCGCCGGGTCGGTTCCAGTGGTCCCGCCGGCCCATCCTCCTGGCCATCCGGGGATCGTCCCACCCCCGGTGCATCCGGATGCCGAGGGTTCGGCAGGCTGCCTCGGCCCGGGCCTCGGAGGGGAACTCGTCGCGAACCCAGTTCCCCTCGAGGTCGATCAAGAGCAGGTCCCAGGTGCGCAGGCCCACGTGCTGCAGCACGGCCTCGACCTCCGGATGGAGCTTGACGAAGTCCCTGAGCGGGCCGGGCACGGCAACGGCCATCTCGCGAGGGTACCCGGCTACGGTGCCGCGGCCAACAGCTCCACGGCGCTCGGTGCCGCCCGGTGAAGCGGCGCGGTGGATCGCTCGCCCGTGGCCCGGAGCTTCAGGTCGACCGTCCCCGCGTCCAGGCCGCGGCGCCCCACCACGAGCTGCACGGGGAGGCCCAAGAGGTCGGCATCAGCGAACTTCACCCCCGCCGACTCATCGCGGTCGTCGAACAGGACCTCCACGCCGAGCCCCGCGAGGTCGAGGTAGATCCGCTCCCCCTCCGTCGTCACTTGCTCATCGTCGCGGTTGGCCACGATCACCACGACATCGAACGGCGCCAGGGCCTTCGGCCACCGGATGCCGTGCTCGTCGTGGTTCTGCTCCACCGCCGCCGCGATGGTCCGGGTGATGCCCAGGCCGTAGCAGCCCATGACGTACTGCCGCTCCGTGCCGTCCTCGTCGACGAACGTCGCCTTGAGCGGCTCGCTGTAGGTCGTGCCGAGTTGGTAGATGTGCCCCACCACGATCGACCGCTCGATGCGGAGCGGCCGGCCGCAGGTCGGGCAGGGATCGCCCTCCCGGATCTGCACCAGGTCCGCGTACTCGTTGATCCGGAAGTCACGTGCGACATTGGCCCCGGTCACGTGGTGCTCCGACCTGTTCGCCCCGGTCACCCAGTCCTTCCCCCCGCGGACCGAGTGGTCGGCCAGGATCATGATGTCGTCGGGAAGGCCCTGCGGCCCGACGTAGCCCTTGACCAGCCCGAGGGAGGCGAAGTCGGCGTCCTCGAACCGGCGGACCGTGGCGGGGAAGAACCGCCGGGCCACCTTGGTCTCGTTCACCTCCCGGTCACCCGGGACGAGCACAGCCAAGGCCTGTCCGCCCACGTCGAACAGGATGCACTTCAGCATGTGCGACGCCGGCCGCCCCAGCAGCTTCGAGACGGCATCGATGGTCGCCGCCGACGGCGTCGAGACATCGATGAGCGGCTCGAGCTCGGTGGTGTCGGCGGGCTCGGGCGCGAGGGGCATGGCGGCCTCGAGGTCGGCCAGATAGTCCCCGTTGGGACACGCGACGTACAGGTCCTCCCCCACATCCGCATGGGCCATGAACTCGTGGTTCACGCCACCGCCGATCGTGCCCGGGTCTGCCTCCACGATCACGTACGTGAGCCCGCACCGGTCGAACACGCGCCGGTACGCCTGGAGCATCGTGTCGTAGGAGGCCTGTAACCCATCATCGTCCCGGTCGAACGAGTAGGCGTCTTTCATCAGGAATTCCCGGACCCGCAGCAGACCGAATCGGGGGCGGAACTCATCCCGGTACTTCCACTCGATCTGATACAGGTTCACCGGCAGTTCGCGGTAGGAAGGGAGCTCCCCGGCCACGAGCGGCGTCACGACCTCCTCGTGGGTCGGGCCCAGCCCAAGCTCACGGTCATGCCTGTCGACGAGCTTGAACATGATCTCGCCATAGGCCTGCCATCGCCCGGTGACCTTCCACGGCTCGGCGGGAAGGATGATCGGCATGCGGATCTCCTGCGCCCCGGAGCCGTCCATCTCTTGGCGGACGATGCGCTCGATCTTGCGCATCGTCCGCACGCCGAGCGGGAGCATCGTGTAGACCCCCGCCATCACCTGACGGATGTACGCGGCGCGGAGGAGCAGCCGGTGCGAGGGCGCCTCGGCCTCGCTCGGATCCTCCCGGAGCGTGCGAGCGAAAAGCCTGGACATCCTCATGGACGAACCAGGATACCGGCCTCCCCGTGCCTGCACGGGGAGGCCGCCCTCAGACGCTACCGACCAGGTCCACGGTCTCCTGCCAGTCCTCGGTGGGGCCGGCGCCGTCCGACTTCGCGTACTGGTTCACCACGGCCATCGCGGCGGGGTCGAGGGGGTCGCGGCTGATCGCGTTGAAATCGCCCCACCGCTCCGGACCACGGACGGCCTCCATCCGGGCCTCGCCCTCGGCGAGCAGGGCGATCTCGGCGATGGTGGACCCCACCGGGATCTCCGCCACGTAGGCGGAGAGGTATTCCCCGGTGACCGCGCTGGCCCGGCTGTAGGTGACGAACAGGGTCCCCAGCCCATTGGTGGCGACGACCGGCCATCCCGCGTCGGTCTCTGGCGTTCCCACGACGCCACGTCGCGTGACCGCCGAGGCCTTGAGCGACGTGCCGGGCGCGACCTCGTACCAGCGGATCGCGGCCTCCTGGTAGCCCCCCGTCTCGGCATCGGGCCTCAAGTTCCTGAAGATGACATGGGCCGAATAGACGCGCCGAAGGTCCGGATCGTAGAACGCGTTCACCAGGCGGAGGTCTCCGGGATCCCACCACGTGTTCGAGTTGTTGAGTCGGCCGCCCGCTTGCGTTCCGTACGGGGAGATCGTGGCCTTGCCGACCGGGATGGCCACCCGAGTCAACCTGAGGCCGCCCGCGGTCTGTCGGAGCCGCCACAGCACCAACGCCGATCCGCCGCCCCGCGCTCGCTTGTAGGACATCAGGTATTGGTCCGCCGGCGCCGTCCCCGCGCTCGTGGCCGGTTGCACGGTGAAGGCCCGGCTGCCGTCGGGGTTGCTCGTGGCCGCGCCGCCGAAGGCTCGGAACTCCAGGGGCCGCGCGCAGTCGTACAGACCGGTCTTGTCGAACGACAGCACCTGCGCATAGGCGAAACCCTGCGGTTGGGCGAAGTCGAACTGGTTGCTCGTGACGGTCACACGGTCTCGGTCGTATCCCAGCCCCGGGTAGTCGGCCCACTGATTGCCGTCTCCTTTCACCTGATCCGCCTTGAGCTGGTGGACGCACCAGGTTGCCGGGTCCGAGGCGGTCGCGCCGGGCATGGCCGAGAGCACGATCCAGGACAACTCGAGCGCGTCATGGATGGCCAGGAAGGCCAGCACGAACTCCTGCGCATAGGGGTCGTAGACCACCTTGGGGTCGTACAGGTCGGTCCCCGCTGGAAACGTGCCCAAGGGCTCCAGCGGCGTCGGGGTGAGGAGCGCGACGCCAGACCGGTCGTACACAGCGATCGAGGTGTTCACCGCGGTCACGATGGCCGCATCCCCGATGGCCCCCGACGGGTCAGCCGGCCAGTTCGGTCCGATCCTGGGGATCGCGTCGAAGTGCAAGGACGACACCGGCGCCTTCGCCGCCGCGAGTCCCGATGTACCCATCGACACGGCCACTAGCACCGCGATGGCCACCCAGACGGCGGCCCGACCGCATGACCTCCTCATCGTCCAACCGTCGCAGGCATGAGGGCCGTGGGCATGGTCCGTGAACGTATCGGAAACGGTCCCTGGATACCACGGACCGCCGCGGTCGCGTTGACGTCCCCCGGCCGAACCCGCACAATCACCGCCACGATGGCGCGACGGGAGAACGGCTGGTCCTGGCCTTGGGGCTCGAAGAGCCCGAGGCCGCTGCGCGTCTAGCACGTCCAAGCACATCGACTCGACGGAGGCCCCGGGCAGTGCCCCGGGGCTTCGTGTTTGAACAGGGAGGCCGAAGGCGTGAAGGTCCGGCCCGATCGGAACACGTTCGACGAGCTCGCCTCATCGTGGGCGCTCGTCCCGGTCTGGACCGAGCTGCTGGCCGACGTGTCGACGCCGGTCGGGGTCTTCCCCGCCCTGGCCGCCGACGGGCCGGGGATCTTGCTCGAGAGCGTGGAGCGATCCGAACGATGGGGCCGCTACTCCTTCGCCGCGGGCGACCCCGCAGCGGTGGTCACCGCGGACCGCCGAGGCGTGGCCATCCGCGACCTCCGGCGTGGCGGGCTCCCCATCGCCGAGCCGGGGCCGGATCAGGGGGTGCGGGAGCAGCTCCGGCGCCTGGCCCGCTCGTTGGCCGGTCCCCGGTTGCCCGAGCTCCCCTCACTCACCGGAGGACTCATGGGCTACCTGGCGTACGAGGCGGCCGAACTGCTCGACGGCCAGCCCGTCCCCAGCCCGGACACGGCGCCGTGTCCCGCCATTGGGCTCCTGGTGGTGGACCGGGCCGTGGTCTTCGACCATTGGCGCCAGCGCCTGCTGCTGGTGGCGCACGTTCCCCCCGGCGCGTATGAGGAGGGAGCGTCAGCACTCGAGGGGCTGGCCGAGACGGTCTCGACGGCCGCCGCCCCCGTCCCCACGCCGATCGATGAGGATCCCGACACCGGTGTCGATGCACGGGCGAGCGGCCGAGCCAACATGGAGGACGCCCGGTACCGGCAGATCGTCTCGGGATTCAAGGACCATATCCTCGCCGGGGACATCTACCAGGGCGTCCCGTCTCGGCGCGTCTCCTTCCCCGCCCCCAACGGCGGTTATCCCATCTACCGGCGGTTGCGCGTCTCGAACCCGGCCCCGTACATGTTCTTCCTCCGCATGTTGTCGATGGAGCTCGCCGGGTCCTCGCCCGAGCCGCTCGTTCGGGTGGAAGGGCGGCGGGCGTCCACCCGACCCATCGCCGGGACCCGGCCCCGGGGAGCGACCGACATCCGTGACCGCCTCCTCGAGCACGAGCTGCTCGCCGACCCCAAGGAGCAGGCCGAGCACGCGATGCTCGTGGACCTGGCCCGCAACGACCTCGGGCGCGTCTGCCGGCCGGGAACGGTGCATCCCACCGAGCTCATGGTGGTGGAGCGGTTCTCCAAGGTCATGCACATCGTGAGTACCGTGGAGGGCGAGCTGGGCGAGGAGCAAGACGCGCTGGACGCACTGGCGGTCACCTTCCCGGCCGGGACCGTGACCGGAGCTCCGAAGCGACGGGCTATGGAGCTGATCGCCGAGGCCGAGCCGACGGCGCGGGGACCCTACGCAGGCGCCGTGGGGTATCGGACGTTCTCCGGAGACCTGGACTTCTGCATCACGCTCCGCACGGCCGTGATCGCCGACGGACAGGCGCACGTCCAGACGGGAGCCGGCGTGGTGGCCGATTCGGATCCCGAGACGGAGCTTGGGGAGACCAAGGCCAAGGCCTCCGCTCTGCTTCCGGCCGTCGCGGGAGGCGCGGGCCGAACGGCGCGGATGGAGGACAGCGTGGAGACCCCCCGATGATCCTGGTGGTCGACCATTACGACTCGTTCACGTACAACCTCGTTCAGCTGGTCGAGGGCCTCGGCTGGGCGACCGAGGTGGTGAAGAGCGACGCCGAGCCCGCCGAGGCTCTGGCCGAACGGGACCCGGCCGCGGTGATCCTGTCCCCGGGGCCCGGGCGTCCCGAGGAGGCCGGCTGCTTCCCCGAGCTGTTGCGGATCCTTCCCCCCGCGACACCAGTTCTCGGCGTGTGCCTCGGCCATCAGGCCCTCGGCGTGGCCAGCGGGGGACGGGTCGATCGAGCCTTCCCGGTCCACGGGAAGGCATCGCTCGTCTACCATGACGGCGCCGGTGTCTTGGCGGGGGTGGGCAACCCGTTCGAGGCAGGACGGTACCACTCGCTGGTCGTCGTCCGGGACGGCCTGCCGGCAGAGCTGCAGCTCACGGCGTGGACCGAGGACGGGCTGGTCATGGCCACCCAGCACCGCGAGCTTCCGCGGTTCGGCGTGCAGTTCCACCCGGAGTCGATCCTCACGCCCGAGGGCCCGAAGATCGTCGAAAGCTTCCTGGCGCTGGCCAAGCCGGCGCGCTAGTCGGCGACGGGCTCGGCCGCGCGTTCGGCGGCGATCCGCTCGGCCTCATCCACCAGGGCCTCGACGAACCGCCCCTCGGGAACCTTCCCCCTGACCTCGCCGTTCACGATGAGGAACCCCTGCCCCTTGCCCGCCGCGATCCCAAGGTCGGCCTCCCGGGCCTCGCCGGGTCCGTTCACCACGCAGCCCATCACTGCGACGCGGATCGGGACGGTGATGCCTTTGGCCAAGAGCGCCTCGTTCACCTGCCTGGTCAGGCCGAGCACGTCGACCTCCGCTCGCCCGCACGAGGGGCACGCCACGAGGTCCAGGCCCGCCTTGCGAAGGCCGAGGGACTTCAGGATCTCGATCCCGACCTTGACCTCCTCCACCGGATCATCCGTCAGGGACACCCGGATGGTGTCGCCGATCCCCTCCGCGAGGAGCGTTCCGATGCCCACCGCGCTCTTGACGCCGCCGATCGGCATGGGCCCGGCCTCCGTGACGCCCAGGTGGAGCGGGTAATCGCACTTCTCGGCGAGCATCCGGTAGGCCTCGATCATCACCCCAGGACTCGAGTGCTTCACCGAGATCTTGATGTCGAGGAAGTCCTCGTCCTCCAGGATCCGGACCTCGTCCAGAGCCGACTCCACCAGGGCCTCGGCCGTCGGCGACCCGTAGCGGGCCAACAGATCCTTCTCCAGGGAGCCGGCGTTGACCCCGATCCGGATGGGCACGCCGCGCGCCTTCGCCTCCCGCGCGATCAGCCGGACCTTGTCCTGGTATTTGATGTTTCCCGGATTGATCCGCAGCCCGTGCACCCCGGCCTCGAGCGCGGCCATCGCGTACTTCCACTGGAAATGGATGTCCGCGACCACCGGGATCGTGGACTTGGCAGCGATGGCGGTGAGGGCCTCCGCGTCCTCCCAGTGGGGCACGGCCACCCGGACGATGTCACAGCCCGATGCAACCAACGACGCGATCTGCTGGAGCGTGGCATCGACATTCGCCGTCTTCGTGATTGTCATGGACTGGACGCGGATGGGCGCGTCGCCGCCCACCGTCACCTCGCCCACTCGGACCTGCCGGGACTTCCTCCGCTCCACCTGCATCGTCAACTCAGGCTAGCCGGTCAGCCGCCGAATACGTGGAACACGACCTGGCGGCCCTTCGGCTCGTCCATCTCGAACAGGATGAGCCGCTGCCACCGGCCGAGCACGGCCTGACCGGCCGAGACGGGGATGGCGTGGGAGCTGGCTGAGAGCAGCATCGACTTGACGTGCGAGTGGCCGTTCTGCCGCTCGTGGGATTCCGCAAGGTTCTGGGTCCGCCGCTCCAGGTCATCGTGGGCGTAGTAGACGTCCTCTGGCACCAGATGCAGCACTCGGCTCCGGAAGTCCTCCAGGGCACCCTGCTCCCATTCATTGATCAAGAGGGCGCACGTCGTGTGGGGACAGAACGCGATGGCCGCCCCGTCGGTGACACCCGAGTCTTTGATGGCCCGCTCCAGTTCCTCGGTCAGATCGAGGTAGGTGTACCGCGCGGGCGCCGACACCTCGATCGTGACGGTCGATGACTTCACGAGGCCCTCCTTGTCTCGGTCCCGGCCGCTGGCGCGACCGGCAAGTCGAAGGTGAACACGCTTCCCTTCCCCACCTGGCTCTCGGCGCGGATCCGCCCGCCGTGGGCCTCCACCACCGACCTGGCGATGGCCAGGCCGATTCCGGTGCCACCGTCGTCGCGGGCCCGAGCACGATCGACCCGATAGAACCGCTCGAACAACCGGGGCAGGTGCTCGGCCGGGATCCCGGGCCCGGTGTCCGTCACGCTCACCTCGCAGCGCCCGTCGACCCGGTGGGCCGAGACGACGACCTCACCCCCCGGTGGCGTCAGGCGAACGGCGTTGTCGAGGAGGTTGAACAGGACCTGGTGCAAGCGCTCGCGGTCGGCGAACACGGCAGGGATGTCGTCGGGTACCCGGTCCTGCACCCGTACCTTTCGGCCGGATCGCACCACCTCCACCTCCGAGAGGACCTCGGCGACGAGCCGGCGAAGGGGCACGCCCTCGCGCCGAAGGGTCAGCTCTCCCGACTCCAGGCGTGACAGGTCGAGCAGCTGGTCCACCAGACGGGACAGTCGCTCGGACTGCGAAAGCATCACCTGCAGCGTCTCCGGATCGGGTTCCTCCACGCCGTCGAGCAGGTTCTCCAGGTGCGCCCGGAGCGCCGAGATCGGCGTCTTCAGCTCGTGCGAGACGTTGGCAACCAGCTCGCGCCGCAACCGTTCCAGGCTCTCCAGCTCCCCGCTCATGCGATTGAACGCCGTCGCCAGCTGTCCGACTTCATCGCGGGAAGTGGTGCGGACCCGCTTGCTGTAGTCGCCGGTCTCCATCTGCCGAGCGGCCTGGGCCATGTCTCGGAGCGGCTGGGTCATGCCGCGGGCCAGCCATCGGGCCAGCCCCAGCGCGATGGCGGCCGCGATGGCCCCAGCGACGAGCAGCTGCCACCAGAAGTCGCGCAAGAAACGGATGGTCGCGCCCAGCACGCCGGGGGCATCGCGGATGGCGTACACGGTCTCGGATGGCTGTCCCGGTTGCTGCACCGGCACAGCCGCATACTCGATGTCGCCCGCGACACCGATGTGAACCCGGCCGTCGTGGAACGTCGGCGGCGGCGTTCCCTCCGGCCCGAACCACGTGAACGTTCCCTCGCGGAGGTGCACCACCGTCACCCCATTCGGGATGTCGCGGAGATCGGACGCTGCGGCGCGCGCGGCCACCCGCGCGAGGCGACCCAGGTCGGCCTCCCGGAACGCGTTTCGAAGCGCGAATCCGAGGAGGAAATAAACCAGGACGATGGTCATGCCGACGGCGAACACGACGGTCGAGCCGAGCTTGGCCCGGATCGTGGGGAGCTTCTCGAGTGGTCTCATGGCGTCTCGGCCGGCTCTCGAAACGCATAGCCGACACCGTGCACGGTTCGGATGAACCTCGGCTCCACACCGTCCTCGCCCATCTTGCGGCGGATCCGGGCGACGTGCGAGTCCACCACCCGCCCCCCCGCGTAGTCCCGATACCCCCATACCTTGTCCATGAGCTGTTCCCGTGTGAACACGACGCCGGGGGTCCGGGCCAGAGTCAGGAGGATCTCGAACTCGAGGGGGGTCAGCTGGATGTGGGAGCCGTCCACGGCCACGGTCCGACGCGCCTGGTCGATGGCCAGGCCGGCATGGTCGATCGGCTCATCGGCGGGGAGCGCGCGGATCCGCTCCATCCTGCGAAGGATGGCCCGCACCCGAACCACCAGCTCGCGAAGGCTGAACGGCTTGGTCAAGTAGTCGTCGGCTCCCACGGCGAATCCGGCCACCTTGTCCGCCTCTTCGGTACGCGCCGTGAGCATCAGCACGGGGACCCACCGATCGCGCTGGATCTGCCGGCAGACCTCCAGTCCGTCCATCCCCGGGAGCATGAGGTCCAGGACCACGAGGTCGGGATGGACCTGCTCGCACAGCCCGATGGCTTCGGGCCCGTCGCCGGCCACCACGACCTGAAAACCCTCGCTCTGGAGCCGGGCTCGGACGGCCTCCGCGATGGCCTCCTCGTCGTCCACCACCAGGATGGTCTGCTCGGTCACGGACCCATCGTATCCGCAGCGTGTGGCGGCCCTTCGGGGGCCCTGTTGAGAAGTTGTGGCGAAGCCTATGGACTCAGGTTCACGGGCTTGGCGATGTCCAGATAGAGGATCGCCATGAACAACAGGACGAAGAAGGCCGCGACCGCCGCCGAGATGGGGACGAGCTTGCGCATGTCGATCTTCTTGCCCCTCACCTTCTCGATGGCCAGCACCGCCAGATGCCCGCCGTCGAACGGCGGAAGGGGGAGCAGGTTCAGGAAGCCTATGAAGACGTTCAAGGCGGCGAAGATCGCGAGGATGTCCCAGAACCGCCCGCTTGCGGCGGTCTGACCCGCCACCCGACCGGCTCCCACCACGCTCACGGCGTCGCTCGGCCTGCGAGCCGCGTCGGTGAACAGCAGTCGGCCGATGCGGGAGATGCCTTCGGGCCCGAAGACCCTGCCGATGTTCTCTACCGCGCCCACGAGCGTTGAGCCCACCAACCCGGCTCCACCGGCGATCGACCCGACGACGTCCTTCCGGTCTCGCCCATAGACCAGCCCCACACCGATCCGTCCCACTCGCTCTCCCATAACGGTGGAGAGAACCGGGGTCAGGGTGACGGTGAACTCCCGTCCGTCGCGCAGTATCGTCAGCCTGATGGGCATCCCAACGTGGGACCGGGTGTATCGGATCAGCTGGAGGCTGGTCGGGTGATCGATGCCATCGACCCCGACGATGCGATCACCCGCCTGGAGTCGGGCTTGAGTGGCAGGTGATGACGTTCCATTGAGAGTGGAGGAGATGTTATCGATGACCGGATCGATGGGTGTGACCTCCCCCACGATTCCCAGCCAGAGCGCGAAGCACACGAAGGCCAACACGAAGTGCGTGGCGGGCCCGGCCGCGATGACCAGGGCGCGCTGCCAGATCGGCTTGGCCCCGAACGTTCTCGGGAGATCCTCCTCCGGCGTTTCCTGGTACGGGTTCATGCCGGCGATCTTCACGTAGCCGCCCGCGGGGATGGCCTTGATCCCGTACTCGGTCTCGCCGCGTCGGAACGACCACAGGCGCGGGCCGAAGCCGACGAAGAACTCTTCGACCTTGATCCCGAACCACTTGGCCACGCCGAAGTGGGCGGCCTCGTGGATCACGATCACGAGGACGAGGGCGACGAAGAACGCGACCTGGGCGACGGTTCCAGCCATCCAGCCCTCGGTCAGCGGGCCTCGATGATCTCCGCGGCACGCCGTCGGGCCCAGGAGTCGGCCCGCTCGAGGTTGACCACCGAGACCACCGACGCGGGCGCCTCGTGCTCGTCCACGACACCCTGGACGATCTCGACGATCCGCGTGAGGGGGATCTTCCCCTCCAGGAATGCGACGACCGCGACCTCGTTGGCCGCGCTCATGACCGCGGGGAACGTCAGGCCGAGCTGACCAACCCGGTAGGCCAGGTCGACCGCGGGGAAGGCCTCGCGGTCGACCGGCTCGAACGTGAGCCGCTTGTCGGCCAGGGGCACTGGAGCGATGCCGGTCGGCAGGCGCTCCGGCCAGGCCAGCGCGAGCTGGATCGGCAGCCGCATGTCCGGCGAAGCCAGATGGGAAAGCATCGTGCCGTCGCGGAACTCGACCAGCGCGTGGACGACCCCCTCAGGGTGGAGGATCACGTGGATCTGCGAGTAGTCGATGCCGAACAGGTAGTGGGCCTCGATGACCTCCATGCCCTTGTTCATCAAGGTCGCGGAGTCGACGGTGATCTTCGGACCCATCTGCCACACCGGGTGGGCCAGGGCCTCCTTCACCGACGCCCGGGCCAGGTCGTTGCGGGTCCAGCCCCGGAACGGGCCACCCGAGCCGGTCAGGATCACACTCTTCACGTCCTCCTTGCGCTCGCCTCGAAGGAGCTGGGCCATGGCGGCGTGCTCAGAGTCGACCGGCACGAGCCGTTCGGGCTCCGCCTTGATCAGGTCCATCACCAGCTCGCCCCCGATGACCAGGCTCTCCTTGTTGGCAAGCGCGAGCGTCTTCCCACTCTGCAGGGCCGCCAGCGTGGAGGGCAGGCCGGCCGAGCCCACGAGAGCGTTCAGAACCATGTCCGCCTCAACATCGCGAGACAGGCGCTCTGCGGCATCCGGTCCGTCGATGATGTCGACTCCCCGAATGTTCTTGCCCAGCATCTCGCGCAGCTCCGCCGCAGCCTCGGGGTCCGCGATGGCCACGTACGGGGGCAGGAACTCGCGGATCTGGCCCACGAGCAGCTCGTGGTTGGTCAGGGCGGCCAGCCCGACGACCTTGAACCGATCGGGATTTCGCCGGACCACGTCCAAGGCCTGGGTCCCCACCGATCCGGTCGATCCGAGGATGGTCAGAGATCGCATCACCGTCTAAGGGTACTCCGGGAGGCGGACAATCCGTGGCAGCGGAGGGTTACTGGAGGACCAGGCGTAGGAACAGGTAGGCGGCTGGGACCACGAACAGCACGGAGTCGATCCGATCGAGCACTCCGCCGTGGCCCGGGAGGACGCTGCCCATGTCCTTCACCCCGAGGTCCCGCTTGATCAGCGATTCCGCCAGGTCGCCCAGCGGGGCGAGGACGGCCACCACCACGGCCAGAGCCACGGATCTGCCCACCGTACTCAGCGACGTCACCGCCGGAGCCACGGCCCCCACGGAGACCGCGATGACTACGAGCGTCGCCCCGATGGCCCCCTCCAGTGACTTCTTGGGGCTGATCGTCGGAGCCAGCGGCCGGTTCCCCCACCAGGATCCGACGATGAACGCGGCCGTGTCGTACACGAACGTCAGTCCGATCACCGACAGGACCAAGGCCCGGCCATCGGTGAACTCGAGCATGGCCAGAGCGAAACCGGCCATCAGGGGCACGTACGCGACACCGAGGACCGTGACGCCGATGTTCGTCGCCGTGCCTCGCCGGTGCGACGCCGGGGCCGCCATGTACCACAGGAACGCGGCCAACACCGACAGGACGAACATCGACAACATAGCCTCCTCGCCCCGGAAGTACGCCGCCCCGAGCACGAGGCCTCCTGAGACCAGGCCGAGAGCCGTTGCGGGCTGGAGGTGATGCCGCTGGAACGCGAGGTACAGCTCACCCTGGGCCCACAGGACGATGGCCCCGGCCGTCAGAGCGAACGCCCACTTGCCCACGGCCAAGCTGCCCAGAGCCAACCCGGCCAGGGCCAATCCGGTGATGAACGCGGCCGGGACGTCCCGGCCGGTCCGGCGGGCCTCGTGTTCCAACCCGACTTCCATGGTGGTGGGCTCTTGCCAGCTCGGCCCGCCCAGCCCTTCGGAGCCGGAGCCTGGCCTGCCGGAGGCCCGGCCGCCCCTGATGGGCTCTTCCGGCTCCGCGGCGATGTCTTCCTCGCCCCCGCCCAACAGCTCCGGGAGCGAGGTCTCGTCCTCAAGATCCAGGTCCGCCTCATCGCGCACCGACCTGGCGAAGTGCTCGGCGGCCGCCTCCACCGCCTCGGGGCTCGGCTCCTCGTCCTCGGCCGACGCCTCCCGGGGAGGGGATTCGATCTCCGGTTCCTCTTCTCCTTCCTCGGAGGGGCCGGGCAGGTCAACGTACGCGGAGGGCGCGCGGCCGAACGTCTCCTCGGAGATCTCGGCTGCCTCCTCCTCCCCCCATACGGACTCCTCGGACCCCGTCTCCGAGGGTGACGACCCCTCGAACGGGTCCTCCTGCCCTGGGATCGACCCGGCCGTCGAGGAATCGTCGGGCTCGTCGATCACCCCGGTATCGGTGTGGGGTGGCGCCTGCTCGCCAGGGGGGGCCGCGGATGGGTTCTCCGGCCAGTCGACGTCCTGGATGGGCGCGAAGAACTTGTCGAGGTCTTCGAACAGGTCGTCCTTCTTGTCGCCCTCGGGCACTAGATCTCCTTGAGCTCCCGCTCTTTGTGCACCACGATCTCGTCGATCTCCGCCACGTGGTGGTCAGTCAGCTTCTGCAACTCCTTCTCGGACCGAGTCAGGTCGTCCTCGGAGATGGTGGCAGCGCGCTGCAGCCGCTCCAGTTCCTCCTTCGAATGGCGTCGCACGTTCCGCACCGCCACCCGAGCCTCCTCGCCCCGCTGATGCACCACCTTGACCAACTCCTTACGCCGCTCCTCGGTGAGCGGCGGGAACGAGAGACGGATCACGTTGCCATCGCTCGACGGTGTGATGCCCACGTCGCTCGACATGATCGCCTTCTCCATGGAGGCGATGGCGTTCTTGTCGTAGGGCTGAATGAGGAGCGTCCTGGGCTCCGGCACCGAGAACGAGGCCAGCTGCTGGATCGGCACTTGAGTACCGTAATAGTCCACGACGATCCGCGAAAGTAGGGCTGGCGTCGCCCTACCCGTCCGGATCGATCCCAGCTCCTCCTTGAGCACGGAGATCGCCTTGCCCATCTTGTCCCCTGCCTCACCCAGGGTGGCCTGCACCGTCATCAGGCCCCCCCGTGGACCAGGGTCCCGATGGGCTCGCCGGACAGGGCCCGTCGGATGTTCCCCTCTCGGCGGAAGTCGAACACGATGATGGGGAGCTTGTTCTCCATGCTCAGCGAGATGGCCGTGGCATCCATGACCTGATATCCCTCGCGCAACACGTCCAGGTACTCGATCGATTCGAAGCGGCGAGCGCTTGGGTCGACGAGCGGATCGGCGCTGTACACGCCGTCGACCTTCGTGCCCTTCAGGATGGCCTCGGCCCCGATCTCTAACGCGCGTTGGGCCGCCGTGGTGTCCGTGGAGAAGAAAGGCGCGCCCATCCCAGCGGCAAAGATCACGATCCTGCCCTTCTCCAGGTGCCGAACCGCCCGGAGCGGGATATACGGCTCGGCCACCTGCGCCATGTGGATCGCAGTCTGCACCCGGGTGGTCACGCGCAGCTTCTCCAGGCCGTCCTGGAGCGCGAGCGCGTTCATGACCGTGGCCAGCATGCCCATGTAGTCGGCTCGTGCTCGGTCGATGCTCGGGGCGTCCCGTCCCCGCCAGATGTTGCCCCCGCCGACGACGACGGCGACCTGCACCCCGAGGTCCACGACGTCGCGGAGCTCATGGGCCAGGAGAGCCGTGGAGTCGGTGGAGATGCCATATCCGGTGTCGGGTGGGGAGAACGCGTCGCCGGAGACCTTCAGCAAGACCCGGCGATAGACGGGTCGCGACGCCCCCCCTCCGGCCGGTCCCGGGTCGCCCACGCTCACCCTCTAGTCCAAGTCCTCGCCCAGCTTGTACCGGACGAACCGTCGCACGGCAACCTTCTCGCCGACCGTGGCCGAGACCTCGTCGACCAGCTGTTGGACGGTTTTCTCCGGCTCCTTCACGAACGGCTGGTCCAGCAGGACCGTGGTCTTGAAGAACCCCTGGAGCTTGCCCTCGACGATGCGATCCAGGGCGTTGTCGGGCTTGCCCTTCTGGCGGGCCTCCGCTTCGTAGATCCGCCGCTCGGTCTCTAGGATCTCCTCGGAGACCTCGTCCCGGGTCACCCACTGGGGCATGGCGCTGGCGATATGAAGGGCGACGTCTCTGGCCAGCCGGCGGAACTCGTCGGTCTTGGCCACGAAGTCCGTCTCGCAGTTCACCTCGACCAGGACCCCCACAGTGTTGTTGTGATGGATGTAGGCGTCGATGACGCCCTGCGTCGCCGAGCGGCCGGCGCGTTTCTGGGCCGAGGCCAGACCTCGCTCCCGGAGGATCTCGATGGCGCGGTCCACGTCACCACCGGCTTCCTGGAGGGCCTTCTTGCTATCCATCATCCCGGCGCCGGTACGTTGCCGGAGCCGCTTCACCTCTTCTGCGCTGATATCGGTCATGCGCTCTCCTCGGAACTCTGCTCCGGGCTCGTCTCAGCCTGTTGCCCGGCGGTTGCCCATTCACCGTCCGCGGCCGCGGCTGCGGTGGCCGGCTCGGCCGACTGCCTCCGGCCGGCGTCGGGCTCGGGCTGGAACTCCGGCTCGTCCCGCCTGGTGACCAGCTCCCGACGGCCCTCGCCACGGCCCTCCTCCAGAGCGTCGGCGATGATCCGCGTCACCAGTGCGACCGAACGGATGGCATCGTCGTTGCCCGGGATCACGTAATCGACCTCGTCGGGGTCGGCGTTGGTGTCCACGATGGCGATGACCGG
>DASSSA010000084.1:0-4114 GCA_035701505.1 Actinomycetota bacterium
CGGGCCGCGACCATGATCGGGAACGGAGCCGACGAGTTCCGCTCGCAGCTCGGCAAGGCCAGAGGGTCGGTGTCGAGGGCGCGAGCCGGCGGGGCCGAGCCGCCGCGGAACGTGGCAGGGGGCACGGCTGACGTGCTGCACGCGCTGCCCTGATCCAGCCCGGACCCCACGCCGAGTCCGAACCCTGCGCGACGAAGCCGGCGCTCTACGAGGACCCCTGGCACGAGTCCGTCGTGTACAGCAAAGACATGGCGCCTCGTTGCATTTGGACCGCAGAGCCGCTCGGACTCCGCCATTGCAGCCGGAGGAAGTTGCTGTGGGTGGCTGCTACCTGGTCCCGCTCGATCCATTGGTAGGCGAACGAGTCGGGGCCGCCCCGGCCGGGCACGAAGCGAGTCGGCCCGGGCTTGCTGACGAAGGTCTGCCCGCCCACGTTGGTGCTCAAGATGCGGAACTCCACAGGCGCTCCGGAGACGAGGGCGCTGACGTCGATGGCGATGGGGTAGATCGCGATGGGGTGGTCGCTGAATCCAGGGACGTTCGCCCAGTTCGTCGAGGCCGTGGACTGGGGGGTGGTCTGCCACACGGAGTCCATGCACTTCACGGGGGTCACGCCGCCGGTGGTCTGAGCCCATACGACCCATCCCACTCCACCCACCAACGTCATCGCCGCGATCACCACGGCCAGTCTTCGCATGTGACCTCCATTCCCGACCAGGTCCGCTGTTCCTTGTCCGGCGAAGCGCGGGGGATGGTACGTCCTCACGGTCATTTTCGGAAGGGACCGGGACGGCAGCCGCCGCTCATGAACGTCGTTGACATCTTCATGCAATATATGCATGAATATGCGAGATGGAGGAGACCCACGGTCTGCGTGTCGCCATCTTCGGTGCCTCCGGCTATGCCGGTGCTGAGCTGGTGCGCCTGCTGGTGGAGCATCCCAACGTGGAACTCACGTATCTGGCGGCGAACGAGTCGGCCGGCCGCGAGCTGGCGGAGGTCCATCCTCACCTCGCCGCCGCTGCGATCGGTGGCTGGGTGCTGGCTCCCCTCGACGCCAACTCGGCCGCCGACAGGGCGTCCTTCGCGTTCCTCTCGCTTCCGCACGGGGCCAGCGCGTCCCTCGCTCCCGCGCTGCTCGAGGCCGGCCTCCGTGTGGTGGACCTGGCCGGCGACTTCCGGCTCCCGGCGGCCGCGTATCCGGAGTGGTACGGGTTCGAGCACCCCGCCCCGGCCTGGCTGGAGAAGGCGGTCTACGGACTACCCGAGGTCTTCGCCGAGGACATCGCCGGGGCATCGCTCGTGGCCAACCCGGGCTGCTTCCCGACGCCGGTCGCCCTCGGCCTCGCCCCACTCCGTGCCGCCGGTCTGATCGCACCCGGGCCGATCGTTGTGGACG
Organism: Actinomycetota bacterium; assembly: GCA_035701505.1. Lineage (GTDB taxonomy): Bacteria > Actinomycetota > UBA4738 > UBA4738 > HRBIN12 > AC-69. The sequence goes on from DASSSA010000084.1 coordinate 1,400, forward strand.
GCAAGGCCGGGCTGTCCGGCGCGGGCAGGGCGGTCGCCGAGGCCACCTCGTTCGCGGCGACCGAGGAGAGCGTTCGTCCCTACCGCTTCCCCAAGCACCAACACACGCCCGAGATGGAGCGAGCCCTCGAGCTCGCCTCGGGCATCCCCGCCACGGTGTCGTTCGTTCCACACCTCGTCCCCGCCGTCCGCGGCGTGCTGGTGACGTGCTTTGCACCGATGGGACCGGGGACGACCACGGATTCGCTGACCGGCTGTCTCGCCTCCGCGTACGCGGACGCGCCATTCGTGCGGGTCCTTCCTCCCGGCGACATGGCCGACACCAAGCGGACCCGCGGGTCGAACCTGGTCGAGTTCCAGGCAGTGGCGGATCGCAGGACCGGAACGGCCATCGTCGCCGGCGCGCTCGACAACCTGGTGAAGGGCGCGGCCGGACAGGCCGTGCAGAACATGAACCTCATGGCCGGGTTCGACCCGACCGCCGGCCTCAAGGCTACGGGGGTGTATCCATGAGCGTGACCTTCGCCCGGGGGTTCCGGGCGGCAGGAGCGACGGCCGGGATGAAGCCCTCCGGCCGCCCTGACCTCGGCTTGCTGGTGGCCGATGAGGGCCGCTCGGTCGCCGGCCTGTTCACCGCGAATGCGTTCGCGGCTGCCCCGGTCCGACTGTCCCGGCACCGGGTCTCCCGGGGCGGGGGCCGAGCGGTCCTCGTCAACAGCGGACAGGCGAACGCAGGAACCGGGCTGTCGGGGGACACCGACGCCGAGCGCTCGACGGCCGCCGCCGCCGAACTGCTGGGCATCGAGCCCGACGAGGTGCTGGCCTGCTCGACCGGCGTGATCGGTGAGCCCCTCCACATGGATCAGCTGCTCGCGGCGCTTCCCGGGCTGGCCGGATCGCTCTCACCGGAGGGCGGCGACAGCTTCGCCGAGGCCATCATGACCACCGATACGGTCCCCAAGCAGGCCCACGCCGAGCGGGGCCCGTACCGAGTGGGGGGATGCGCGAAGGGCGTGGGCATGATCGCTCCGGACCTCCACCTGGCCACGTTGCTCGCGTTCGTCACGACCGATGCCCCCGTCCCACCGCCCGAGCTTCGGACGCTCGCGGCCGAGGTGCTGGAACCGAAGTTCGAGTCGCTCACCGTAGACGGGTGCACCAGCACCAACGACACCGTCCTGTTCTTCGCGAGTGGCGCCGCTGGGGGCGACCTCGTCCTGCCGGGGACGACGCCGTGGGAGGAATTATCGGCGGCGTTGGAGGAGGTCGGCACGTCGCTCCTGCTCCAGTTGGCCGCGGATGCCGAGGGGGCCGGCCACGTCGTCCTGGTAGAGGTGTCCGGGGCCGAGTCGGCGACGGAAGCCCGCATGGTGGCGAAGGCCGTTGCGGACTCCTTGCTGGTGAAGACGGCCGTCTTCGGGGGTGACCCCAATCCCGGGCGGATCCTGCAGGCGGTGGGGTCCTCGGGAGCCTCGTTCCTGCCGCAATTGGTCGACGCGTTCATCGGGGACGTCCAGGTGATCGCGGGTGGGGAGATCCCGCCGGCGTACCTGGATGCGGGCGAGGCGGAGGCCCGAGTGGCCGTGAGGGAGCAGGAGGTCGTGATCGCCATCTCGGTGGGGAACGGGCCCGGCAACAGCCGGGCCCTCGGCGTCGACCTGTCGTGCGACTACGTGAAGATCAACGCGGAATACTCGACGTGAGCGTCGGCTTGCCGCCCAGGATCCGGGAACGAACGGTGTCCAAGGCCCGGACGCTCCTCGAGGCCCTTCCGTTCATGCAGGAGCACTGGGGCAAGACCATCGTCGTCAAGTACGGCGGCGCGGCGATGGAACGTGCCACTCTGTCGAGGACGTTCGGGAACGACCTGGCGCTGCTCCAGCACGTCGGCATCCATCCGCTGATCGTCCACGGCGGGGGGCCACAGGTGACAGAGGTCTCGGCCCGCCTCGGCCTCCCCACGACGTTCGTGGGAGGGCTGCGGGTCACCGATGAGCCGACGCTCGACGTGGCCAAGATGGTCCTCGCCGGAAAGGTGAACACGGAGGTCGTCGGGACCCTCCTCGCCTGTGGGGTGCAGGCCGTCGGGCTCTCGGGCGTGGACGGAGGCTTGGTGATGGCCCGCCGCCTGGACCGACCCGACCTCGGGTTCGTCGGGGAGGTGGTCCGGGTGAACGGCGAGGTCCTTCGGGCGCTGATGGAGCAGCGGTTCGTCCCGGTGATCGCGCCGATCGCGATCGGAGACGATGGACAGGCCTACAACGTGAACGCCGACGTCGTCGCGGCGGAGCTCGCGGTGGGCCTGTCCGCGGAGAAGCTCGTGTACATGAACGACGTGCCCGGGCTGATCGGGCCCCAGGGCGACCTGCTCTCGGAGCTGGGAGTGGCGGAGGCCCTCGATCTGATGGCCCACCCGGACGCCGTCGAGGGCGGGATGATCCCGAAGCTGGAGAGCGCCGTGCGCGCGCTGAAGGCCGGCGTGCCGCGCGTGCATTTCCTCGACGGGCGGGTGGAGCATGCCCTGGTCCTGGAGCTGTTCACGCCGGAGGGGATCGGCACGATGATCGCGGTGGACGTCCGGGGCAAGGAGGGGTCGCCATGAACCGCGACGGCGGCGTCACCAAGGCCCGGCGGCAACAGGCCATCCTGTCGCTCCTCGGCCGGGAGCGGCTGGGCTCACAGGAGGACATCCGGACCCGTCTTCGGCGCATGGGCC
>DASSSA010000085.1:0-5735 GCA_035701505.1 Actinomycetota bacterium
CATCTCCAAGATCCATCCGTTCGCGGTCTGTCCGGTGAAGGGCCCCGTTGCCGTCGCCGACGACTTCGGGATCTGGGTTCACCACACCAAGAAAGAGGGCGGGAACCACATCCACCAGGGGAACGACATCATGGCTCCTGAGGGAGCCCCCATCGTCGCCCCGTTCGACGGAACAGCGGTCGAATCCAGCAACCACATCGGTGGCCTGGCCGTGACCGTCGAAGGGCAGTTCGGGTACGTCTACAACGCCCACCTGTCGGCCTTCGGCACGCTCGGCCAAGTGGAGACCGGCACCGTGATCGGCTACGTCGGGGCCACCGGAAACGCAAGCGGTAACCACGACCACTTCGAGTGGCACCCCAAAGACGGTCCGGCGGTCGACCCGCACAAGTTCCTGATGGCCGTGTGCTGAGGCCCTTGCCGACGGCCCGCGCCTATCCCGCGATCTCCACGTTGGTGATGATGCCGGTCGCGGCCACCTCACGTCTTGGTCGGGGGTAAGGTCAGAGACAGAGCTGTCGAAAGGAGGCCGCCATGCCGGTCAGGACCGCCGACGCGCAGTGGGAAGGCTCGCTGGAGGACGGCAAGGGGACGATGCGCCTCACCGCGTGGGAAGGACCGTACTCGTTCGTATCCCGGTTCGAGGAGGGGCCCGGAACCAACCCCGAGGAGCTGATCGCCGCGGCACACGCCGGGTGCTACTCGATGGCGCTGGCTGGCGGGCTAACCCGAGCCGGCCACGTCCCCGACTCGGTGCACACGACGGCGAAGGTGCACATCGACAAGGGCGACGCGGGGTTCAAGATCACCAGGATCGAGCTCCAGACCGAGGCCCGGGTTTCCGGGATCCCCGAGGAGACGTTCCAGGAGATCGCCGAGGCTACGAAGGAGGGGTGTCCGGTGTCGCAGGCCCTGGAGGCCGTCCCGATCGAGCTGCAGGCGAAGCTGGTGGCTTAGCTTCGGCTGGGCTACTCGCCGCCCTTCTGCACGTAGCCCTTGACGAACTCTTCGGCGTTCTCCTCGAGGATCTCGTCGATCTCGTCCAGGATGTCGTCCAGGTCGTTTTTCAAGTCGGCGCTGGAGGCTGGGCCCGAAGGCTGGGCCGACTCGACGTCGTCGGGCCCCTCCTCGTGGTGGTGGGTCCTCCGCCGCTCCTGTGCCTGGATCGCCATGTCAGCCTCCTACCCGAGGGTTTCGGCACCCCGGATGGCCGACGGAATGGCCCGAAATGACCATTTGGGGCTAGTACCGATAGATCCACGTTCGAGCCGGACCAGGTCGTGCCCGGTTTCGACGCTACGGGCCGGAGGTCGGAATACGGAGCCCGATAGGCACGTTCCCTGCCCAGGAGGTCCTGATTTTCGATGATGCCCGAGCCCCTGCACCGATCCGACGGAGCCGACGAGCTCCCGACCCCCGATGACGACGAGGCCCTCGACGCTTATTCGCGCGTGGTCACCTCGGTGGCCGAGCGGCTCACGCCCTCGGTGGCCAGCCTGCGGGTCACCAAGCGCGTCCCCGGGGGCCGCCGGCCCGAAGGGGCGGGATCCGGTTTCGTGATCTCCGCGGATGGGTTCGGGCTCACGTCGGCCCACGTGGTCCATGGGATGGATGGGGGTAGCGCCACCTTCACCGACGGTAGGGAGTCGCCTTTCGACATCGTGGGGACCGATCCGCTGTCCGACCTCGCCGTCCTCCGGGTGGACGCGCGGGACCTGGTTCCCGCGGAGCTCGGGGACGCGCGCGGCCTGCGAGTGGGGCAGCTCGTCGTTGCCATCGGGAACCCGATGGGCTTCGGCGGATCGGTCACCGCCGGAGTGGTGAGCGCGCTCGGCCGAGCCCTCCCGGTCCGGTCGGGAAGGAACCAGCGGGTGGTGGACAACGTGATCCAAACCGACGCGGCGCTGAACCCGGGGAATTCCGGCGGCGCGCTCGCCGACGGGTCTGGCCGGGTGGTCGGCGTGAACACCGCGGTGGCCGGCGTGGGGCTCGGCCTCGCGGTCCCCATCGACGACGTGACCAGGCGCATCATCGGGGCGCTCATGAGCGAGGGCCGGTTCCGCCGGGCGTACCTGGGGATCGCCGGCGGAGGCCGCCCCCTTCCACCGAAGGTGATGAGGGAGGTCGGCCGCCAGCATGGCGTCGAGGTGGTGCAGGTCGTCCCGGGAAGCCCGGCGGCCGCCGCCGGCATCCGTCCGGAAGACCTCATCATCGACGTGGACGGGAAGCCGGTGAAGGACAGTGGTGACCTCCAGCGGATCGTCATGGACAACGTGATCGGGCGGCAGGTTCAGGTCCGGGTGTTCCGCGATGGGCGGATCCTGTCGGTGCCGGTCGTCCCGGCGGAGCTCACCGAGCGCTGAATCAGCGGCTAGAGAAGGCCACGTAGTCCGCCTGGACCAGCGGCAGGACGTTCAGCACGTACAGGCCGCTCGCGCACCCCCGGCACCACGACGACGCGTTGATGGCCGCAGCGGTGGTCTTGGCGGGCGCGCAGTGCTCCAGGTTGTCCAGGATGGCGTCGTAGCCGTAGCCGGGCACGGGAAGCCGCAGGGTCTCCACGGTGGCCTGGAGGCCCACCTCGACCGAGGGGAAGTTGCGAACGCCGACCGAGTTGAAGGCCGTCGAGCCCGGCATGTAATGCGTGGTCGCCAACGGGTTGTAGGCGGCCGCGGTGCCCTCGGCGACCTGCCAGGCCACGAGTACCCTGAGGTTCTCCCGGCACCTGGGGGCTCCGAGCTTCGATAGGAGCAACGCCGCCCAGTTCCCGAAGGTCATACCCGCGCCGGTGATCGCCGGATCCACTCGGAGCGACAGGCGCTGCACGAGCTGGGCCGCCTTCCTCCGCTGAGCGTTCAGCCGCGCCAGCTGCCGCTGCTGGTCGAGGAGCGCGTCCCGCAGGGCGGCCTCGTGAGACTGAAGCTGCACCGACTGCCCGATCTGCCTCGACGCCAGGGTGTCGAGCTCTCGCGTCGCGGCCGACAACCCGGCCGCCTGATCGGCCACGCCGTCCGCGACCTCCGCGTTCGCAACCTGCATGCTGTTCAGGTACTGGTACCGAGCCACAAGATCGGTCAACGAGGTCGCCCCGAGAAGCGCCTCCACCTGGGCCAGCGGGCCCTGCTCGTAGGCGGTCCGGGTCACGTCCTGGAGCAGATCCCTGGACGCCTCGTACCTGGCCGTCGCGTCGGCCAGACGCTGTTGGCTCGCGCCGAGCTGGGCCTGCGTCTCCTGAAGGGCCGCCTGGACCCGGGCCAGGTCCGCGGCCATCGCGTCGAGCCGTTCGTGCTGCTGGGCGATGGCCGCTTGCTGCCCCTCGATCCGCCGCTCCAGCGAGACGAGCCGAGCCCGGGCCCTCTCGAGGTTTCGGGCTCCTACCGGCTCGGCGGCCAGAGATGAGAGGAGCAGGAGCCCCGCGCCGATCAGGGCAAAGCAGCGGACGCCCCGGACGCTCCGGACGCTCCGGACGCTCCGGACGCTCCGGACCCTCCGGACGCCCCGGATGGCCCGGATGACCTGCTGAACGACTGGTCGTGGTGGGGTGGGCACCCAGCCCTTATCGGCCGGCGCGGTCGGGGGCTCAAGCAACCAGACCGACGCAAGGCAGGCACTGGGTAGGATGCCCTGCCGTGGGCGCCCAACCGTCGAAGTCGTCCTGGTGGCGAGAGGGCGTGCTGTACCAGATCTACCCGCGCTCCTTCGCCGACTCGAGTGGCGACGGCATCGGCGACTTGCGAGGGATCCTCGACCGGCTCGACTACCTGGCATGGTTGGGGGTGGCCGGCATCTGGTTGAACGCGGTCACCGCCTCCCCCGACCGCGACTGGGGCTACGACGTCTCCGACTACCGGTCGGTGCATCCCGAGCTGGGGACGATCGAGGACCTCGACCGGCTCGTCGCCGAGGCCGGGCGCCGGGACATCCGGGTGCTGCTGGACATCGTGCCCAACCACACGAGCGATCAGCACCAATGGTTCGTCGATGCTCGGTCGAGCCGGTCATCGGCCCATCGGGACTGGTATGTGTGGGCCGACCCCAAGCGGGATGGCTCACCCCCCAACAACTGGGCGAGCGTCTTCGGCGGTCCGGCGTGGACGCTGGACGAGCGGACCGGCCAGTACTACCTCCACAACTTCCTGCCCGAGCAGCCCGACCTGAACTGGTGGAACGAGGACGTGCGGACGGAGTTCGACGACATCCTCCAGTTCTGGTTCGTCCGCGGAGTGGCCGGGTTCCGGATCGACGTAGCCCACGGCATCGTCAAGGACCGGGAGCTGCGGGACAACCCGCCGGCCACCGAAGACGATCCGCCATGGGTGTGGGCGCTCGGACAGCGGCACGTCTACAACCTGAACCGCCCGGAGGTCCACGACGTGCTCCGCCGGTGGCGGCGGATCGCGGACGCATACGAGCCCCGTCGCATCCTGGTCGGCGAGACGTGGGCGCCCGACCTGGCCGACCTGGCGGCGTACTACGGGAGGGAGGACGACGAGCTGCACCTCGCATTCAACGTTCCCTTCGTGTTCAGCCCCCTCGACGAGTCCGAGATGGCGCCGATCGTGGAGGAAACGGAGAACCGCCTCGCCAACCTGGGCTGGCCGGCGTGGATGGCATCCAACCACGACGTCGGACGGTTGGCATCCAGATGGTGCTCCGGAGACGAGCGGAAGGCCAGATGCGCGCTGATGCTCCTGTTCGGCCTCCACGGCACTCCGTTCCTGTACTACGGCGATGAGATCGGCCTGCCCGACGTGCCCGTTCCCCGCGAGGACCTTCGCGACCTGCTTGGGATCCGCCGGTGGCCGACGAACCCCGGCCGTGACGCGTGCAGGACCCCGATGCCCTGGACGTCGGAAGAGGGCGTGGGCTTCACCCTGCCCGGTGTCCGGCCCTGGCTTCCCTTCGGGCCGGCCCGGCCGAATGTGGAGGATCAGCGAGACGACCCCGGCTCCGTCCTCACCCTGTGCCGCAGCCTAATCGAGCTTCGCCGAACGACCGTGGATCTCCGGGTGGGGAACTACCGGCGGCTGCCCACCCCAAGTGGGATCTGGGCCTGGCGGCGCGGCGACCGGCACGTGGTCGCGTTGAACCTCTCGGATGAACCGAATTCGCTGGAGACGCCGGTGGATGGGAAGGTGCTCGTGGCGACCGACCCGAAACGGACCGGCGAGCGCCTCGACGGCCAGGTGCTGCTGGACCCGTGGGAGGGCGTCCTGGTGTCCTTTTCCCTTGCGACAGGAGCCGGCCTCAAGCCGCCAGGTTCCGGTGCCTGAGCCCGCGATCGGGGACTACGGCCTCATCGGAGACTGCCGAACGGCGGCACTCTGCTCGTCCCAGGGATCCATCGACTGGTTGTGCGTCCCCCGGTTCGACTCCGAGCCCGTGTTCGGCCGGCTCGTAGGAGGCGAGCGCTCCGGTTCCTTCTCCATCCGCGTCGACGGGGTGCGGGAGACCGTCCGGCAGTATCGCGGCTGTTCTGCCGTCCTCGAGACGACGTGGAGGACGGGTTCCTCGGAGGTCCGGTTGACCGAGGGGATGGTGCTCGACGTGTCGAGCTCGCTCATCCCTCAGCTCGTTCTGGTCAGACGGCTCGAAACGCGAGGCGCCCCGACCATCGCACGGATCCGATTCGACCCGCGGGGAGGCCTCCGGGCCGACCCGCCACGGACCGAGCGGCGGTCGAACCTGCTCCTGTGCTCCTGGCGATCGCTCGTTCTCGGGCTCCTCGTCGAACC
>DASSSA010000086.1:0-8357 GCA_035701505.1 Actinomycetota bacterium
GTCTTCTCGATCAGGCCCACCTCAGCACCCCTTTCCGCCACGCATAGAGGAGGCCCCCGGCCAGGATGCCGATGAAGATGGCCATCTCCACGACCGCCTGGTAGCCGAGGCCCACGAACACCCTGGCCCAGGGGAACAGGAAGACGCTCTCCACGTCGAAAATGACGAACAGGAACCCGTAGATGTAGTACCGGACCTGGCTCTGGGACCAGCCCTCGCCGACGGGGTCGATCCCACACTCGTAGGTCGTGAGCTTGGCCGGGAGGGGGCGATGGGGAGCCACGGCTCGCGCAAGCCCGAACGCCACGGCGACCAGGCCGGCGCCGGCGATCAGGACCGCGAGGACGACGCCGTAGGACTGGTAGTAGGTCCCCACGCTTGTGAACGCTTTCTCAAGCGCCGCGATTCTAACAAGGCCCTCATGGCGCTTGCCGGGCCCCACACCGGGCGGCCAGGAACTCGGCCAGCGCGATGAGGGCCGCTCTGGCCGGGCCATCGGGGAGCCGGAGCCCGAGCTGCCGGGCCCGGTCAACCTCTCCGGCCACCGCCGCCCGGGCCGGCTCCAGGCTTCCCGGCGATCGAACGATCCGGAGCGCCCGTTCCAGCCGGTCCCCTTCGGGCGGCCCCTGGCGGAGGATGGCGGCGAGCTCGCGGCCGTGCTCCTCGTCCGAGAGAGCCGAGAGCACCGGGAACGTGTACACCCCTTCCTTCATGTCCACTCCCGGCTCCTTGCCGAGCTCTTGCTCGGAGGCGCTCACGTCCATGATGTCGTCGGACAGCTGGAAGGCCATCCCCAGGGCCTCTCCGAAGGCCTCCAGGACGTCGACGTGGTCCGAAGATGCGTCGGACAGGACCCCGCCCAACCGGCAGGACGTGGCGATCAAGGCCCCCGTCTTCCGCCGGATGATCTCCAGGTAGGCTGCCCTGGTCTGCTCCACCCTCCCGGCGGCCTCCACCTCGCGGATCTGGCCGTCGCAGAGCGTGGCGATGGTCCTGGCGAGCAGGGCGCAGACGTCGCTGCCGAGATCGGTGGAGATCTCCGAAGCCCGGGCGAACAGGTAGTCGCCGGTCAAGATGGCCACCGTGTTGTCCCACCGCGCGTTTACCGACGGGATCCCCCGACGCGCGTCCGCCTCGTCGATCACGTCGTCGTGATACAGCGTGGCCAGGTGCACGAGTTCGATGGCCACCGACCCGGGGATGAGGCGCGGATCCGCCGGGTCGCCGAAGTACCCCGAGAGCAGCACCAGCATGGGCCGGAACCGCTTGCCTCCCGCCGCAAGCAGGTACGACGACGTCTCGGCCAGCAGGTCGGAGTCCGCCCGCACCGCCTTCTCCAGGGCGGCCTCCACCTCGTCGAGCCTGCTTCGGATGTCGCGCTCCAGCTCCGCATCCGGCGCCTCGAGCCCCGGGACGAGCTGCCTGCTCATGTGGCCGACCATATCCGAAAGCCGGGCGACCTCACCATCGAAGGATCGCCGCCTTGTCCAGCACGCCGAGCACGATGCCGGGGAACACCCCGAACAGGAGCGTGAGGACCGCCGGAACGGTCACGGCCACCCGTGGCCAGGGCGAGCGGTCGGGTTCGGCGTCGTCCTGCGGCTCCTGCATGTACATCAGCACCATGACCCGGATGTAGAAGAAGGCCGCGACCACGCTGGCCAGGACCCCGAGCAGGACCAGGGGCCAGTGGCCGGCCCCGACCGCCGCCCGGAACACGTTCACCTTGGCGATGAACCCTGCCGTTGGCGGGATTCCCGCCAGGGACAGAAGGAACAACGTCAGCAGGGCCGCCAGCAGCCGGCTTCGCCGGTACAGGCCGGCGTAGGAGGAGAGCGAGGTTCGCCCCTCCCCCCGCGCCGAAACCAGCATCACGACGCCGAATGCCCCCAGAACCATCAGCGCGTACGCCAGCAGATAGAACAGCGCCGCGGAGACCCCGTCCTGGCCCGCCACCGTGAGCGCGATCAGGACGAACCCGGCGTGGGCGATGCTCGAATACGCGAGCATCCGCTTGATATCGGTCTGGGCGATGGCGATCAGACTGCCAGCCACGACGGTCACGGCGGCGATCGTCCACACGAGGGGGGTCCAATCCAACGTCAATGGCTGGAACGACGTCTCCAGGACGCGGATCAGCGCGGCGAACGCCGCAACCTTCGTCCCCGCGGCCATGTAGGCCGTGACAGGCGTCGGCGCCCCCTGGTAGACGTCGGGCGTCCACATGTGGAACGGCACCGCGGCGACCTTGAACCCGAAGCCGATCCCCAAGAACGCCACGGCCGCGAGGGCCAGCCCGAGGCTCCCGGTCTGCCCCGCGAGCGCGTGAGCGATGGCGGACAGACGGGTGGATCCGGTGGCGCCATAGGCCATGGCCACCCCGTACAGGAAGAACGCGGATGAGAACGCTCCGAGGAGGAAGTACTTCATCGAGCCCTCGACGGACGAAAGTCGGGCGGAGATGCCGGTCAGCACGTACAGCGAGAGCGACAGGATCTCCAGGGCCAGGAACACCAGGATCAGGTCGGCGGCGGCGGCGATCAGCGTCATGCCCGTCGTGGCGAACAGGACGAGCGGGTAGAACTCGGCACGGGCCTCTCCCGAGCGTCGGAAGTAGTGGTACCCGTACACCAGGCCCATGGCGGCGACGCCGAGGAGGAGGAGCCGGGCGACCACCGCGAACCGATCCGTCGCCACCATCCCCGCCAGCACCGTGAGGTCGCTGCTCCAGTCCCACAGGCCGATGGAGAGGGCCGCGGCGCCCGCCACACCGAGCAGGGACATCGCCAGCAACAGGGAGTGCTCGATCCGGGGGTTGAAGGCCGCACCGAGCAGGACGACGATGGCGGCGCCCGCCAGGACGAGCTCGGGGCCGATCGGTCCGAGCTGGACGGGCGGATGGGTCAGGAACTGGGCGAGGCTCACGGTTCCTCCACCGCGGCGAGGTTTGCGGACCCTGCAGCATCGACGGAGCGGCCCGCATCCACCGCCTTCACGATCCGGCTGCTCGTGGGATCGATCCGGTCGAGCAGGGGCTTGGGATACACCCCGATCAGGAGGATGAGCGCCAGCACCGGCGCGAGGAGAGCGGATTCACGAGCCGACGGGTCGGGGTGATTCGCGTGCTTCGCCGGCACGGGCCCGTGAGCCATCCGCTGGTAGGCCCAGAGCAGGTAGATGGCGGCCAGCACCACTCCGATCGCGGCGATCGCCCCGAATGCGGGGTTGCGGGCCAATGTGCCCAGGATCACAAGGAACTCACCGACGAAGTTGTTCAGGCCGGGAAGCCCGAGCGAGGACAAGGAGACGAACAGGAACGCACCCATCAGCCAGGGCATCCCCGCCGCCAGGCCGCCCATCTCCGAGAGGCTCCGCGTGTGAGTCCGCTCGTAGACCATGCCGACCAGCAGGAACAGCGCGCCCGTCGACAGCCCGTGGTTCACCATCTGGAGTACCCCGCCCGTCATGGCCTGGAGGGTGAAGGCGAACGTCCCAAGGACCACGAACCCCAGATGGGACACGGACGAGTACGCCACCAGGCGCTTCACGTCCGTCTGCATCATGGCCACGATGGCGCCGTAGACGATGCCGATCAGCGCGAGGACCGAGATGGCGGCGGCCAGCGAACGGGAGGCCTCCGGGAACAGCGCCAGGTTGAACCGGATGAGGCCGTAGGCCCCCACCTTCAACAGGATCGCCGCCAGGATGACGGAGCCCGCCGTCGGGGCCTCCGTGTGCGCGTCTGGGAGCCAGGTGTGCAAGGGGAACAGCGGCACCTTGACCGCGAAGGCGACGAAGAACCCCAGGAACAGCCAACGGGCCGCCGCTCCCGTGATCCCCAGACCGATCAGCTCCCGGACATCGAACGTGGGGCCGCCGGGGAGCGTGCCCGACCGTCCGTACAGGAACAGGATGGCGACGAGCAGGAAGGCCGAGCCGAACATCGTATAGAGGAAGAACTTCACCGCTGCGTACACGCGGCGTTCGCCGCCCCAGGCCCCGATGATCAGGTACATGGGGAACAGGATCGCTTCGAAGAACAAGAAGAACAGCAGGAGGTCCAGGGCCAGGAACGTGCCGATCATCCCGGTCTCCAGGGCGAGCATGGTGGCCAGGTACAGTCGGACCCGACGGTCCACCGTCCACGATGCGGCGACCGCCACCGGCACCAGGAACGCCGTGAGCAAGACCAGGAACAGGCTGACCCCGTCAACCGCCAGGATGTACTGGATGTGCGGCGAGGCGACCCACGTGGCCTGCTCGACCATCTGGAACCCTGCGCGGGACCCATCGAACCGCGACAGCACGACGAGCGATGCGGCAAAGGTGGCGATCGAGGCGCCCAGCGCGAACGCGCGGGCGCCTCGATCGCTCGCCCCACCCCAGGCCAGGAGCACCACCGCTCCGGCGAGGGGCAGGAACGTCGTGACCGTCAGCCAGCTCACGACAGCCGAACCCCCACGTAGACGAAGATCACGACCACGCCGACGAGGAACGCCAACCCATAGTTGCGGACCAGTCCGGTCTGGAGCCTTCGGCCCCGGGACGCGGCCCACTGGAACAGCTGCCCGACCCCGTTCACGGCGCCATCGATGACACGCTGATCCACCTTGGAAGCCAGGAACGCGGCCCCGGCCTTCCCCGGACCGACCAGGATGGTGGAGTAGACGTCGTCGACGTACCACCCGTGAGCCAGGAACCGTTGGACGCCGGCGAACCGGACCCGGAGCGCCACCCAGTCGATCCGACCCGACCCATACACGAGCCACCCCACCCCGATGCCCGCGAGCGCCGCCAGCACCGAGATGGCCGAGAGGGCCACGGTGGGCAGGCCACTCGACCCCTCGGCGAGCTCACCGAGGACGGGGGCCAGGAAACCGTGCAGCTGACCGGTGGTGGCCGACAGCCCGAGGGCGCCGCCGAAGACCGCGCCCACCGCGAGAAGGGCCAGGGGAACGGTCATGATCGGCGGTGACTCGTGGGCCACTCGCTCCGTCCGGTCCTGGCCGAAGAACGCGAGGAACATGAGGCGGGAGATGTACAGCGCCGACAGGAACGCGCCGGCCAGCGCCACCAGCCAGGCGAGGAGGTAGCCGGACCGGTTCGCCACCTCCAGGATCTGGTCCTTGGCGAAGTATCCAGACAGCGGGGGTACGCCGGCGATGGCCAGGGCCCCGACGCCGAACATCGCCGCCGTGAGCGGCATCACCCTGCGGAGCGCCCCCATCTTCTTCAGGTCGGTCTCGCCCCTCAAGCCGTGCATCACCGAGCCCGCCGACAGGAACAGGAGGGCCTTGTAGAAGGCGTGGGTCACCAACAGGAACAGCGCCGCCGCGTATGCCTTCAGTCCGAGGGCGAAGAACATGTAGCCAAGCTGGCTGATGGTCGAGTACGCGAGCACCCGTTTGAGGTCGTCCTGCCCCAGGGCGCACGTCGCGGCGTAGACCGCGGTCAGGAGCCCGATCACCAGGACGACCGTGGGCGCGACGCCGGAGATCTCGAAGATGACGTGCGTCCGGGCCACCAGGTAGACGCCGGCGGTGACCATCGTCGCAGCATGGATCAGGGCGGAGACGGGCGTCGGACCCTCCATGGCATCGGGGAGCCACGTGTGGAGCGGGATCTGAGCCGACTTGCCCACGGCCCCGGCGAACAGCAAGAGCGCGATGACGGTGAAGACGCCTGAGGGCTGAACCGACCCGACCGAGGGCCGGAGCACAGCTGAGAAATCAAGCGATCCAAGCCGGAGGAAGACGAGCGCGATACCGACCAACATGAACGTGTCGCCGATCCGCGTCACGACGAATGCCTTCTTCGCCGCGCTCGCGGCCGCGGGCCGGTCGAACCAGAACCCGATGAGCAGGTAGGAGCACAGGCCCACGCCCTCCCACCCCAGGTACAGGAGGAGGAAGTTCTGGGCCAGGACCAGCGTGAGCATGAAGAAGCAGAACAGGTTCATGTAAGAGAAGAACCGGCCGTACCGGGGGTCCCCGTCCATGTAACCGATCGAGTACACGTGGATGACGGCGCCGACGCCGGTGACGACGAGCATCATCGTTACCGACAAGGGGTCGAGCCGCAGGTCGGCCGCCACGTGGAAACTCCCCACCGAGATCCAGTCCCACAGCTGCCGGACGACGAGGCGCTCATCACCGGGCAGCTCGAGGAGGTCGGCCAAGACCCAGAGGCCCAGGGCGAACGCCACCACCATCACCCCCGAGGCCAGGACCCCGGCCCATAGACCCAGCCGCTTCCCGGCAAACAGGTTGATCGCCGCCCCGGCGAGCGGCAGGGCCGGCACGATCCACACGGACTTCAGCACGGCCTCACCACCGCAGCAGGCTGGCGTCGTCGACGTTCGCCGTATGCATCCGCCGGTACACGTTCACGATGATGGCCAGGCCCACGACGACCTCGGCCGCCGCGACGACCATGGAGAAGAACGCCAGCACCTGACCGTTCAGGTTGCCGTGCAGCCTCGAGAAGGCCACCAGCGCCAGGTTCACCGCGTTCAGTTGGAGCTCGACCGACATGAAGATCACCAATGCGTTCTTCCGAACGAGCACACCGACCGTGCCGATGGCGAACAGCACGGCCGACAGAACCACGAAATAGGAGATGGGCGTCTTCAGGCCGCCTCGACCTCCCGCGTACCTTCGGCCGTGGTCCGCTCGCGACGCTGCGCCAGCACCATGGCGGCGATGGCCGCCACGATGAGCAGGATCGAGGTCACCTCGAATGGTAGGAAATAGTTGCGGAACAGCACGTGCGACAGGGCCTGCGCGTTCCCGCCCGCGTTGACGGTCTGGTCGAAGTTCGCGGGGCCGCGGGCCAGGCCCAGGCTGGCCCGGGCCGTGACGAAGATCTCGGCGGCCAGGCCGAGGCCCAGGACGATCGACAGGGGCCGCTGTCCCTTCAGTCGCTCGACCAGGCTCTCCTCGCGGTCGACGCCGAGCAACATGATCACGAACAGGAACAAGACCATGATGGCGCCGGCGTAAACGATGATCTGAACGGCGAAAAGGAACGGCGCACCGAGGACGAGGAAGAACAGGGCCAGGGTGAAGAAGTTCACGATCAGGAACAGCGCTGCGTGGATCGCGTTCCGCTGGAACAACATGGCGACGGCCGATCCCACCGAGACCGGGGCGAACACCCAGAACACGATCTGGTCGGGAGCCATCACAGGCCCTCGCGGTCGATCGGATCGGAGCCGAGCGGCGGTGGCGGCTGGAGCAGTTGCTCCTTGGTCCAGATCGCCTCCTCGCGCGAGTCGAAGGACAGCTCGTAGTAGCTCGTGAGGGTGAGGGCCCGCGTTGGGCATGCCTCCACGCACAGGCCGCACATGATGCAACGCAGGTAGTTGATCTGGTAGTCCTTCGCGTACCGCTCCCCGGGTGATACGGGATGCTCCGGGTCGTTGTCGGCCCCCTCGACCCAGATGGCGTCGGCCGGACACGCATAGGCGCACAGCTCGCACCCGATGCACTTCTCCAGGCCGTTCGCGTGGCGGTTCAGGCGGTGGCGACCGATGTGCGAGCGTGGCGGAGGGGGATCGATGTGTCGCGGATACTCCTCCGTCACGTCCGGCCGGAAGATCTGTCGGAACACGGTCGCCAGGCCCTTCGAGATGGCGCCCACTGAGCCGCCCAGGGTCATCGGCCGGCGGGCTCGCGTCTCCCCCTTTGCGGCCTGATCGTCCGCGGCCTGATCGTCCGCGACCTGATCGTCGGCGACCTGCCCGCTCGAGGCCTTCTCGTTCACGGTGGGGTCTCCTCCGCCCGCTGGCGTCCGGGCGCGACGAGAGGCCACACCAGAAACGCGACGAACAGGACTCCGGCCACGATCGCCATCCCCGTGAAGAGCGTCCGCCTCCCATACACGCTGGGGAGCACCACCACCGTGCCGGTGGCCAGGACCCAGAGCAGTCCGAATGGGATGAGGAACTTCCACCCGAAGCTCATCAGCCGGTCGTACCGGATCCGGGGCAGGGTCAGACGGACCCAGATGTACAGGTAGACCACCGCGACGACCTTGACGATGAACCACAAGAGCGGCCACAGCCAGGCCAGGAAGGTGGGGTGCGGGCCACGCCATCCCCCGAGGAACAACGTCACCGCGATGGAGGAGACCACGACCATGTTCACGTACTCGCCCAGGTAGAACATGGCGAACTTGATCCCCGAGTACTCGGTGAAGTACCCCGCAACGAGCTCGGTCTCCGCCTCCGGCAGGTCGAACGGCGGGCGATTGGTTTCGGCCAGGCCGGCGATGAGGTAGATGGCGAACGCGGGGAACTGGGGGATCGCGTTCCACACCCGGTCCTGGCTGGCCACGATCTCCGACATCTGCAGCGA
>DASSSA010000087.1:0-5210 GCA_035701505.1 Actinomycetota bacterium
GGTGGCACGGCCTCGACGATCGACTGCGGTGCAGGCGTCGTTTCAACTGGGCCCAACGGTGACGGGTCCACTTCGCGCAACAACCTCGAGCCGGGCACCTACACCTGCACGGTGGTGATCGACCCCTAGCTAATCGAGACATAGGAGCGGACCAGAGGGGCCCCAACCGGGGCCCCTCTTCCGTTTCCGGTCACGCGACCGGTGCGACCTTCGGCCCCCCGTCTGCCCCGCTCTCCGAGGGAAAGCCGATCGCTCGTTAGCCAGGTCGCCGATGCGCGCCCAGAGTAAGCTCGCCCGGTCGTGCAGGTCCTCGAGGTCGTCGCGTTCGTCGTGGGGGCTGCGCTCGTCCTCTACACGATCAGGGCGGCCATTCGGTTGTTCCTGGTCCCCCGGGCCCTCCAGCTGTACCTGGCGCGCTTCGTGTTCGTCATGGTCCGTCGGGTGTTCTGGCTGTTCGCCAACCATCGTCACGACTTCGCCCGCCGCGACGCGGTGATGGCCTTCTACGCGCCGGTCGCGCTCCTCTCCATGTTCACCCTGTGGCTCGTCCTTGTGCTCATCGGCTACACCGCGATGTACTGGGCCCTGGGGAATCACCCTCTCTCGTTCGCGTTCACCGAGTCCGGCTCGGCCCTGCTCACCCTGGGGTTCGCCCAAGGCCGCAACCTGCTCACCATCGGGCTGATGTTCACGGAGGCTGCCATCGGCCTCGGCCTCCTGGCCGTGTTCATCGCCTACCTCCCCAGCCTGTACAGCGCGTTCTCCCGACGGGAGACCGGGGTCTCCAAGGTCGAGGTTCGCGCGGGACGCCCCCCCTCCGGCACCTACCTGATCGAGCTGGCATGGACCGTCGGCCGGATGGAGATCCTGAAGACCCTGTGGCCGGAGTGGGAGACGTGGTTCGTGGAGGTCGACGAGACCCACACCTCGTTCCCTCCGCTGGTCTTCTACCGTTCGGGCCACCCCGACGAGTCGTGGGTGACTTCGGCCGGGGCCATCCTGGACGCGGCGTCGCTGTACGTCTCCAGCGTGGATGTGCCGCGAACCCCCGAGCCCCAGTTCATGATCCGCGCCGGCTACCTGTGCCTCCGGCACATCGCGACGTTCTTCTGGATCCCGGTCCCCGACGACCCGGCGCCTACCGATCCCATCTCTATCCAGCGGAGCGAGTTCGACATCGCCTACGACCGGCTGGCCGCGGGCGGCGTACCGATGAAGCCCGACCGCGACCAGTGCTGGCGGGACTTCGCCGGGTGGCGGGTCAATTACGACGCGGCGTTGATCGGGGTTGCCCGGCTGACCATGGCCCCGCCTGCGCCCTGGTCGTCGGATCGATACCCGGACGGGCACTATCTGCCCCCCGCCCTCCCCTGGCTGAGGGACCGCCTCGCGCAGCGTGGCGGTTCGGGGTAGCGTTCGGTCCCGAACAGGCCCAGAAACGGAGGATGAGGCATGCCCGGGCACCCCAGGGACCGGAGACGACCCCTGAGCCGGCGGGAGTTCCTGCGCCGCGCGGGGGTGGCCGGGATCGCAACGCCGAGCCTCGCGGCCATCCTGGCGGCCTGCGCCGGCGAGACCACGACCGAGGGAGGCAGCCCCTCTGCGGCCCTCCAGCTCGCCAGGCCCGACTCGCCGGTCACGCTCCCGACCCAAGGCAACCCGGCCATCGCCGATGGGCTCCAGCCCGAGGCCGGCCCCTTGAAGATCCTTGGCTACAACGACTACATCCGGAAGTTCATCCTGAACAAGTTCTCCGACAAATTCAGCACTTCGGTCGACTGGACGATCTTCGACACGCCTGAGCAGATGGTCCAGATGATGCAGTCCTCCGGCTCCAATTGGGACCTCATCGTGTCGGTTACCCCGGAGAACGTCGGCAAGCTCGCGTTCGGCCAGCTCATCCAGCCGCTCAACAAGACGTACCTCCCCAACTTCGCCAACGTGTGGGACGTGTTCCAGAGCCCGTTCTACGACGTGGACGCCCAGTTCACCGCGCCGTACACGGTGTACACGACCGGTATCACGTGGCGGAACGACGTGGTGAACGAGGACATCCCGGCCATGGACAACCCCTACGACATCCTGTGGGACTCCAAGTACGCAGGGCAGGTCCATCTGCTGAACGGCTCACGCGACACTCTCGCCGCGGCCCTGCTGCGGATGGGGTCCGACGTCAACACCTCGGACCCGAACGTCCTGGATCAGGCCAAGCAGATGCTCCTCGATGGCGTCGAGACCATGAACTGGAAGTTCGACCACGTCGACTACAGCGAGCTCGGAACGTTCGAGATCCACCACACGTGGTCGGGGCAGGTCGCGTACTACCAGTACTACCTGCCGAAGGGCCTGCCGATCACGGCGTTCTCCTACGTGTGGCCGCCGAAGGCCGCGGGAAAGAAACCCGGGATCATCACCAACGACATGTTCGCCATCCCCAAGGGGGCGAAAAGCCCGGTCCTGGCCCACGCGATGATCGACTTTCTCCTGGACCGCTCGAACGCAGCCGTGAACTACGCGTATGAGGGATTCCAGCCCCCTCTCACATCCATTACCCCTGAGTCCATCCTCGCCGATGAGCTGGTTCCCAAGAACCTGTCGAACATCCTCATCACCCAGGAGGACTTTCCGCTGGGGGTCCAGGAGCTGGAGCTCGCCCCGGCCGTCAATCAGCTATACCAGCAGATCTACCAGGAGGTCACCGGCGGCGCGTGAGCTTTACGGCGCAACCGTGACGGGCGGTGCCTGAGGGGGCGGGATCTGGGTCTCGGGGGGTGTGGTTCCCCTCGTGGTTCTGGCCGTCGTTTGCCGCCCCTGCGACCATCTGGCTGCTCCTGTTCTTCGTGCTCCCCTTCTTCGTCATCCTGTCCATCGCGTTTGGCCGAGTGGACCCGATCTTCCTGACGCCCTCTCCCGTGTACAACCCACTGCGATGGGACGTCGCCCCGTTCCGGGACGTGCTCTCGCAGATCTTCACCAACGGCTCCGTGTATCAGAGCGACTTCCTCCACACGTTGGCGTTCGTGTTCGTAGCCACCGCGTTGTGTCTGGCGATCGGCTACCCGGTCGCGTACTTCATCGCCCGGCACGCGGGCCGCTTCCGAACCTTGTTCCTGGTGGCGTTCATCGCCCCGTTCTGGATCAGCTACATGATGCGGATGCTTGCCTGGATCAACCTCCTCCAACCGAACGGCTACGTGAACCGGATCCTCGGCGGCTTGGGCGTGGCGAACACCCAGACGCCCATCCAGTGGTTGAACGGCAAGCCCCTGACGGTCATCCTGGGACTGACGTACGGCTACGTGCCGTACATGATCCTGCCGCTGTTCGGTGTCCTCGATCGGATCCCCTCCTCCACGATGGAGGCCGCCCGGGACCTGGGGGCCGGACAGGTCACGACGTTCCTCCGGGTGACGCTGCCGCTGTCGAGACAGGGGATCCTCGCCGGCGTAGTCATCGTGTCGCTCCCGATGTTCGGCGACTATTACACGCAGACGCTGCTCGCCGGAACGCGCAACACGGCCATGATCGGCAACCTCATCGTGAGCTCGATCCAGAGCTCGCTGGTGCAGACCGGGGCCTCACTGGTCCTGATCCTGCTGGTCCTCCTGATCCTTCCGATGCTCTATTACCTGCGGGCCACGTCCAAGTCGACGGAACTGGTGGCCCGATGATCCGCGGCGTGCTGGCCCGGCTGTCGAACCCGTGGGCCAGGGCCCGGTTCCTGTGGGCCGTGGCCCTCGCCTACGTGGCCTGGACGCTCCTCCCGGTCGTGGTGGCGGTCCTGTTCTCGTTCAACGGCACGCGGTCGCTTACCTCCTGGCAGGGGTTCTCCACGCAGTGGTACGCGGGGAACGAGAGCTCGGTGTGGCAGGATCCCACCCTCCGTTCGGCGTTGGTGCAGAGCCTCAAGCTCGCCGGGCTCACCGTGCTGATCGCCGTGCCGCTCGGGGTTGGGTTCGCCCTGGCCCTGGACCGGTGGCGGGGACGGGCATCGGGGACGGCCAACTTCCTCATGCTGTTCTCGTTCATCACGCCGGAGGTGGCCATCGGGGTGGCCCTGTTCCTGTTCTTCGTGCAACTCGCGTCGGGGATCGGCACGGGGTTCACTGCGCAGGTCTTCGGCCTGTCGATGTACATGCTGGCCTACCCGGTGATCATCGTCCGGGCCCGTCTGCTGTCGATCGGCAAGGAGTACGAGGAGGCGGCGATGGACCTGGGGGCCTCCCCGACGCAGGCCCTCCGCCGGGTGCTGGTTCCGCTGCTGTTCCCGGCCATCTTCGCCAGCGTGGCCATCGTGTTCGCCGCGTCCATCGACAACTTCGTGATCTCCCAACAGCTCTCGAGGGACGCCTCGACGCAGACCATCCCCATCCTGATCTACAGCTCGGCTCGCCGCGGGCCGCTCCCCTCGCTGAACGCGCTGGCCAGCCTGACCTTGATGGCCTCGACCGCGCTGATCGTTGTGGCCGCCGTCGTCTACCGGCGATTCACCCGGGACGAGCGGCGCGCAGCCTAGCGAGACCGCTGGATCCGCGCGCCGCCCGCGTTGGCCCGTCTCAGACGTTGAACGCCACGCGCGACAACGCCCGGCCGCAGATGTCGCTGTCGCCCAAGGTCTCCCTGGGAGCCAGCGCCCGGTACCTGCCCGGGCGATCGGGCACCCGAACCCGGTAGAAGCCGTCGTCGTTCGTGTGGGTCGTGGCGATGGTTCGCCAGGCGCCGTCCACGAACCGCCGGATCCGCACCAGCGCGTCGTCGGCACACGCGCCGAACCCGCCCGAGGACACCGTCCCACGCACCACGAGGTGGCGCCGAAGCGAGATCGAGATGGATCGAGGGTGGAACGTGGGCACGACGGTGAAACTCTTGGCACTGGTCCCCGTTCCCCCCGGCGTCGTCACGCTGATCTTGCCGGTCACCGCGCCCACGGGGACGGTCGCGGTGATCTGGGTCGCCGAGTTCACCACCAAGCTCGCGCGCACCCCGCCGAACCGCACGGCGGTCGCCCCGGTGAAGGCCGTTCCCGTGATCGTGACCGCGGTCCCGGTTCGCCCGCTGGTCGGCGAGAACGACGTGATCGTGGGGGCGGGGATCGTGACCGTGAAGTTCGTCGCGCTGGTCGCCGTGCCCGTCGGCGTGGTCACGGTGATCCGTCCGGTGGTCGCCCCGGATGGAACCTTCGTGTCGATCCGGGTCCCCTGGGCGTTCAC
>DASSSA010000088.1:0-26956 GCA_035701505.1 Actinomycetota bacterium
AGGGCGGTGAAGGACTCGTCGGCCTCGATCGCGGCGGCGAGGGCCGCCCAGGGCTGGCCCTCGACCATGCTCTGGGGCAGGTCGAGCATGCTGCAGAAGGCCTCGTTGGCCCGAACGATCACGTCCTTGTGGTCCAGCTCCACGATGCCGTCAACCGCCGCCTCGAATACCAGCCGCAGGCGCTCCTCCGATTCGCGAAGCGTCTCGTTCGCCCGCTGGAGGCGAGCCAGCGCCCTATCGGTCTCCCTAAGCGCCGCCTCCTTGGCTTCGAGCGCGTCCTGCGCGTCGCGCGTCGCCTGGGTGCTCCGAAGCTGGTTCACCAGGATCCGAACCGCGACGGCCACGCCGAGCAAGTAGATCAGTCCGGAGGCTTGCACGGGATCGATGACCGAAGTCGTCTTCATCGCCGCGACCAATCCCAGTGCGGTGCATGCGGTCGCCACGGCCACCGTCGTCAGCACGGCGCGGCCAAATCGGGAGGGCTGAGCGACTTGGCCATCGCCCATCCGCCGGGGAGCCGCGGTGACCACGAAGGCCAGCCCCAGCGCTCCGAGCGCGAGGGGGAGGTCCACCCCGGACCGTCCCGAGGTGTAGGTCCCCCGGACCCATTGCTCGGCGAAGACCACCCCGCCGGCCGAGAAGGCGGCGATCGTGCAGAACTGCCCGACGTGGACGAGCGACGGAACCCACAGGACGAGCGCTCCGTACGCCGTGAGCGCCGTGGCCACCATCATCGCGAACACCGCGGCCGACAGGGACTCGATCGACGTCGCCAGGGCGGGGCGAAGCGCGAGGTACAGGATGACGGCGATGGAGGCCGCGGCGAGGGCCACGTCGGCCGCGATCTGGCCACGGAGCTCCTTCCGGAAGTGCTGGCGGTACTCGATCTCGATGGGGATGAAGAAGATGGCCCCGATGAGCAGGAAGAGCGAGTCATACCGGCTCGGCGAGTACAGCCCATACCGGAAGTCGTTGAGCATGAACACGAGCGACACCCCGGCGATGGCAAGGATTCCGAACGCAAGGAACGGCAGGCTCCGGAGGAGGCCGGCCGATCGCACCCGCCACAGAATGACGGCGGCCGACAGCACACAGGCCGCGGCGAGGATCGCATCGGGCAGGCCTTCGGCGTCGAGCAGAGAGGTGCCACCCACGAGGTGGGTGGTCACCACACCGGCCATGGCGGCTCCGAGGACGCCAAGGACGAACCAGGTCGAACGGCGGCGGGCTGCTTCGGTCGACATCATCGGCCCACTATGTTGCCTCGGAGGAACGCTCGACTCCATCACCTGCATGGTGAGTCGCTCGGGGGATGCGGCCTAGGCCGGTTGGAGGACGATTTGTGCTGTCCCCCGGCGGAGCTACTCGATAAGGCGCCGGCGGAGCGCCTCGGCCACCGCCGCCGTTCGGTCGGACGCCCCGAGCTTCTCGAAGATGTGCTCGAGGTGGGTCTTCACCGTGTCGGGCGAAATGTACAGCCGCTCGGCGATGTCCCGGTTGGTGTGTCCGAACGCGAGCAGCTGAAGGACCTCGATCTCTCGCGCCGTGAGCGTCTCGGCCTTGCGGTCGCGCTCCTTGGCCTGGGACAGCTCCTCCGCGAGGGCCACCACGAGCTGGGGGTCGATGACCATGTTGCCCCCGGCGACCAGGCGGACGGTCTGGATGAGGTGCTCGGCGTCCCGGGCCTTCAGCACGTAGCCGCGCGCTCCCGAGCGAACAGCTTCGACCACGAACTGGCGGTCGTCGTACGCAGTGAGCATGATCACGCCGACCTTGGGGAAACGATCGCGGATCAGTCTGGCCGCCTCCAGGCCGTCCATCTCCGGCATCCGGATGTCGACCAGGGCGATGTCGGGCTTCTGCTGCTCCACGAGGTCCAGGAGCTCCTGGCCGTTCGAGGCCTCACCCACGACCTCGATGCCGTCCGCCATGTCGAGGTACCGGCGAAGGCCCTGCCGGACCAGCGAGTGGTCGTCCGCGATGCCTACCCGTATGGTCACCCCAGGCTCCCTCCGCCCACTGCCCGACTCCCTGGCCCATCCTATATGTCGGCCCGGCCGGCCCAAAGGTGTAGTAACAATCTTGGCGGGCCCCTGACCAGGGGAGAGGTTCGGCCTGCTATCTGGCTGCCAACCGGGTGAGCGCGAGAGCATCGCGATCATCTCGTGATTCAGAGCCGCGATCGGATGACATGCGCGGGAAGCGCTTCCCGTTCGTCGACAGTAAGGAGGAGCTGGCATTCGAGGGTGAACTCTTTTGGCCGAAAGACCTATCCCAGGAACGGGGGTCCGCTGTTACCCTCGGGTGACAGAAAGATCCCCCGAATGGGGGAGAGGCCCGAGAGAAGGGAAGGCACGGGGTGAACACTCAGCTCCAGGTCCTGCGGATCGCATTCGCCGCGGCTGCGGCGCTCGTCGTCTTCCTGATGGTCCACTCAGCCCTGGAAGCCTTCTCCCAGACCACCAGCGTGCTGGCTGGCACATAGCCGCTTCTTAGGACCTCCTCGCAGGCTCCCCGTAAGTCGCGTCACGAACCGCCTCGGCTCCTAGAAGATGTAGTACCAGTTCACGAACAGCACCACGAGGAGCCCGAGCCCGGCGGCCCCCGCCGCGGCCACGGCCTTCTGGGGGACGCGCCATCGCTCGGTCAACTCCGCCAGAGCCCAGAACGCCGGGAACAGCGGAAGAACGAACCTAGGCATCGACATCAACGGGCGGTCGGCGAACACGAACGAGAGCGGGACCAGCAGCCCTCCCCACAGGTACACCGAATACGAGGGTCGGTATTGGAGCAGGGCGAAGACCGATGCGCCGACCACCGGCACAACGATCAACCAGTCGATCAGCCAGTACCCCCCGTTCGGGGTCCCCAGGTACTGGACGGCATCTCGGGTGCCGTTGGCAAGGGTGGCCCACGGCCAGGAGAACGTGCGCTGCCAGTTGGCCTGTTGGACCACGGGGGCCAGTAAATCGCCTACCTTCGCCCACCAATACGCGAGGTAGGCCAACGTGCCGAGCGCGACGGCCACGGCCGCTCCGACGCCCGGCAAGGCGGACCCGCGACCTTCGGCCCGCTGGTGGAAGGCCTCCATGAGCAGGGCCGGCGCCAGCACAACGCCGACGTTCCTGGTCAGGGCGGCGAGGGCCCCGGCGGCGCCGGCTGCCGCCCATCTCCTGGATCTAGCCGCCCAGTAGGTCGTCACCGCCAGGAGCAGGAACAACGACTCGCTGTAGGGAGCGAAGAAGAAGAAGGATGTGGGGAACAGCGCGACGAGCAAGACGGTCCGTCGTGCCATCCTGATCGAGCGCTCCGACGCCGTCAGGGCGTACAGCACACACAGCCCGGCGGCGATCGAGGCGTTGGACACCAAGAGAGCGGCGCCGAACGGATGGCCCCCCATGACCCACGAGACCGCTCGGATGACCAGCGGGTACAGCGGGAAGAAGGCAGCGCTCCCGTCACCTGCCCGGTACCCGGCCGAGGCGATCCGCAGGAACCACAGCGCGTCGAATCGTTCGAAGCTGGTGAAGGCGTTCTGCCATCCGGGGTCGGGAAGGGGGTGCGCCCGCCACCCGGGGACCGAGACAGGCTTGAGTGGAGGGAACAGTTCGACGGCCACGAGCCCGAGGATCAGGAGCCCCAGGCGCACCGCGAGGAAGACCGTCAGGCTGTAGCGGATCCCCTCTCGCGACTCGGGCCTCACGCGGGGACGTCCGCCAGCGCGGGAGCGTGAGTCAGGCGTACGTCCTCCGACTCCGGCCGACGAACCCAGGTGACCAGGCACCAGACCAGGATGGCCGCCCGGACCAGGACGGCCACTTCGAACGCGCCGATGGGAAGCCCGCCCACGCCCGTGTAACGACCGAACCAGGAGAACCGGGTCAGGAACACGGCCACGTCCACCGCCTCGAACGCGGCGAACAAGCGAAGGTTCGGCAGGGCCAGGGTGAACCAGGGGAGCAGCCACAGCCCGTACTGTGGGGAGTACACCTTGTTCGTCAGCAGGAACGCCACCAGGAGGGCGAACCCGAATGTCCAGCGGGGGAATTCCGGCACGACCCTGCGTCGGAGCCGGTACAGCAGGATCGAGGCCGCCGCGAACAGGACGATCGAGAAGATGTTGATGAGAACAGTGTGGCCGCAGTACAGCTTGCCGGTGAGACGGTGGCAAGCGACGAACCACAGGCTGTCCCAGTCGGCCGGACGGTCACGATTGAAGGAGAAGAACTCCCACCAGCTCTTGGGGGCGGCCAGCGCGAACGGCAGATTCACCGCCACCCACGCACCGGCCCCTGCCCAGGCGAGATGGATCCCTCTGTCCGGCTCGCGATCCCGGAACCGTCCCAGCACGAACGGCACGAGGATGAGGGCGGGATAGAACTTGGCCGCGGCTCCCAGGCCGAGCAAAGCGCCGGCCCAAACGTCGCGTCGGTTCAGGTAGGCGAGCGTCGCCGCTGTGGCGAACGCGACTGCCAGCAGGTCCCAGTTCATGAAGCCGTAGACGAGGAGCGTGGGCGCGACCGCGAAGTAGAGCGCCCGCGCCCCCACAAGTAGGTACAGGCACATGAGCACGACGAACGCTGCGATGGAAAGCAGCAGGACGTTTGAGTAGAAGAACCCGCCGAAACCCCGCGACATCCAAGCTGCCACCCGCATGGTGTACATCGAGAGCACCGGGTACTCGTCGCACTCCTGGTCTCCATCAGGGACGCAGGCGTCCAGGTAGGGGAGCCGGCCTCCGGTGAATTGCTCGTTTCCGTACAGGGCCACGACGTCCGAATAGCAGTACGAGCGGTACTGTCGGCCATCGCCCCAGTCGCCGCCGGCGCAGGGAGCCTTCACGGCGACCCCCAGCGCCAGCGTGGTCGCGAGGCAGGCCATGACCAGCCCCAGTCCGATCTGCTTCGCGGGCAGCGCCACGAGGCCGATTATCCGTCCGGGCGCCGCCGCAAGGGGTGGTCGCCACGTCGAACATGGGTGCGGGGCCGCCGAGGGGGAGGCGGCCCCGCGGTCACCTGTGCGCGCAACGCCGAGCCGGCGTCCGCACGCAGATGACGACAGAGCGATGAGCTCTCGTGGTCAAGATCACCATTCGCTTCGGCAGGGTGGGGGATCCGCTGCATCCCGCGCGGGGGGTAGAAGCAGATACCCGGCTTCAGGTAGGCGGCGGAGGCCCGGCGCCACCTAGATCGAGATCCAGCTGTGCTTCACGGCGAAGGCTACGGCCTCCAGCTTGGAGTGCACCCCGAGTTTGGCTAGCAGGTTCCGGACGTGGGTCTGGACGGTCTGGGGACTGATGAAGAGCTTGCGAGCGATCCCCTCGTTCCGCATACCCTCGGCCAGGAGTTGCAGGATCTCCCGTTCGCGGTCGGTGAGCTCCTCGAGGAGCGCTTCGGCGTCGCGGCGAGCCTCTCGTTCCTTCGACACCTGGTGCAGGAGCCGGCTCAGGGTCGCAGGGTCGATCAGCACTTCGCCCTCGGCCGCAGCCTTGGCCGCCGAGAGGACCTCGCCGGCGGCCTCGTCCTTGCCTAGGAACCCCGAGGCACCCGCCTCGACCGCCTCTACCAAGAGCCGGTCGTCGTCGTGGGCCGTCATGATGACCACCTTCGTCGCCGGCGAGACCTCCTTGATCTTTCGGGTGGCCTTGATGCCGTCCATGTGGCCCTTGAACACGATGTCCATCAGCACGACATCGGGCTGATGCTCTCGGCAAAGCTCGATGGCCTCCTCGGGCACGTGAACGGGGGAGGCGATCATCCGAAGGGAGCCGTCCCGCTCCACCACCATGGCCAGAGCGTCGGTCAGGATCTTGTGGTCGTCACAGATGAGCAGGGTGGTCTGCCGGTTGGCATCGCTCGACACCACTTCACCCTCCTGGAAGCGTGACCCTGAGCATGGTACCGGTGTCCTTTTCGTCCTCGATATCGATGCGCCCGGCCATAGCCTTGAGATGCGCCCGGCAGATGAACAGGCCGAGCCCGGCGCCGGGGGTCTCCTCGTACCCGGGCGGGCGCCACTCGTTGAATTCTCCGAAGACCTCCTCCCGGAGCTCGGCGGGGATCCCCGGGCCCCGGTCGGCAACCTCCACGACGGCGTCCCCGTCCGGCGACCTGTACGCCCGGACCTCGATGGGAGCGTCGGGTGGAGAGAACTTCGATGCGTTGTCGAGCAGGTGGACGATGACCTCGGACATACGCGTCCGGTCGAGCGGCACGGTGAGGCCGTCCTCCACCTCCACCACCATTGCGTGCTGGCCGCTCGGGGTGCGCCAGGCGACCTCCTGCACCAAGTCGCCCAGATCCTCTTCTCGGACCTGGTACCTGAGCTGGCCCGCGTCGATCCGAAGGGCAGTCGAGATCTCATCGGCGATGAGCTTGAGCCTGTTGGCCTCCGCGTCGATCAGCCGGAAGAACTCGAGTCGCTCGTCGTCGCTCATCGCGTCGTAGAGGTGGATACCCGATGACGCGAGACCCTTCACGGACATGATGGGGTTCCGGAGCTCGTGCCCGATCTTGGAGGTCAGGTCGGCGCGGCGCTCCGCGTCCTCCGCCGGTCCGGCCCCACGGCGCTTGCGGGCTCGGGTCCACACGAAGACGAGGACGGCAAAGACGATGAGGCCCGCCCCCACGCCGAACAGGAAGGCGCCGGCTGTGTCGCTCACCGAGGCGGAGTGTAGGGCCTTCTGCCTGCCTGGCCCGGAAGGCGCACCCAGACTCCGGACGTGCTACCCGCGACGGCTACTCGTAGGAGTGCTCGGGGTCGGGGAACGTGCCCTTCTGGACCTCGCGCGCGAACGCTCCCGCGGCCGCCGCGATCTCCTCACGAAGGTTGGCGTACGCCTTGGCGAACTTCGGCTTGCCCTCCGAAAGTCCCAGCAGATCGGTGATCACGAGGACCTGGGCGTCGCACCCCGGCCCAGCCCCGATGCCGATGGTGGGGATGTGCAGGTGCTTTGTGATCCGCTTTCCAAGCTCTGCCGGGACGCCCTCCAGGACGATCGAGAACGCGCCGGCCTTTTGGAGCGCGCTCGCCTGGTCGAGGATTCGGGTCGCGGCCTCCTCGCCCCGGCCCTGCACGCGATAGCCTCCCATCCCGTGGACCGATTGTGGGGTGAGGCCGACATGCGCCATGACCGGCACACCGAGCTCCACCAGGCGATGGGTCAGCTCGACCTGGGGGCCCTCGAGCTTCACCGCCTGGGCCCCGCCCTCCTTCAGGAATCGGCCGGCGTTTCGGACTCCATCCTCCACGGAGACCTGGTATGACAGGAATGGCATGTCGGCCACGACCATTGCGTCGCGCGCGCCTCGGGTGACCGCGCGGACGTGATGGAGCATCTCCTCCATGGTCACCGGCAGGGTGTTCTCATACCCCAGCACGTTCTGAGCGAGTGAATCGCCGACGAGGAGCACGGGGATTCCTGCCTGGTCGAGGATCCGGGCGGTGGGGAAGTCGTAGGCGGTGAGCATGGCCCAGCGCCTGCCCTCCGCCTTCCATCCACGCAGGTCATGGACGGTTACAGTCATCGCTCGCGCCTCCTTCCGCATGAGTGCACGGCTCTGAAAGTGTAACGCGCGGCGGATGAGCCACCTTCCAGCCTGAGCCGGTGGGCTGTCGGTGGCCGGTGCTAGGGTCGCGACGGTGGAACAGTGGGAGACGTGCCGGAGGCCCGCGGATGGACCGCCGGTCGACCCGGTACACTCTGGAGGCCAGCCACGTCCTGCTCCCGGTGGGGGCCGTCCAGACCAGAGGAGGTGGGGACCTGAGGTCCTACGAAGTGATGTTCATCGTGCCCCCCGAAGACGATTCGGTCGTCGGCGGGGTCATCGATCGGATCACTAAGATCGTCTCCCAGGCGGGGGGCGAGGTGGGCAAGGTCGATCGATGGGGACGGCGGCGCCTGGCCTACGAGATCGCCCGGCAGAGCGAGGGCTATTACGTCGTCGTGGCGTTCACGGCGGAGCCGTCGGTGATCGCCGAGCTCGAGCGGAGCCTGCACCTCGCCGACGAGGTGCTGCGGTTCAAGGTGGTGCAGAGAGCCGCCTAGACGACTTCCCCCTCCCCGGAGGCCATCCGCCGGGGGGTTGAAACGGACAGGTAGGTGATGGAGATGGCGAGCGACAATCAGATCACGATCGTCGGGAACCTCACGGACGACCCGGAGCTTCGGTACACGCCGAACGGTGCGGCCGTCGTGAACTTCTCGGTGGCCGTCACGCCCCGGATCCGGGACGACGGTGGTGGCTGGAAGGACGGCGACACGTCGTTCTTCCGTGTGAACGCATGGCGGACCCTGGCCGAGAACTCTGCCGAGTCCCTCACCCGGGGCTCGCGGGTGGTCGTGGTTGGCCGCCTCCGCCAGCGCTCATGGGAGACCCCGGAGGGCGAGCGGCGTTCGGTGGTTGAGATCGAGGCCGATGAGCTGGGGCCGAGCCTTCGGTGGGCCACGGCCAAGATTGAGCGACAGGGTGGGAAGACCGGTGGCGACTGGTCGGCCAAGACCCCTGCCCCGGTCGGCGCAGGCCAGAATTCGGACGAGGAGACGCCACTGGATGCCCCCTAAGACCAAGAAGCGACCACCAAGAAAAGAAAAGGAAGAGAAGGCCTGGCAGAAGAAGCAGAAGCGGAAGGTCTGCATCTTCTGTAAGGACCGGATCGAGTACGTCGACTACAAGGACGTCATGATGCTGCGCAAGTTCGTCTCCGAGCGGGGCAAGATCCGGGCCCGCCGGGTGACCGGGAATTGCGCCCAGCATCAACGGGACGTGGCCGTGGCGGTCAAGAACGCGCGCGAGATGGCGCTCCTTCCGTACTCCAGTCGATGAGGGTCATCCTCCAGAAGCCCGTCGACAAGCTCGGCGTGCCGGGAGACGTCGTCGACGTCGCCGACGGGTATGCCCGCAACTTCCTGATGCCCCGGGGCCTCGCGGTCCGGGCTTCCAAGGGCGGCGTGAAGCACGTCGAGAGCCTCAAGCGGGCCCATACCACCCGGGTGTCCCAGGCCCAGGCGGAGGCCCAGGCCGTTGCCGATCGGCTGACCGCGGGCCCGATCAAGGTGAGGGCCCGGGTGGGCGAGGAAGGTCGCCTGTTCGGCAGCGTGACGGCGGCCGAGCTCGCGGAGGAGATCGAGCGCCAGACCGGGGTGAAGGTCGACCGCCGCGACGTCCGCCTGGACGAGCCCATCCGAAGCGTCGGGGTCCACCAGGTCACGGTGCACCTGTTCACGGATGTTGACCCCTTCGTCCCGGTCGAGGTCGAACCCGCCCAGTAGTGGGGATGTACTGAGGTCGGCGGCTAACCTTCCCTGCGGCTGAGCCGCCGAGGCTCGGGTGAGGTCCCTCCCCTCGCGGCGGAACCCGCCATCCTCGATGCATGCAACCCCGACTGAGGCCACGACAGGGTCCTTGCGCGCCCGGACGTTCCTGACCTGCCAAATTACAGGTGTGTCACTATCGGGTTGTACACACATCTCCACGGCGTTTTCCACAGGTCCAGTGGCAGGTGGAGGTGAGTCTGACAACAAAGTTTCGGACCCCACCTGGAGCGGAGTTGTTCACATCCGATTTCCCCTTCCCTCCGGGGAGACCGGCGTCTACCGTCTGCACCTCGCCGCGGGTTCGGGAGAGGGGGATCGTTGGCGACGAGAGCTGACGACGTCCGGCGTCTCCGGCCCGAACGGGTACCGCCCCACAACCTGGAAGCCGAGGAGTCCGTCCTCGGCGCCATGATGCTCTCGACGGAGGCCATCGCCGACGTCGTCGAGGTGGTCAAGCCCGAGGACTTCTACAAATCGGCGAACGGCACGATCTTCGACACCCTGCGGGGGATCTACGGGCGGGGTGATCCGGTCGATGCGATCACCGCTGTCGAGGACCTCCGGCGGCGCGGGGTACTGGAACAGGTCGGCGGGCACCTGTACATCCACGAGCTCGTCGAGCAGGTGCCGACACCCGCCGCGGCGGGCAACTACGCGCGGATCGTCGCGCAGCACGCGCTCCTGCGGCGGCTGATCCAGGCCGCGGGGGACATCATGGAGATGGGGTACTCGGCTCCCGAGGATCCGGAGCGGGTAGCCGACGAAGCCGAGCAGCGCATCTACGACGTGGCCCGCCACGACGAGAAGGACCAGGTCGCCTCCCTCCGGGAGCTGGTCGACCAGGCGATGACCGACCTGGAGCAGATCCAGAACCGGGAATCCGCCTTCGCCGGCCTGCCCACCGGGTTCCGGGACCTGGACGAGCTGCTGTCGGGCCTCCAGTCGGGGAACTTGGTGATCGTGGCGGCCCGTCCCGGCGTCGGGAAGTCCTCGTTCGCCACGAACGTCGCCAGGAACGCAGCGGTCGAGTCCCGGGTGCCCGTTGCGATGTTCTCACTCGAGATGTCGAGGTGGGAGATCGGGATGCGTCTGCTGTGCGGCGAGGCCGGGGTCCCCTGGGACCGGATCCGGGGACGGCGCGTGGGCGCCGATGACTGGTCGCGGGTCGTCCAGGCCGCGGAGGTCTTGCACGATGCGCCGCTGTCGATCGTGGACTCGGGTAACGTCACCATCGTCGACATCAGGGCCAAGGCCAGGCGGCTCTCGGCCCGGAGGCAGGGCCTGGGGCTCATCATCGTGGACTACCTTCAACTGATGTCGCATCACCGAAGGGTGGACAACCGCCAGCAGGAGATCGCCGAGATCAGCAGGAGCCTCAAGCTCCTGGCCAAGGAGCTGAAGATCCCGGTGATCGCTGTCTCACAGCTGAACCGGGACCCCGAGCGACGGCAGGACAAGCGCCCCCAGCTCTCGGACCTGCGCGAATCTGGTGCCATCGAACAGGATTCCGACGTCGTCATGTTCATCCATCGCGACGACTCCGATCCGGCGAAGAAGGGACTCGCCGACTTGATCGTGGCCAAGCACCGGAACGGGCCCACCGATACGGTCCCCGTGACCTTCCTTCCGCATCTCACGCAGTTCCGGAACTACGCACCGGCCTCCGCCTAGCTCTGTCCTGCCATACGCTGCCGGGCATGACGGCCGATGGACGCCGTGTCCGCGCCATCCACCGACGGCTGTTGCGGCATTTCGGCTCGCTCGAGCCGCCCCGACGGAGTGATCCGCTCGAGGAGCTCATCCTCACCGTGCTCTCGCAGAACACCAGCGACGCAAACAGCTTCAGAGCCTACGGATCGCTTCGGGCCAGATTCCCGACGTGGGAAGCACTGGCCGTGGCTCGCCCGTCGGAGGTCGCGGCCTCGATCCGCTCGGGTGGCTTGTCGAACGTGAAAGCGCCGCGCCTCCTGGCCATCCTGCGCGCGATCCGGGAACGCGAGGGACATCTCGACCTGTCCCTCCTCGGCCACATGAGCGACGCGGAGGCCCGAGACTACCTGACCTCCCTTCCGGGGGTCGGGCCGAAGACGGCGGCCGTTGTGCTGGCTTTCTCGCTCGATCGTCCGGCGCTCCCCGTGGATACGCACGTCCATCGGGTGGCGAGCCGCTTGGGCCTGATCGGGCCGAAGTCCTCCGCGGCCAAGGCGCAAGACATCCTGGAGTCGATCACGCCGCCAGACATCCGAGTCGCGATGCACGTCGGTCTGATCCGCTTGGGCCGGGAGATCTGCAAACCAGGCCGGCCAAGGTGCGAGGTGTGTCCGCTCGTCGACCTATGCCCCACGGCACCCACGATCCTCGGTATGAAGGCCGGAGGTGATGCCTGAGCGAGGTGCACCCCGGCTTACCTGGATGGAGCGGGCGAGGGGAATCGAACCCCCGTCTCGAGCTTGGGAAGCTCACGTTCTGCCATTGAACCACGCCCGCTTGGCGCCGCACTGGCCGTCGCCGGCCTCGGTCGGCCAGTGTATCGAGGCCTCGGGGGGCCTGCGTCGCACGCGGACTCTGGCTTCGGGCTCTGGACGACCTGTTAGCGTTCCTGCTCCCATGCAGGACCAGGTTGCCGCGCAGGACCCCAGTTTTTGGCCGGCCCTTCTCATGCGGCTGACCGGCGGGCAATCCCTCTCGTCGGAGCAGGCCGCCCGCGCCATGCTGGCGATCATGGAAGGGAGCGCCACACCGGCCCAGGTGGGCGGATTCCTGATGGCCCTTCGCACGAAGGGCGAGACCGTCGACGAGATCGAGGGCCTGTCGCGCACCGCCCTCGAGATGGCTCAGCCCGTACGGTCCACCGAGCCCGTCGTCGACACGTGCGGGACCGGAGGTGACCGCTCGGAGACTTTCAACATCTCCACGCTCGCCGCCATCGTGGCCGCGGGGGCCGGGGTCGTCGTGGCCAAGCACGGCAACCGAGCGGCCTCGTCGCACTGCGGGTCGGCGGACCTGCTGGAAGCCCTCGGCGTTCGGATCGACCTCGGACCGGAAGGGGTCGAGCGATGCCTTGCCGAGGCGGGGATCGCGTTCATGTTTGCCCCCGTCTTCCATCCCGGCGCCGCGCATGCGGCACCGGTCCGCCGGGAGCTCCGCGTGCCCACGGCGTTCAACTTCCTCGGTCCCCTCACGAACCCGGCCCGGCCGCACGCCCAGGTCGTGGGGGTGTCCGACCTGCGGATGCTGCCTCTCATCGCGGAGGTCCTGGCCCGGCGGAGGGTCAGAGCCAAGGTCTTCCGAGGCCAGGACGGCCTGGACGAGCTCACGACCACCGGGCCGTCCACGGTCTACGAGACCGCGGACGGCGACGTGAAGGAACGGCTGCTGGACCCCGAGGATCTCGGACTCGCCCGGGCAAGGGGTGCCGACCTGAAAGGGGGCGACGCCGCGACGAATGCCGGCATCGCGCGCTCCGTGCTCGCAGGCGAGCACGGACCGCCGCGCGACGTGGTGGTCCTCAACGCCGGCGCGGCCCTGGAGGTGGCGGGGCGCGCGACGAGCGTCAAGGACGGGATGGTCGCCGCGGCCGAATCGATCGACTCCGGGGCCGCCACGCGGGCGCTCGCGCGGTGGGTCGAGATCTCACAGCGGGCGGCGGGGTGAGCCACGACGCGGGTGTCCGGTTCGAACCAGTAGCATCGCGGCGATGATCCTCTCGGACGTCGACATCCGAAAGGAGATCGAATCGGGCCGCATCGAGATCGACCCGTTCGATCCGGCCTCGATCCAGCCGTCCTCGATCGACCTCCACGTCGACGACCGGTTCCGGGTGTTCGCCAACTCACGGTACCCCTATATCGATGTGAAGAAGGAGATGCCCGGCCTCACCGAGGTCGTCGAGGTCGCCGACCCGGACCCGTTCATCCTCCACCCCGGGGAGTTCGTGCTGGGGTCGACCCTCGAACGCGTCGCCATCCCCGACGACATGGTAGCCAGGCTTGAAGGGAAGTCGTCTCTCGGACGACTGGGTCTCCTGATCCACTCGACCGCCGGGTACGTGGATCCAGGATGGGACGGTTATCTCACCCTCGAGCTGTCGAACGTGGCCAACCTCCCCATCACGATCTACCCGGGGATGAAGATCGGACAGATCTCGTTCTTCCGCCTCACCACCCCCGCAGAGCGGCCCTACGGATCCACCGAGGCGAGGAGCAAGTACCAGGGGCAGCGCGGTCCGACGGCCAGCCGGTTCTTCGAGGAGTTCGGCGAGCTCGGATCTCGCTGACGCCGAGACCTGGGCTCGCCGCTCAGCCGATTTGTGGGTCGCCCGAGCGGACGCCCAGCCGGTACAGAGCTCCCTCGGCCGCGGCCACGACCTCCGTCGCGGGGTCGTTGAGTACGGCCGCGACGATCGCATCCGCACTACGCGGATCCCCCAGCATTGCCAGGAACTGCGTGGAGCGGAGCCGGATCCGCTCGTCCGGATCCGAGAGCACCCCGATCAGGGCGTCGACTGCCTCGGGCCCACCGATCGCTCCGATGGCCTCGACCGCCCGTAACCGCGCATCCGCTTCCGTCGAGCCGAGCCGTCCCGCGAGCCGGGCCACCCCGACGACGTCCCGGAGCAAGCCACCCACGATGGGCACCACCTCGGGGGTCCCGTGGAGCAACACGTCGATGAGCAATTCCTGCGACGACGGCCCGATCTTTCTCAGGAGGTCGGTGGCGGCATCCCGCAGGTTGGGAACTGCAAGCACGCCTGCCAGCCGCTTGGCAACCGCGGGCGAGCTCCACTGAGTGAGGACCTCGCTGGCAACCGTTCGCACCCCTGGATCGGCGTCCTGGAGCGCAGTCACCAGGAAGCCGAGGACTGCCTCGTCGTCGATGACGCCCAGGGCTCGGACGGCCTCAACCCGAACCTCGGGGAAGGAGTCTCCGATCGCATTGCCCAGCGCTTGCACCGCGGACGTGTCGCGGAGACGCCCGAGAGCCGACGCGGCCGCCGCCCGAACCGCGGGGACGGGATCCTGGAGGGACTGGATCGATGCCTCGAGGCAGGCCTGGCTCCCGCTCCATCCGGCGAGATCGAGGGCGAGCATCCGCTCCTCCTGGTCGGGCGATCCGTAATGCATGAGCGCGAGCTCGGTCAGGGCGGCCGGGTTGGAGTGGGAGAACACCGAGCCGAGCTCGTTCCGTTCCTCGGGTCGGCACTGGCGAAGGGCCGACCACACGAACTCGTGATCGTTGTCCTCCCTCGAAGCGAGCTGGTTCATGGCTGCGCGCCGGACCGACTCTTCGCCATCGGTCAACCCTTGGAGAAGGAAGGGATCGGCCTCCCGACCCAAGGTCTCCGCGAGCTCCTCGAGGGCCGCCGCCCGAACGACCGGGTCGAGATCGGCCATCGCTTGGGTCATGGCATCGGACGTATCGATGTTGGCCCGGGCGATCACGTGCACGGCTGCGGCTCGAAGAGGCGCCGACTGATCGGTCTCGAGCACGAACCGTGCGACGTCCACGTAGCTCGGGTCGCCGGATTCACCCATCACCTCCAGGACTGCCATGCGGACCGGAACCGAGGAGTCGTCGAGATGTCCCCGAAGGTAGGGCATCACGGTCGGACCCGACGAGCTCCAGAGCACTCGGATCGCCTCGGGCTTGCGAGATTCGTCGACCTGCCCCAGGAGGCCGATCAGGTCCTCCAGCCGCACCCGCGCGAGGGCCTTCAGGAACGGCTCGCGCGCCTCGAGTGGAAGCTCCATCGCCCGGTTCAGGATGTCCAAACCGAGCTCGTATAAGCGGAGCGCGCCCACGGTCTCGGCCGCGGCGGAAGCCGTCTCCACGTCACCGGTACGCACGGCCTCGCGTGCCCACGCGAGGACACGGCTTCGCTCGACTCCTCCCAGGCTCGACCGTGCCAGGTAACGGACCGCCTCGTCGGCATCTTGCAACGAGCGGGCGAGTGACGCGATGCGTTCGGCGTCCACGGGAGCAAGGGCCGCATCGTCGGTGAACTCCGGTCCGCCGACCGCGGATTCGTCGGTTCGGGCGATCGCGTCGGCGGCGACCTCCGCGACCTCTCGGATCTCGTCCAAGGGGTCCGAGACCAGGGTGGCCAGCGCGCGGAGGATCTCCGGAGCCTCTTCCCCCTCCACAAGGATCCGGACGGCCCCCAGACGTCGGACGTCGGGCAGCGACAGGCTACCGACCAGCCTCGAGATGCCGACGGCCCGGCTCAGCCGGGCGATCGATGTGCCTTCCGCCGTTGTGGG
This sequence comes from Actinomycetota bacterium, assembly GCA_035701505.1. GTDB lineage: Bacteria > Actinomycetota > UBA4738 > UBA4738 > HRBIN12 > AC-69. The sequence continues at coordinate 15,577 of DASSSA010000088.1, forward strand.
AGGGGGATCCATCTCGCCGAGCGAGGTGAGGAGCAGATCGAGCTCGGTCTCACCGAGAGTGGACGTCGATGCCAGGAGCTCGGGGAGCAGCTCGAGCGCTGCCGCCTGGGTGAGCGGCCAGCGGCGCGCGGCGACCAACGGAGCGAGCAGGACGAGATCGCGAGAGCCACGTTCGGCGGCAAGGCGAACCGCCGTGGCCCGAACCTCGTCGGCCGGGTCCATGAGTGCCTGCTTGATGGTGGCGTCGCCCACGCGGTCGGCCCGGCTCGACAGGACCTCCAGGGCCAGCCGGCGGACCTCCTGATCCGGGTCGAGCAACAAGCCAACGACCTGCTCCAGCTCGCCATCGCCCGGGCCCCGCTCGGTGAGCTCCCTGAGGGCACGGCGCCGCTCGTCCGGATCGCGAGCGGCGAGCGAAGGGCCGACGGACTCCGGCTGGGCCTCCGGCGCCGGCTCCGGACGCGGCTCGTACGCTTGGCTGGGCGCAACTTCGGCTTTCCAAGCGCCGGCTTCGACAGCTTCAACGGCTTGGGCAGGTTCGCCCGGCTCGGCCGCGGCGGCACGATCCGGTTCGACGGGCTGGGGGCTGTGGGGAGCCTCGGACTGAGCCGCCCTGAAAGCAGTCAGCCGTCGCTGCAGGATCTCCGCGGCCGAGGGCTTGGGGACCTCGGCAGCAGGTTGCTCGAGCTCAACCGGCGCCGGCGGCTCGGGGACCTCGGCAGCAGGTTGCTCGAGCTCAACCGGGACCGGCGGCTGCGGGATTTCGGGCGCAGGCTCCTCGAGCTCAATCGGGGCCGGCGGCTGCGGGATCTCGGCCGCGGGCTGCTCCATCTCCACCGGGGCCCGCGGCTGCGCGATCTCGGCCGCAGGCTGCTCGAGCTCCTTTGGCGCGGGCGGCTCCTGCTCGGAGGAGGCCTGATCCGGCGGTTGGGCCTCGGCGGGGACTTCTTCCTCTTCCTCCTCGGCGATCTGGGCGCGTCGTTCGGCGAGCGCCTTCAAGCTTCTGTACCAATCCTCCTCGTACGCGTCCACCTCTTTGCCCTTCGCAGGTGAGCCTCCCGCTTCGGAGCCCTCGGCGGCGGCGGAGGAGGCGTCGCGGCCCTCGGATCCGTCTTCACCCTTCTGGCCCAGGAAGCCGCCCATCAGACCCTGCTTCCGTTCCATCTATCCGCCGCCTCCGGCCGTCGCGTTCCCGCTCAGCGATGCGGGCGCCCGTCCTCCATCCCTAGCCATTCCCCAGCCCGGCCGGGCACACCCGGATTCACTCCTCACCGCCGCCGGCATCCCGGTGACCACGGGGGGGTCACCGCCGCGTGGTTGCGTTGGAGGGCTCGACATCCTCCGGGTCCATTGCGAACGGCGTGGGACCGATCCCCATCGAGACCGCAGCCATCGCGGCCTGCGTGCGGTTGCTCACGCCGAGCTTCCGGAAGACCGCTGCGAGGTGCGCCTTCACTGTCTTCTCCGACAGGAACAGGGCCCGGGAGATGTCTCGGTTGCTCTTTCCCTCGGCCAGCAGAGCCAGGATGTCGGTCTCTCGCTGCGTGAGGCTGGTCGACGGACGGCCGTGCGGCTCGTTCTGGTCGCCGCTTCCCACCTCCATGGCATCGAACAGGTTCTGGATGACCCTGGGCGATAGGACGTTGCCGCCACCCGAGATCGCCACCTTGATGGCTTGCTCCAGGTCCTCCGGCGTCGCATCCTTCAGCAGGTACCCCGCGGCCCCCTCGGCCAAGGCTCGCCGAACGTAATGCGCATGGTCGAACGTGGTCAGCACGATCACGGGCACCTTGGGCCATCTCGTCCGAAGGTCGTGGAGCAGCTCGAGGCCGTCGGTGTTCGGCATCCGCACGTCGACGAGGGCGACGTCTACCGGGCCAGCCTCCATCACCCGAAGGGCCTCGTCCGCCCCGGCAGTCTCCTCGACGTCCGCTTCGCTGAAGCATTCGCGCACGACATGAGCCATGCCGCGACGCACCAGCGCGTGATCGTCAACGATCATGATCCTCAAGGTTCGTCTCCTTGCTCGTCGACGGGTAGCCGGGCGACCACCCGAGTCCCACGCCCAGGGGACGATTCGATGTCGAGGGTGCCACGCACCTCCGCCACCAGGCGTCGCATCATCTCCAGACCCAGATGGCCCTCCCCGGTCTCCTCCGGGGAGGCCTGAAAGCCCTGTCCCCGGTCCTCGATCTGCACCTCGACGCGCTGTGGCGTCGCTTGCACCCTCACGGCCACGTCCTTGGAGGCTGAATGCTTCGCCGCGTTGGCCACCCCTTCCCGGATGACGGAGGAGGCCGCCTGGAGGATCGGACCGTGGACGGCGCCGACGTCGCCTTCGATGGTCCAGGAGGCGGGGAGCCGCCACCGCTCCAGCACTCTCTGCACGACCAGCTCGAGCGGTTCCTCCTCGCGCGATCCGTCCTCCGGCGATCCATCGGGCGACAGGGCGGCCAACATCCGCCGGATCTCCTCCAGGGCTCGTCGGAGCTCGGTCGCCGCTTCGGCCAGAGCCGCCGTGGCCTGAGTGGGGTCCAGGTCCACCCGCCTGGCCATCCACTCCAGCTCGAGCACCGACGCGGTCACCACCTGCGTGAGGCCGTCGTGGATGGCATAGGCCCACCGGGTTCGCTCCTTCGCGTACGAATCGTCGAGACCGTCCGAAGCCGAGGGCCTCCGGCCCGCCAGCGATGCCAGCATCCCTCGCAAAGCGGCGACCGAGCGGACGGAAGACTTCGCCGTGATGCGGGCGAACACCAAGTCGTCACCGCGAGGGCATGCGATCCAGCCCTGGGCCCGTCCCTCGAGCACGTCGTCGAGGTGAAGCGGGAGCGGTCCAGACCCGGGCGCGGCCCACCAGGCGATCCTGCGAGAGGACGCGCCCGATCGCATGATGCCCACGGCGTCGAGGTTCAAGAGCTCGGCGAGGCGCCGGCATTCGGCGGCTTCGTCAGCCTCGTGGACGACAGCTGTCTCCACCCGATCCCTTCCTTCTCGGCCGGCACGGCCCGCGGTCGTGCTGCCTGCCTCTCGCCCTCGACATCGCGGACGACACCGGGGGTCGTCCGTTCGACCAAGCCATGCCGTTCGGTCTAGTTCTTCCTTCGGACGGTTCGGGGGCGCGCTTGAACCGGTGCCGGGAGGCGAAGCCCGCGTGCCGAGCGACCGAGGGCTCGACGAGCGCGAACCCGTCGGTCCGAGCGAACCGGAGAGTCGGGGAGGGGGTTACTCCGAAGGGACTAGACGACTCCCCGACGTCGACATGGCCAGGACCTGCGCGACATCGGCGACCTCCACCCCGTCGCCCCGAGCCCGGGCTCCGTCATCCAACATCACGAGGCAAAAGGGGCAGGCCACGCCGACCATGTCCGCGCCGGTGGAGGCGGCCTCGTCCATGCGCTCCCGGTTGATGCGCTTGCCGATCCGCTCCTCCATCCACATCCGGGCTCCCCCCGCCCCGCAACACAGGCCCCGGCTCCCGTGGCGAGGCATCTCAACGGTCGACAGGCCGGGGACCGAATCGAGGAGCTCCCGCGGCTCACCGTAGACGCCGTTGTGCCGCCCCAAGTAGCAGGGATCGTGATAGGCGAGCAGCGCTCGCACGTGCTCCGTTGGCCGGAGGCGGCCGTGTTCCACCAGTTGGGCGAGCAGCTGGGTGTGATGGAGCACCTCGTACCGGCCACCGTAGTCCGGGTACTCGTTGTGGAGCGTATTGAAGCAGTGGGGGCAGTTGGCCACGATCTTGGTGACTCCCGAGCCGTCCAGCGTGGCCACGTTCTGCTCCGCCAACGTCTGGAACAGGTACTCGTTCCCGATGCGGCGAGCTGGGTCGCCGGTGCACAGCTCCTGCGGGCCGAGGATGGCGAAGGACAGTCCGGCATCCCGCAGGAGGCCGGCCACGGCGCGCGAGACTCCGCGGGCTCGGTCGTCGAACGAGCCGGCGCACCCCACCCAGTAGATGAAATCCGGAGCCTGCTCGCCCGGGCCGAGCAGGCGGACGTCAATCCCCTCGGCCCACGCCGCGCGCTGTGACTGGGGCTGACCCCACGGGTTCCCGGCGGTCTCCAGGTTTCGAAGGAGCGCGGCCGACTCTGGGGGGAACCGTGACTCACCCATCACCAGGTTCCGACGGAGGTCGACGATGTGGTCGATGTGCTCGATGTCCACGGGGCACTCCTGCATGCACGCGCCGCACGTCGTACAGGCCCATACGACCTCCTCGTCCACGACCTCCGGGACGAGCGAGGTCTTCCGGATATCGCTGGATGTCCTTCCAGCCTCGAGGATCTTCGGCCCTTCCTCGAACAAGTGGTCCCGGAGGTCCATGATCAAGAGCTTCGGCGAGAGCGGCTTCCCCGTGTTCCACGCCGGGCACGCGCTCTGACATCTCCCGCATTCGGTGCACGCGTAGAGGTCCAAGGCCTCCTTCCACGTGAGGTCTTCGACCGTCGCGGCGCCGAGCCGGATCTGGTCGGAGTCGGGCGCGTCCACATCGATCCGGAGCGGAGTCAAGTACCCCGTGGGTTTGGTGTTGGAGAAGAACACGTTGATCGAGCTGGTGATGATGTGCAGGTGCTTGGAATACGGGATGTAGCACAGGAACCCCAGGATGAGCAGGAGATGCGTCCACAGGAAGAACGGCTCGTAGAGGCGAAGGACGGCCGGAGTCATGGGCTCGAACGCGCGCGCGAGCCCGCGCGAGATGGGGGTCCATGCCAGCGGGGCCTCGGCGATGCCTCGGGCGATCCTGATCGCGTTCAGCCCGAAGAGCGTGAGCATGATGCCGAGGATCCACACCAGGATGAGGTCCGCCTCCTGCATGTGGCTGCCCACGAACCGCTCCGGGCGTTGGATCTTTCGGATGGCGAAGGCCATGAGAACCCCGACAACCACCAGGAGGGCGAAAAGGTCCTGGAGCAGCCCGAGCCAGCCGCTTCGGCCGATCAGCGGCAGGGCGAAGTCCCCGTCCACCGCCTGCCCCATCGCTTCGGCGATCGTGGTTAGAAGGACCAGGAACCCCCAGAAGATGAAGGCGTGCATCACCCCCGGCAGGAGGCGCTGGAGCAGCTTTCGCTGGCCGAGCACCACGGTCACCTCGCGCTCCAGCCTGACCGGCACGTCGCGCGTCCGATCGACGGACCGGCCCAGGCGCACCAGCTCGTACAGCAGGCGGGCCCGCCGAGCGAAGAGTCCCGCGGCCGCGGCAACGAGGGCCAGGAGGATCGCCGCAGGCAGGAGCATCAAGTGGCGAGTGTATACGCGGAACCGACGGCAGGGTTCCCCCTCTCGTCCTTGGGCCTCCGGGGCCGCTTTCTGCCACTCGAGGGCCCCGACCACCACCGGGTTCCGGGCTCAGAACCCCATGCCCGATCGCCGTCCGATGATGCTCAACCTTGACACTAGGGGACTCAGACTTTATCCTTCGAATCAGATCAAGGACGCACTCAGGAGGGTTCGCTCATGCCACGAGCCGTGGGAATCGACCTGGGGACGACCAATTCCGTGGTATCCGTCCTGGAGGGGGGCGAGCCGGTGGTCATCCCCAATGCGGAGGGCTCCCGGACCACACCATCGGTGGTCGGGTTCACCAGGAACGGCGAGATCCTGGTCGGTGAGGTCGCGAAGCGTCAGGCCATCACCAACCCGGACCGAACCGTCCGTTCCGTGAAGCGGGAGATGGGCCGAAAGGACTGGAACGTCGAGGTCGACGGGAAGCGATGGACACCCCAGGAGATCTCGGCCCAGATACTGACGAAGCTGAAGCGGGACGCCGAAGCCTACCTGGGCGATTCGGTCGCACAGGCTGTCATCACCGTCCCCGCCTACTTCGACGACGCGCAGCGCCAGGCCACGAAGGAGGCGGGGCAGATCGCAGGCCTGGAGGTCCTTCGGATCATCAACGAGCCGACCGCGGCCTCCCTCGCGTACGGCCTGGACAAGCAGCACGACCAGACCATCCTCGTGTTCGACCTGGGCGGGGGGACGTTCGACGTGTCCCTGCTGGAGATCGGTGAAGGGGTCTTCGAGGTCAAGGCCACCCACGGTGACACGCACCTCGGTGGTGACGACTGGGACCAGCGGGTCATCGACTGGATGGTCAGAGAGTTCAAGAACGCTCACGGTGTGGACCTCGCGGCAGACCGAATGGCTCTCCAGCGGCTGAAGGAGGCCGCCGAGAAGGCCAAGATCGAGCTGTCTCAGGTGGCCGAGACAACGATCAACCTCCCCTTCGTCACCGCGACGGCCGAGGGTCCGCTGCACCTGGAGATGAAGCTCACTCGGTCGGAGTTCGAGCGCATGACGGCCGACCTGGTCGAGCGAACGGAGGGCCCGTTCCGCCAGGCCGTGAAGGATTGGGGCAAGGACGTCTCGGCCATCGACCACGTGATCCTGGTCGGCGGGGCCACACGCATGCCGATGATCCAGGACCTGGTCCGCAAGCTCACCGGCGGCCAGGAGCCGCACAAGGGAGTGAACCCCGACGAGGTCGTCGCGGTCGGCGCCGCCGTCCAGGCGGGCGTGCTGAAGGGCGACGTCAAGGACATCCTGCTCCTCGACGTCACGCCGCTCACGCTCGGGGTGGAGACGAAGGGCGGAATCTTCACCAAGCTGATCGAGCGGAACACGACCATCCCTACCCGCAAGAGCGAGATCTTCACGACCGCGGACGACAACCAGACCACGGTCGAGATCCACGTCCTTCAGGGCGAGGCCGAGACCGTCTTCTCGCCGGGCGTGCGCTCGCTCGGGAAGTTCCACCTGATGGGCATCCCGCCGGCGCCCCGCGGCATGCCGCAGATCGAAGTGGCGTTCGACATCGACGCGAACGGGATCGTGAACGTCTCTGCCAAGGACCTGGCCACCGGTAAGGAGCAGCAGATGACCATCACTGGTGGGACGGCCCTGTCGAAGGACGACATCGACCGGATGGTGAAGGACGCGGAGAAGTTCGCGGCCGAGGACCACACGCGGCGTGAGGCAGCCGAAGCCCGGAACGCCGGGGACCAGCTCAGCTACCAGATCGACCGGTCGCTCCAGGAGTGGGGCGAGAAGGTGCCCGAGGGCGACCGCGCGGAACTCATCAAGTCGAACGAGGAGCTGAAGCAAGTGCTGAAGGGAGAGGACGTGGAGAGGATCAGGTCCGCAACCCAGGCCACGATGCAGGTCTTCCAGCGCATCGGCCAGGCCATGTACCAGCACACGCAGGCCCAGGCCGGGCCGGAGCAGGCCGCGCCCGAGGGCGCGCCCGAGGGCGGCGAGGAAGACGTCGTCGAGGGCGAGGTCGTCGACGAAGGAGGCGCTTCGTAGATGTCGATGCTCGAGAGGTGGGATCCGTTCCGCGATCTCATGTCGATCCAGAACGAGCTGAACCGTTTGTTCGGCCGAAGCTACGGCGGCGGCGAGCCCGCGCCCGGTCAAACTGGTTCCTGGGTGCCGGCGCTGGACGTCTACGAGACCGTCGACAAGTTCGTCGTGACCGTCGAGCTTCCAGGGATCGAGCCGGAAGACGTCGAGGTGTCCGTGGAGGACTTGACGCTGACGATCAAGGGACAGCGAGAGTTCTTCTACAAGGCGACGGAGGACTCGTTCCAGCGCATCGAACGGCGATACGGGGCCTTCTCGCGAACCCTGTCGATGCCGATGACGGCCGACACCGAGAGGGTCGAGGCGTCGTTCGACAAGGGCGTGCTCACGATCGAGGTGCCCAAGCGTGAGGAGGCCAAGCCCAAGAAGGTCACGGTCAGGACGACGTGATGGGCGAGAAGGATCGCACCGACGAAGGTCGGTTGAACCGGCCGAAGGTCAAGGTCTCCGACCGCCGGCGCTTCCTCGGCTCGGGCGACTCCTCGGAGGAGGCCAGAGCTTCCTCCGGGGAACCCCGAGGCGATGAGGAGCATGAGCAGACGAGTGGTGTCGAGAGGGACGTGGAAGCTGCGAAGCAAGAGGCCGCCGAGTATCGGGATCACCTGATGCGCCTGCAGGCCGAGTTCGACAATTACCGCAAGCGGGTCCTGAAGGAGCAGACGCGCGCCGTGGAGCTCGCTTCGGAGCCGTTGGTGCGCCGCCTCCTGGAGGTGCTGGACGAGTTCGAGCTCGCCCTGATGGCCGCCGAGCAGAGGCCCGACTTCGAAAAGTTCCTTCACGGCGTCGAGCTCGTGTACGCGAAGCTCGTCGAGACCCTCAAGTCCGAGGGGCTCGAGCGGATCGAGGCGGAGGGACGGCCCTTCGACCCCGAGCGGCACGAGGCGCTGATGGGATCGAGCTCGGGCGAGGGTGATCCGCTGGTGGCCGACGTCCTCCGCCAGGGCTACGTGCTGAAGGGTCGGGTAGTCCGCCCCGCGGGCGTGCGCGTCACGCACGAGCGCTGAGGGGGTCGCCGATGAACGGCGACGTCCGCCGTGAGTGGTTCGACAAGGACTACTACCACGTCCTCGGCGTGGCGAAGAACGCGTCGCAGGCGGAGATCAAGAAGGCATACCGCAAGCTCGCGCAGCAGTTCCACCCCGACGCCAACGCCGGAGACAAGTCCGCCGAGGAGCGGTTCAAGGAGATCTCGGCGGCCTACGACGTCGTCGGCGACGAGGACAAGCGCAAGCAGTACGACCAGGTCCGGGACATGGCCGCCTCGGGCTTCGGGGCCGGCGGCTTCCGCGGTGGGGGCCGCCCGGGAGCTGGAGGGGGGGTCCGGTTCGAGGACTTCGGGTTCGGCGACGTCGGGGACTTAGGGGACCTGTTCAGCGTATTCACCGGCCGGGGCCGAGGGCAGCGACCGGCAGCACACGGCGCCGACCTCGAGACGGAGGTACGGGTTTCCTTCGACGACGCCATGCGTGGGACCACGGTCCCGGTGCGCATCCAGGGGCCCGCGCCATGCCCAACCTGCGGGGGGTCGGGCGCGGAGCCGGGGACGACGCCCGTCACCTGTCCCCAGTGTGGTGGGCTCGGATCGGTCAGCGTCAACCAGGGGTTCTTCCAGATGTCGCAGACCTGTCCTCGGTGCCGGGGTGCCGGCCGCATCGTGGAGCACCCCTGCCCGACGTGCCGTGGCTCGGGCAGTGTGCGAACGACGCGCAGCTTCCAGGTGAAAGTTCCGGCCGGCGTGAAGGACGGAGCCCGGATCCGGCTCTCGGGACGCGGCGAGGCGGGACCGCCGGGCGGGTCTGCGGGCGATCTGTACGTGGTGGTACACGTCGCGCCCCACAGGCTGTTCGGACGGAAGGGAAGTGATCTCACCCTCGCGCTCCCCATCACGTTCGCGGAGGCGGCCCTGGGTGCGAACGTCGACGTTCCCACCCTGAACGGGGCGGTGAGGCTCAAGATCCCCTCCGGCACGCAGTCTGGCAGGACCTTCCGGATCAGGGGCAAGGGCGCGCCGAAGAAGGGTGGCCATGGCGACCTGCTGGTCACGGTGAACGTAGAGGTGCCGCAGCGTTTGTCCCACGACGAGAAGCACCTGCTGAAGCAGCTCAAGGAGGCGGAGCGCGAATCGCCGCGCAAGGGGCTCGGGGTCGAGGCGTAGGGGAGGAGCGGAGTCCATGGCAGCGCGAGGGAATCGAAGCGACCGAGCCGAGGACCGAGCGGTCTATATCATCAGCGTGGCGGCGGAGCTCGCGGGCGTGCATCCTCAGACGCTTCGAATCTACGAGCGGAAGGGCCTGTTGAGTCCCAAGCGGACCTCCGGCAACACCCGACGGTACTCCGAGCGAGACATCGACAGGCTGCAGATGATCCAGGAGCTCACGCAAGGCCAGGGGATCAACCTGGCCGGCGTGAAGATGATCATGGAGCTCGAGGCGCAGTTGGAGGAACTTCGACGCCGGGCGGTGGAGCTCGAGGCCGAGCTCCGGCGGGTTCGCCGGGGGCGCCCGGTTGCCCTCGGTCCGTCCTCGGCGCCGGTGGAGATCGTGCCTTTTCGGACGATCTCGACGTTCCCTTGGCTGAGCGGGGGTTCGTCTGGCTGATCGTCCTTCCGGGGGCGCCGGCGGTTTGATGTACGGGATGAGCGAGGCGACTACGAGGGAGTGAGGGACCGTTGGATCCGAACAAGCTGACGATGAAGTCACAGGCCGCTCTGGAGGCGGCCCGGGGGCAGGCGGTCGCCCGCAGCCACCAGTCCATCGAACCCGAGCACGTCCTGTTCGCCCTTCTCTCGGACCCCGACGGGGTGATCTACCCGCTCTTGCATCGCCTGCGGATCTCTCCCCGCACGCTCAGAGACCAGGTCGACGAGGCGCTGGACCGGATCCCAAAGGTGTACGCGCAGGGCGCCGAGGTTCGGGTGTCGCCGGCCACAGGGAACCTGCTCGAGCGAGCGTTCGCCGGGGCGAAGCAGTTGACCGACGAATACGTCTCCACCGAGCACCTGTTCCTGGCCCTTCTCGATGGGGACACGGGCCCCGCGCGGCTGCTCCGCGAGGCGGGCCTGAAGCCCGACGCCGTCCTGGCGGCCCTTGCGGAAGTTCGCGGCCGGCAGCGCGTGACCGACCAGAACCCGGAGGAGAAGTTTCAGGCCCTCGAGCGGTACGGGCGCGATCTCACCGACCTCGGGCGGCGTGGGAAGCTCGATCCCGTCATCGGTCGGGACGACGAGGTGCGCCGGGTGATCCAGGTGCTCTCCCGAAGGACGAAGAACAACCCGGTGCTGATCGGCGAGCCCGGCGTGGGGAAGACCGCCATCGTCGAGGGACTGGCCCAGCGGATCGTGGCCGGAGACGTCCCCGAGTCGCTGCAGGACAAGCGCGTGGTCGCCCTGGACATCGGGGCGTTGATCGCGGGCTCGAAGTACCGCGGCGAGTTCGAGGAGCGGTTCAAAGCGGTGTTGCGTGAGATCGCCGAGAGCGAAGGCCAGATCATCACGTTCATCGACGAGCTGCACACCGTCGTCGGTGCCGGCGCGGCGGAAGGTGCGGTCGACGCCGGCAACATGTTGAAGCCGATGCTCGCCCGTGGCGAGCTCCGGGCGATCGGCGCGACCACGCTCGACGAGTACCGCAAGCACGTGGAGAAGGACCCCGCTCTGGAGCGCAGGTTCCAGCCGGTCCTGGTGGAGGAGCCCTCGGTCGAGGACACGATCGCCATCCTTCGGGGCTTGAAGGAGCGGTACGAGGTGCACCATGGCGTCAGGATCCAGGACTCCGCCCTCGTCGCGGCGGCGGTGCTCTCCAGCCGGTACGTGAGCGGTCGGTTCCTCCCCGACAAGGCGATCGATCTCATCGACGAGGCCGCCTCGCGGCTCCGCATCGAGATCGACTCGATGCCGACCGAGATCGACGAGGTCGAGCGCCGGATCCTCCAGCTCGAGATCGAGCTCGTGGCCGTCAAGGACGACCCGACCGCGGACGAGCGCCGCCAGGAGATCGAGCGCGAGCTCGCCGAGCTG